>NZ_JBFUPN010000042.1:0-31874 GCF_041355315.1 Mucilaginibacter sp. RCC_168
GGAAAATGGCCGGTTGGAACCACAAATTTCTACTTTCATTAATCGCTAAATCAAATTCCTAATGCGTCAGCCCTGCAAGTTATAGGTATATTTGTCTGTATATCATGCTTATTAAAATATATCCCGAAAATCCTAACCCTAAAGCTATAGAGCAGGTGGTTGAAGTATTACGCAAAGGTGGCCTCATCATATACCCTACCGATACCGTTTACGGCCTGGGTTGCGATATCACCAATCATAAAGCCATTGAAGCCATCTGCAAGATCAGGAACATTAAACCCGAAAAGGCTAATTTTTCCTTTATATGCTACGACTTGAGCCATATATCTGATTATATCAAGCCGATTGATAATACCACCTTCAGGGTACTTAAAAAGGCTTTACCGGGGCCGTTTACCTTTATATTTAATGCCAGCCATATGGTCCCCAAACTATTGAGCTCCAATAAAAAAACAGTGGGTATCCGGGTGCCTGATAATGAGATAGCCCGTGAGATCGTGCGGGTTCTGGGTAACCCCATCCTATCCACCTCTATTAAAGATGATGATGATATTATAGAGTACTCCACCGATCCTGAACTGATCTACGAGAAATATGAGGACCTGGTTGATATCGTGATAGATGGTGGTTATGGTGACAACATTGCCTCTACCGTAGTTGACTGTACAGATGGTGACTTCGAGATCATCCGTGAAGGTAAAGGAGATCTGGAGTTGTATCTATAGTTTTTGGGGAGCAAAGAACAAAGATTTTTGGAACAAAGACAAACGCATGAAAAGAAAGTCCTTAATCCTTGCTCCAAAAATCCTTGATCTATCTTATACTCTGTATAAACGCTGGTATCTTTTCCATATAACCATCTTCGGCCAGCAGCTTAACAAATTTACTGCCTACAATGGCGCCATTGGCATATTCACAGGCTTTTTTGAAGGTTGCATTGTCTGAGATGCCAAAACCAATGATGGTTGGATTTTTAAGCTCCATGGCTTTAATGCGCTTGTAGTAATCCTCAATACTATTGGTAAGCTGCAGACTACCACCTGTTATAGACGACGACGACAGCAGGTAAATAAAACTATTGCTCAACTCATCAATTTTACGAATTCGATCTGGTGACGTTTGCGGTGTAACCAGGAATATATTACTCAGGTTATTATTGATAAAATGAGTCGAATACAAGGCTTCGTACTCATACATGGGCAGGTCAGGTACAATAACGCCATCCACACCCAGTTCAGCCGCTTTTTTGCAGAAATGCTCAACGCCGTATTGTGCTATCGGATTAAAATAGCCCATGAGCAGTATAGGAATGGTAACCCGTTTGCGCAATTCGGTAAGTTCCTCAAATAGTTGGTTGAGGGTCATCCCGTTTTCCAGCGCTTGTTCAGAACTGTGTTGTATGGTTGGCCCATCAGCTACAGGATCGGAGTATGGGAAACCTACTTCCAGAAAATCAGCACCTGCTTTTTCCAAAGCCTCAGCAATATCAACTGTGGTGTTCAAAGCAGGGTAACCCGCAGTATAGTATATGGATAACAGGTTATCTTTCTTTGATGCAAAAAGCTGGTTAAGGCGGTTCATTGTGGTGTAGCTTAGAGTTGATGGTTCATTGTTCATGGTAATGATTGGTTTTATAGTTGACGGTTGCACATTGTTTTTGCTATGATCCATGAACTATTATCCATGAACTAATTTAATAACCGAAATATTTAATAAATGTATCCAGATCTTTATCGCCACGGCCCGACAGGCAGATCACGACGTTATCAGTTGAATTAAATTTCATTTTCTCAAGCTGTGCCAGTGCATGCGATGATTCGATGGCGGGGATAATACCTTCCATTTGTGAGCAAAGTAAACCGGCCTTCATGGCTTCGTCATCGGTAACACTCACATACAGGGCACGGTTTATTTTATACAAATGCGCATGCTGCGGACCAATTCCCGGATAATCCAAGCCTGCTGAAATGGAATATGGTTCAACCACTTGTCCATCGGGTGTTTGCATCAGTATGGTGCGGCTACCATGCAAAACGCCTTCATGGCCGAGGAAGGTTGTAGCTGCAGAATGACCGCTATCAACGCCTTTACCTGCTGCTTCAACAGCTACCAGTTTCACCTGTTCGTCATCTAAAAAGTGATAAAACATTCCCATGGCATTACTGCCGCCACCCACACAGGCCAGTACGTACTCGGGTAATTCTTTACCTGTATGTTCTGCGAGTTGTTTTTTGGTTTCTTCGGATATGATCGACTGAAAACAGGCCACCATATCCGGATAAGGATAAGGGCCAACCACCGAGCCGATAATGTAATGAGTATCAACCGGGTTGGCTATCCAGTCGCGCAGGGCTTCGTTGGTGGCGTCTTTGAGTGTTTTACTGCCCGATGATGCTGGTCTTACCGTAGCACCCAGCATTTTCATACGGGAAACGTTGGGTGCCTGGCGGGCCATATCAATTTCGCCCATGTATACCACGCATTCAATACCCATCAGGGCGCATACCGTAGCAGTTGCCACACCATGCTGACCTGCGCCAGTTTCGGCAATGATACGTTTTTTGCCCAGGCGTTTGGCCAGTAGTATCTGCCCAATGGCATTGTTGATCTTATGCGAGCCGGTATGGTTCAGATCTTCACGCTTAAAAAATATGTTAGCGCCATATTTTTCCGAATATCTTTTGGCATGATACAGTGGCGATGGCCTGCCTACATAATTTTTCAGCAGATCATCAAACTCCGCCTTAAAGCCGGGATCATTGATGATGGTAAGGTATTGCTGCCTTAGTTCTTCGACGTTTGGATACAGCATTTCGGGGATATAAGCGCCGCCAAAATCACCATAGTAACCATGTTCGTTAACTCCGTATTTCATCTGTAATAGTGTGTTTTTTGATGATATCAAATGCTTTTTCCAGTTTCTGAATATTTTTTAGTCCCGGTTCGTCTTCAAACCGGCTGTTTAGATCAACCGCGTAAAATTGCGGATGGGTTATATTTTTCACTTCCTCTATATTATCCAGACTTATGCCGCCAGATAAAAAGAAGGGAGTATCCAATGTATATTTATTCAAAATATTCCAGTTAAACACTTTACCAGAGCCGCCATAAATAGTGGTTTTTGTATCGAACATCAAATAATCAACTTTGTTGACGTAAGCAATAAGTTTGCTGAAATCAAAGTCATTATCAATCCCAAACGCTTTTATAACGGTTACCCTGCCTTTAAAAGCATCAGCAAATTCCGGGCTTTCATCGCCGTGCAGCTGTATCGTATCAAAACCATACCGCTCAATCAGCGCGTTGATGGTTTCGGCAGTTTCATTTACAAAAACCCCGGTTTTGTGGATAGATGCAGGTATTGTTGCCAGTGCATCTGCAGACAACGCACTGATAAAGCGTGGCGATGGCCCATAGCAAATAAAGCCCATGTAATCCGGTTTTAAGGCGGCTACGGCTTTGATGTTTTCTGGTTGCTTTAGGCCACAAACTTTGATCCTCATGCTTAGTTCATCAATAAAAGATTAAAACTATTTAACGCTTTCCCATTCAACAAGGCTTCCTCTGCTTCATAATAGCAATCGGCAAAGCTTTTTTCAGGCCCAATGGTTTTGATAGCCAGCGCCGCGTTAGATAACACCACGTTATTCTGGGCAAATGTACCCTGATTATTAAGCACATCGCTAAATATCTTAGCTGATGCAGCTACGGTATCCCCACCGGTTATTTGCTTAGGATCTAATTTTTCAAAACCCAGGCTTTCTACTGTATTGATCTTTTCGCCTTCGGCAGAGAATGTTTTGAAATCGCAGGTGAGCGAAATCTCGTCATAGCCTTCCAGCGCATTCACGATGGTGTATTTGGTGGTTGATTTTTGATATAGATAGGCATAAACCCTCGCAAGCTCAAGGTTAAATACGCCCACCAGCTGATTCTCTGGCTTAGCAGGATTAACCAAGGGGCCTAACATATTAAAAAATGTTTTCACCCCCAATTCACGACGTATAGGGGCTACTGTTTTCATGGCCGGGTGAAACAAGGGCGCGTGTAAAAAGCAGATATTGGCTTTATCGATACTCGTTTTTAACTTATCAGCATCATTGGAGAACTGGTAACCCAGGTATTCTATTACATTGGATGAACCGCAACCCGATGATACCCCATAATTACCATGCTTGGCCACTTTATAGCCAGCCCCTGCTACAACAAACGATGCCAGGGTTGATATATTGAAAGTATCCTTACCATCGCCACCGGTACCACAAAGATCTATCAGCTGACCGGTTTCCAGGTCGATAGGCAAACAAAGCTCCAGCATCGCATCGCGAAAACCTTCCAGCTCATCAACAGTAATACTGCGCATGCAATAAGCCGTCATAAAAGCTGCCATTTGCGAGGTGTTATATTGTCCCTGTGCAATGTTTATCAAAATATTTTTTGAAGCTTCCCTGGTAAAGGTTTTGTGTTCAAAAAGATGATTTAGTATCTGTTTCATGCCCCCTAACCCCCTAAAGGGGGAATTTTTAATGGTTAATTACTTTTCCCCTTATGCTCCTCTTTTAGGGGCCTGGGGGAATAAAAAAAGGGTTACCTTATGGCAACCCTTCTGAATATTATGTTAAAAAACAAAACGGAATTGCCTTACGATTAATCGTTAAGCCACCACCAGTTATTGTTTAATACTATCATTTTCATTTGTGCCACAAATATGGAAATAGTTTTTACTAAAAGCAAACAGAATGATAAATTTACGCAAAAGCCGAAAAGCTTACACTTCAAATGAACCATAATACACGAAAAGTAAACCCGGAAGACGATCTTGGCTTTGGCACACAGCCGGTTATAAAAAGTCAGCCGGTAATTAATAAAGACGGATCTATCAACGTAAAACGTACAGGCCTCCCCTTCTTTAACCGGTTAAACAGCTACCAGAGCCTCATTAATATGAGCTGGACAAAATTTTGGCTGGTTGTTTTAAGTGGTTATTTGGTGGCCAATATCATCTTTGCCTGCATATACGTTGCCCTTGGACCAAATAGTCTGGACGGCAAAAGTGGCACTACGTTTTTTGATCACTTTATGGATGCCTTCTTTTTTTCGGCACAAACCATATCTACTGTTGGCTACGGGCATATTAGTCCGCAAGGGATGGCGGCCAACAGCGTGGCTGCGTTGGAGTCCATGATGGGCCTACTGGCCTTTGCTTTAGCTACAGGCTTGCTTTACGGCCGTTTTTCAAAACCTACCGCCAAGATCAAATACAGCGAAAATATTCTTGTGGCCCCTTACAGAGGAGATAAAACCGGCCTCATGTTCCGACTGGCCAATGCAAGACACAATGTATTGATTGATTTGCATATAGAAGTTAATTTTTCCTATAACGAAGAGGTAAATGGCAAAACAGAGCGTAAGTTTTATCAGTTGATGCTGGAACGTAAAGCGGTAAGTATATTATCCATCAACTGGACGGTAGTACATCCCATTGATGACGATAGTCCGCTGAAAGATTTTACACGGGAAGATTTTGAGAAAGCCCAGGTAGTTTTCTCGGTACTGCTCAGAATATTTGACGATACCTTTTCGCAAACCATCCACTCCCGTACTACCTACACTTATAAAGATATGGTATGGGATGCCAAATTTAAACCCACATTTGACCGTGATGAGGATGGTCGAGTTGTATTGCACCTGGATAAGATCAATGATTTTGAGCGGTTGGGTGATTAGTCTGAACCTTGATTTACATCATTAAGGGATTATCAGAGATTTTTATTATATGGTAGCTAATTGTAGTGTCAATGGAACAAGAAATAAATTTTATCAAATTTAAAATCACAAATGAGATTCATGATTTAACTTTCCTGAAGAGATTGAAATGTGAGGCTAAAAGAACTAAGTTAATTAAGGAATTAGAAATTGAACCCTTTACTAATTTTTCATTGCGATTTCAAGCTGAATATTGGTATATTAAATATATGCTTTTGCTCAATAAAGTCTTATACTTAAATGATGAAGAGTTTGAAAGTCTTTATACTGAAGACTCTCTTAATATAATTTGGTTAAGCGTAACAGATGACGAAAGCTTTACCTTGAATTGCATTGATGGTATCTGGTATCTTAATACAACTAAAAATTCCATTAACACAAATGAATGCTTTAAAAACCTCACTTTAGTACCGATGTCCAAAGTTTGAGCCTGTTGTCTCTCAGCCCCACAAACGGCTGTTAATAGATTTCCAAAAACTTAATATGTCCTCATCAAAAATATCCACTAATTATTTGCTGATAAAGGGTTTATGTAAAATAGATGCTTTATTTAGGGTCTGTTGAATTTTATATAAACGGGTGATCATTTGAAAGCGCTCTTTATAAGTGCGTTTTAAACCCTCTTTTAAAAGCCGTATCTCAGCTTCACTAAAAACCTGTTTAGCCTTTTCCATACTATCAAATTTAAACAAAATGTCCCCAATAAACAATACGGATGCAGAGCCTCAATCAGGAAATAGCTCAGTAAATTGATGAATTATTTCAGTAACGGATTCTTTTCTTTTGCGAAAACATTATACACCATCTTGTCCAAAAATGCCGGCAGAAATTTGCTAATGGCTACGGTTAGCTTACCCTGTGTGGTCATGATGAGGGTACGTGAACGGTTTTCGATGCCATCAGCAATGATCCGGGCAACTTCTTCGCTGCTCATCATCTTATTCTCGTCCATAGAACTTTCACCTTGCTGACTACCATCTTTTGCCAAAGCGGTATTGCGGATGTTTGACGCCGTAAACCCAGGACAAGCCGTAAGCACATGAACCCCTGTTTTTAAATTCTCAACCCGCAACGAATCTAAAAAACCGTTCATCGCGAATTTAGAGGCCGAGTAGCCTGTGCGGCCGGGCAGACCTTTATACCCGGCTATGGATGATATGCCCACTATGCTGCCCTGGGTTTTCAAGATTTCGGGCAAGGCATATTTGGTACAGTATACCGTTCCCCAGAAATTAACATCCATCAGACTTTTTAATACTTTCAGATCAGCATCCTGAAACAAGGCCCGCATAGAGATGCCCGCATTGTTGATCAATACATCTATTTTACCAAATGTGGTTAGTGTTTGTTTGATCAGATGAGCGCAATCCTCCTCAACGGCTACATCGCATTGCACGGCAAGAGCTTTAATACTATATTGCTTTTCCAGATCCTGTGCTATTTCGCAAAGGGTAACATACTGACGGGCAGCCAGTACTATATTTGCCCCGCGTTTAGCACATTCAATAGCCAATGATTTGCCAATGCCCGATGAGGCGCCGGTGATGATAATGATTTTATTATTCAACTTCATACGATGGAGGGTAAAGCTGCGGTAAGCCCTCCACTTTTATTTCGGGCACCTTAAACAAGTATTTGGTGGCGAATATAATCATAGCCCCATAAAATTCCCTGATATAAGCACAGCTAAATTTAGCTTTACCCCTTGTATTAAAGTTGATGATATACGTTTTTGGAAAATAGTAGTTTTTAAACCCGGTAAGCCTTACCCTGTATGACAGGTCGATATCATATCCATAAATATGGAAACGCTCATCGAGTACACCCGCCAGGTCAAGGGCTTCTTTGCGGTACAGCATAAAAGCGCCATTCAGCACATCGGTTTCAGAAGTTTGAAACTCCTCTACCCAGTCTTTACGCAAAACATCGGTCAGGCGCGATTTTGAAAAATACTTAGCCAGCCCGGTCAGTTTAAAAAATATGCCCCAGGGTTTAGTAAAGCCATGTTTCGACTCTTTCAGAAAACTACCATCAGGTGTGATCATACGAACGCCAAGTCCTCCAGAATCGGCATGCGCATCCATAAACTCCAGTGTTTTCTCTATGGTCTTTTTGCCTGTAATAGTATCCGCATTGACCATTAAAATATACTCTCCCGAAACCAGTTTTAGGGCCTGGTTATAGGCTTTGGCCATACCCCCATTTGTGGTATTGGCTATCACCTTTACCTCCGGAAACTCCTCCTGCACCATTGCCAACGACCGGTCAGTTGAACCATTATCAACCACAAAAACCTCATTCACGATGTCCTGGGCGGCTCTTACCACAGAGTTAAGCGCCAGCCGGAGCATGTTGCAGGTATTATAATTAACAATGATAACCGATAGTTTCATTTTTTACTTTGTCAGTGAGTTTTCATATGGAACACGTGTAGCGATAGATCGCCCGAGGGTAATTTCATCAACGTACTCCAACTCACCTCCAAAAGCTATGCCACGGGCAATGGTGGAGATAGTAATGTTAAAGTTTTTTACTCTTTTATGAAGATAGAACAAAGTAGTATCCCCTTCCATGGTGGCACTGAGGGCAAAAATGATCTCTTTGGTTTCATTTGCCTTCAACCGTTCTACTAAAGTATCCACCTGCAGATCTGATGGCCCGATGCCGTCCATAGGCGATATCAGGCCGCCCAGAACATGGTATACACCGTTGTATTGATTGGTATTTTCGATAGCCATTACATCACGGGTATCCTCTACTACGCATATCAGGCTATGATCGCGTTTATGCGACGAGCAGATCTCGCATACCGATTGGTCTGAGATGTTATGGCAAACGCTGCAAAACTGTATCTCGTTGCGTAACTTACTGATAGCCTTACTAAACTGCTCCACATCCTGCTTATCCTGATTCAATAAATGGAGTACCAGACGCAGGGCTGTTTTTTGTCCTACTCCCGGCAGTTTGGCAAACTCGGCAACAGCATTCTCCAGCAATTTGGACGAAAAATTCATAGCACGAAGTTAATGAATAACCGGCAATTCAGAAAAACAGGGTACATCCTTAATTCTATTTTTAAAGTGGGGATATTTGGGGTGTAATATTCCGCGTTCAAATTCTTCGAGAGCTACCAGACCGGCACTGCCTTTTGTTAAAATAAGGGCTCCAAAACTTTTTAAACCTCAAATTTTAACACTTTTCTGGCCAAAACAAGGGCAAAAACGTTCGAAAATTCATTCAAAACCATCCATTTTAACACTTTTTAACAAATTTCAACACGGTTTTGAGCAGTTTTAAAAACTTTAAAAAGTATTGATTTATTGATTGTCAAATGGCTACATACCAAACGGTCGGTTTTTGGCTTGGTTTTCTCTTAACTAAACAGCCCGGTTACCCTTTTTGCAAGGTAACCGGGCTGGTGATTTTATAAATATACGGATTTTTTTGTATTATTTGTCAGATAGCTTTTGAGTTCCTTTTTTATTTCAATTCAAGGCTGGATATATCCTTTTTGCATTGGCATAATAAAGCTGGTAGAGTATGTTTTCGGGTAAATCGATTCCCTTAAAAGCACCTTTTACTTCCGTAGATTCACCATATTTATTTGTTGTAAAATACTTCCAGTCGTTAATCAATGAGCTTATTAGTTTTTCAGGATTATTATAGGCATCTGTACCATACATGATACGATCTGCATATTTAATGAAAAAATCACGTACCCCATCGTAGTCTTTAACAGACTGCATTTGCAAATGCCCTAAGCGCGAAGATAAATCAACATAAAAGTTACTGTATTGGTCAAAACGTTTGGCAAGCTCTTCATAACTCCATTCCAAACTCCCCAAATGAGCGCCAACTAATGTCAGCTCTGGATATTTCACCATTAAATAATCTCTTGCCGCTATCTGCCTCTCATAAGAAGGGATTTCCGGATGCAAATAAGCATGAAATTCCGGATTTTTGGTATAATATGCTTTGTTTCGTTCAGACGTCATTTCTTCAAGGGGAAGCCAGCAATTCCTGGGTTCTCCCAGATGGGTAAGTACCGGAATTTTATTTTCACTTAAAAAAAGAAAAAGCGGATCAAAAAACGGGTCGTCAATCATTAAAAATGACTTATCATCTGGTTTTAAAATTTCCATGCCAATGTTTTTCCAGATCTTAACACCCACTGCCCCCTGCTCAATTGATCTTTTCAGTCCATTTGATACCTCCTTAAACCAATTTGGATGCTGCCATCCTTTCATCTCAAAACTGGCTATGTAAGCAAAACGTGCGGGTGCTTTTTTTATATAGGATAAAGCCACGCTTTCCTGCACTTCCATTGGCGGAAAAACACTCGCATCTGTATTGATGTTAATGTATTTCAAGTGATAGTCGTTCGCTATTTGTTCATACACCGGATCATAAAAAGTAGAGTGAAAATGCGCGTCTATTTTGGGGAAATGTTCAAACTCAAGCATAACTATCACTCATTAAAACCATTTTGTAAACCCGTAATTTCTTAATCTCCATGCCCGGTTTCTGTTTATCAGATTTTTGTTTCAAGTTTATTGGATACACTAACAAGTAACTGGATTAAAAACAGAGCGAATCCATCAACCGGAATCCAAGGTCTAAAGATATAAAACCACTATTGATAATTATCACGCAAACGATTGATCAATTCCAGCCCGTTTCAGCAAGCGTCCTGCTTGTGGTACACTTGAATGATATAAACTTAGCACAATAGCCACAAGGCCGCCGCTTGTAACAGCTAAAAAACTTTCCGCGCGTCATTGCGGTACGAAGCAATCCCTACATAGGCAGTACCAATCAGAAAAGTTCGCTCTGTATAGCTTAGAGATTGCTTCGTACCTCCAATGACGTGTGGTTTTATATTACTCCCACAACTTGATCTTAACTATTATCCTTCCCGCCAACAAACTCATACCCGGGCAGTATATAGGCTGCTACGCCGAACAGGATGATGGGGATAAGCAGATCGACGGAGGTAAACTCTTCCAAAACGTAATGCCCTACTTCCAGGGAAATAAAATAGAATATCCATACCACGATAAAAAATCGGCGTTTGAAGGATGTGAGCAGCGCTATACCTATTCCCATTTCAATAAAAGGGATCAGGACCAGGTAAATATCAAACAGGGCCGATGGCAGATTGATACGCAAATCGGGATTGGTGAACTGTTTGAGATAGTATTTATGAAAATTCCCGTGGCTGCAAAATTTGCTGATACCGGCAACCAGCAGGGTAATGCTCATGGTAATGCGTAACAATAGTTCCGCGTTTTTTAATGTTTTTGTACTGATAGCGTTTTCCATGCTTTTTGGGATAATGGCTCTTTGTTTACACTGAATACTAATTGGTCAAAACAAAGTTATCAGATTTTGCCAAATGGCAAACGCTGGAATTTAATCTTTCGAATACTCCAGCAGATCGCCCGGCTGACAGTCCAGCGCCTGGCAAATGGCTTCGAGCGTACTGAAACGAATGGCTTTTGCTTTGCCGGTTTTGAGGATAGAAAGATTGGCCAGCGTAAGATCCACCTTTTCTGAAAGTTCATTTAATGACATTTTGCGTTTAGCCATCATCACATCCAAATTTACAATGATCGGCATAGCTTATATGGTTAGTTCGTTTTCTGCCTGAATTTCAACGCCTCTTTTAAAGATCTGCCCGATCACAAAAAGGGTAACACTCATAAACAGCCATACATCGGCACCGCCCAGGCGCAAATATTGTACATCGGGCATGGCTACCCCCTGCTCAACCAGCCAACCGGTATATTTAACGCCCCACCAGGAAAACAAACCGATCATGAAGGTAATGCAGGCTATATTAAAAATAAAACGCCTTACCTCCTTGTTGAAAGGCTGAACCATACTGAAATTTTTATCGTGCATAATTTTGATGATGAGATAAAACAACCAGGCTTTTAGTACGGCTACAACGCTCATCAACAGCATCTCTGCAAAAAAATACCAGGTATTATATTGTAAAAGGGTCGACAGATCGGTTTCGTGCCAAAGATGCTTAACAACAGCCGGGTTCACCAATGCAAAAAATGCATTTACTATAAAACCACCGGCCTCAACACATACGCCAACAAATATTACCCACGAAAGGATGAGCAATACGTTTAGTGTTCGTTTGGTAGTAATTTCCATAAAGTTCCAGTTTTAAAGAATGATAGTACAAACGTAATATTATTTATCGAAAAACAATAAATTTTTATTGAAAAAAATTAAACAGTTATCGACTCACCCCGACATCGCTGCGCTTGTCACCCCTCTCTCCGCTTCGCGCATAGAGGGGAGCCTCACCTAAACGGCGAAGCCTTCATGTAATAATCCTCTCCAAAGGAGAGGACTTTATCAAATTGTTTTTAGCCCCCTCTCCTTTGGAGAGGGCTGGGGTGAGGCTTTCTTTCCGCCATAGGCGAAGAGAGGGCGGTCCAGCGAAGCGTAGACCGGGGGAGTCGATTCTGCGATTTGAATTAACGCTATAGGTTTGATACCCACCTTTTCATGGGCTATCTTTCTTGTAAAATAGCCCACGAAAAAGCAGGATGAATAAAAATGCTCCCAAAAACAAAAGCCCCCGATGCAGATCGGGGGGCCAATACCGGGTTAAAACAGTTTCTTAAGATCACTGCGTTTCAAAAACGGTATCCCCAAAAATATTTTTCTTGTAGGTGCCGATGGTCTTTCCGCTTTCATCCGTTACAACCGTATTACCGAAGATGTCTTTTTTATACGTCTTTTTTTTGCCTTGGGCGTCCGTCTCCTCAACATTGCCAAAAATGTCCTTTTTACGGGTTGAGATAGTTGTTCCCCGTTCGTCTTTTACAACCGTATCGCCAAAAATGTTCTTTTCATAAACTCTTTTTGTGCCGTCGTTATATTCCTCTACGTTATTCCCAAAAATATCTTTCTTAACGGTTCCTATCGTTACCCCCCTGTCGTCTTTTATAACCGTATTGCCAGAGATATCTTTTCCATAAGCCTTTTTCCCTCCATCACCTTCGCTCACCGCTCCCAAAAAATCCTCCTTAACCGTTGTGATCACCCTTCCTCTTTCGTCTTCTATAACGGTATTACCCGATGCATCCTTTTTATAAACCTTTTTTGTTCCGTCTTCACCTTCCTCTATAGCGTTACCCCAATTATCTTTTTTTAGCTTAGTGATCACCCTTCCCCATCCATCTTCCACAACCGTATTGCCCCATACATCCGTTTTATAGATCCGTTTATTGCCGTGGCCGTCGTCCTGAACCATATTTCCGGAAGCGTCTTTGGTGTAGGTGATGTTCTGACTATGCCCTAAGTAGGTAACAAATATCAGCGAGGCAACCAGCAGCAGTTTTTTCATTTGAAGGTTTACGTTATTCATATACTTGTGATTTAGTTTCTGTTTTTTTGACATCTCCTTTGCCTTATAGTTTATTGCTGTTTTAAATTTATTATTTGGAGAGGAACAGATCCCCTAAATATTAAACCAAAAAGCCCCCGCTGTGCAGCGGGGGCCTCATCAAAATGAAAAGACTTACTGTATTTTAACCGACGACACAACATCATTTGCCGTAGGCGATAGATTAGGAAAATGCGGGGTATCGGCGTTGAGCTGCCATGAAGTACCCTGGAAATTATCATCGCTGTATAGGATTACCGTCCATCCATCAGGGATACTTGCCGATGATGCCCAATTATCAACAAAGCCATACTTTTGCAGCTGGGCCAGGGTATAATTGCCTTTAGGGATAGGTTTGGTGGCGGTACCGCCATACATGGTGTTGGCATAAAATGTTACTCCCGGCGGAAACAGGCAAACATTTTTAGGGAACAGCTGCAAAAAGGTAACCAGGCTGCTGGCTTCGTATGATTGTATATAACCCGTTGGGCAGGTTACGGCATAATTACGGTAAGTAAGGTTGCGGGCCCTGTCGCGGTTTAGCCAGCCGGTGGTTAAATTTTGTTTGATCCAGTCCAGGTACTGGCTTTGCCCACCTTCGTTCACCAATTGCATCATGTAATCGGCAAATATGGCTTTCATTACGCCTTGCTCGTTAAAGTCGCCCTCGGCAGGCAGGATACCATCGGTACACAGGTTGTTTTTTACATAATCGGCATATCTTTTGGCATCGGCCAGGTAGGCGGCATTATGTGATTGCTTGTACAGCGCGTATGCGGCGCCTATAGCGGTACCGGCATTATAGGTATAAGCCTGGCCTCCCGGAGGGTTAGCCCCTATTTTATTATCATATACTTCGCCTGTGCTGGCATCCGTAAGGTTAGTTTTCGACCAGGCATAAATGGACTGCGCCTTGGTTAAATAGGCTTTATCATGGGTTATATTATACAAGCGCATAGCCCCTATTACGGTTGGAAAATTGATGCAGGAGTTTTTACCACTATGGTTAAAATCCCAAAACATACCACCCTCAACCGCATCATAAGAACCCGCCCAAACCCGATCGAAACCAGCCTGCGCTTTTTGCAAATAAACGGCATTACCAGTGAGTTGGTTAGCACGTGCCAGGGCCATCACCCACCACATCATATCGTCATATATAAACCAGGTAGTGGTATTGTTCCAGTTGTAGCCATCGTACTGGTTAAAGCCACCCTGGTACATCGCGTTTACACGGGCCAGTTGGGCCGGTTTCCTGTTGCGGTTATACACATCCATAGCCATATCCCAGTAAATAGCCTGTGTCCATATAGCAGCTATACCATCCTTGTTGGTTGTACTGTAATATAAATTAGTATTTGGATTAAAACAGGCCTCATCAAAGGACGAATAAGCCAGATCGGCAATGGCATCGTTTGTTACGGTGGAGCTTAGCGCATTGGTTTGCTGCTTATTTACATCGGCGGCGTTATCTGTCTTTAAAGAGGTGTCGCGGGTTTTACTGCAACCCCACAAGGCGGCACAGGCACCCAAAAGTGCCAAAACGAAAGTTTTTTGTTTGTTCATAGATGAAGTATTAAGGTTTAATAATTGGTTATTATTTATAACAATAATAAGGCGAACCAATATGTAAACCGGGGTTAAGCCCCATAAAAAAATCGTTAACCCCTTTATTAACCGAGGCATTAACCTCTATTAATTAGTGATTTAGTGAATTAATGATTTAGCGAATGTTTTATTGAATAATTCTCTCCCGTCATCCCCTTTCGCTCGTTTGCAACGAGTGCAAGGGATAAATCCGAAATCAAACGTCCGAATTCCGAAATCAAAATTACCTTTTGTAAAAAAAGTTTCCGACTTTCGGATTAAACAGAGATCTGAACTTTCGGAATCCCCGACTTTCGGTCTTGCAGACTTAAAACAAACATATGTCGCCCGGAATACTGCTTTCATTTATTATCGGTTACTTTTTGGTATTGTTGATCATATCATGGCTTACCTCCAAAAAATCATCAGATAACGATACTTTTTTTGTGGCCAACCGCAATTCCAAATGGTACCTGGTAGCCTTCGGGATGATCGGTACGGCACTCAGCGGCGTTACCTTTATTTCGGTGCCAGGCAAGGTTGGCGCCCCCTCCGGCGATCAGTTCTCTTACTTTCAGTTTGTTCTGGGTAATGCCGCCGGCTTTATCATTATCGCCACGGTATTGCTGCCATTATATTACCGGCTTAAACTCACCTCTATTTACAGTTATATCGAAGGCGCGCTGGGTACCTGGAGCTATAAAACCGCGGCTGGCATTTTTTTGATCAGCAGGGTTATTGGCTCGGCATTCAGGCTGTACCTGGTTGTTATCGTACTGCAAAAGTTTATTTTCGATAGTTACCATATCCCTTTCGCCGTCACAGTGCTGATTTGTTTGCTGCTCATTTGGTCGTACACCTTTAAGGGCGGCTTAAAAACCATTATTATAACCGATAGTTTGCAAACTTTTTTCCTGGTGCTGTCGGTATTTCTGTCGATATTTTTTATTTGCCAGAGCCTGCACATGAACATTTTTGAGGCTGCCAATGCCATTAAGGACAGCAGCTATTCCAAGATATTTTTCTTTAACGATTTCCTGAGCAGTAAGCTCCACTTTAGCAAAGCCTTTCTGGGTGGTTTATTCATTACCGTGGGTATGACCGGTCTTGACCAAGACCTGATGCAAAAGAACCTGAGCCTTAAAAACATTAAAGAGGCGCAAAAAAACATGTTCAGTTTTACAGGTGTATTTGTAGTGATCAATATCTTTTTCCTGAGCGTGGGCGCTTTGCTTTGGATATACGCAACCAAATACGGTATCCATGTTGATAAAACCGATTACCTGTACCCTACCATCGCCCTTAAATACCTGGGCATAGTGCCGGCCATGGTGTTTATGCTGGGTTTAACAGCCGCCACATTTGCCACTACCGATTCGGCCTTGACAGCATTGACCACATCTTTCTGCGTCGATTTTTTGAACTTCAACAAAAAAGGCGATCTCAACAGCAAAAAAATGGTGGGCATCAGGCATGGGGTACACATCGCTTTTTCGGGCTTAATGTTTTTAACCATTGTGATATTTAATGCCATTAATAATGACGCGGTGGTTAGCGCCATATTCGCGGTAGCCTCCTATACATACGGGCCATTATTGGGGCTATATTCCTTTGGCCTGTTTGTTAGCAGCCGGCAGGTGCGCGATAAACTGGTGCCTTTTATTTGTTTGATATCACCGGCGGTATGTTACTTTTTAAGCTCCGAATCGGCCAAAATTTTAGGCGGCTATGTTTTCAGTAACGAACTGATCATTGTAAACGGGTTAATTACTTTTGTAGGTCTTTGGATCACCTCCTTTCGGAAACCCGAAAGTTGGGGAGACTGGAAGCCCGAAAGTTTTTAACTCAAATTATCCTGCAAAGCAAAACATAATTATATTTTTACGTTATTAATTTTCCGGACTTAGCGAACTTTCCGATTTCCGGACTTATAAAAAATAAACTTCCCGGACTTGCGGACTTTTCCGACTTCCGGACTTATAAAAACAATAATGACAGGCGAAGAAAAGATAAGACAAGCGTTTGAGAACAAGAACTGGCAGGAAATAAAGGTTACCGACTCCTGGCAGATATTTAAAATAATGGCCGAATTTGTTGACGGCTTTGAGAAACTGGCCAAAATAGGCCCCTGTGTATCCATATTCGGATCGGCACGTACCCATAATGATAACAGGTATTATAAGCTGGCCGAAGATACGGCACGCCTGCTCACCGAACATGGTTATGGTGTAATATCTGGCGGTGGACCAGGTATTATGGAAGCGGCCAACAAAGGCGCGTATGAAGCCGGTGGTAAATCGGTAGGTTTAAATATCGAATTGCCGTTTGAGCAATTTCATAACCGATACATCGACAGGGATAAGATCCTGGAGTTTGATTACTTCTTTATCCGCAAGGTAATGTTCATGAAATACTCGCAGGGCTTTATTATCCTGCCGGGTGGTTTTGGCACTATGGATGAGTCGTTTGAAGCGATTACCCTGATACAAACTGGTAAAATTGCACGTTTCCCCATTATTTTTGTTGGGGTAGAATACTGGAAAGGCCTGTTTCACTGGGTAGAAGAAAAAATGCTTGCTGAACAGCACAACATCAACCCCGACGACCTTAACCTGTACCGCGTGGTTGATACCGCCGAAGAAGCCGTAGAGCACATTACCCGTTTCTATAACAAGTATGTGTTGAAGCCGAACTTTTAACACTGATAGAATATATCAGAAATGCCGCCCCAATGAGCGGCATTTTCTATTTTGGTGGATACCAATTGTGGATATCTTCTCTGTAACAAATGGCACATTAGCGAGTCTTTTTTATCTTTAAGTCACTCCCCCATACTGTTTATCATCTGAAAGATTGCATTATGTCACGATGCGCCCCTAAATGTGTCGTAATAGCCCCTTTCAGGTTTGCATATGCGGAGGTAAATTTGATCTGTAAACAAAATTTGCAAAAAACATATACTCATGAGCACTAAAGTTAAACCACAGGCCGCCTTAGGATTTATTTTTGTTACGCTGCTGATAGATATTATTGGCTTTGGTATCATTATACCGGTATTGCCTAAGTTAATACAACATCTTATTCATGGTAGTTTGAGCGATGCTTCGCGCTATGGGGGATGGCTGGCTTTTGCCTACGCCTTTATGCAGTTTATATGCGCCCCGCTGCTGGGTAATCTGAGCGATAAATACGGCCGGCGCCCGGTGCTGCTGGCGTCATTACTGGGCTTTAGTATCGATTATACCTTCCTGGCCTTTGCACCATCCATAGGCTGGCTGTTTGTGGGCAGACTTATAGCCGGTATTACCGGAGCCAGTTTCACCACTGCTTCTGCTTACATTGCCGATATTAGCACACCCGAAAAACGCGCGCAAAACTTCGGACTCATCGGTGCGGCCTTTGGCCTGGGTTTTATCATAGGTCCAGTGTTAGGCGGTATACTTGGGCAATATAGCACCAAATTGCCTTTTATCGCGGCAGCAATACTGGCGCTCATTAATGCCTTGTATGGCTTTTTTATTTTACCTGAATCATTGTCGATGGATCACCGCCGTAAGTTTGAATGGAAAAGAGCAAACCCGGTGGGTTCACTGATGCAATTAAAAAAATACCCGGCCATTAGTGGCCTGGTGGTATCATTGATCCTGATATACATAGCCGCGCAGGCGGTACAAAGCACCTGGACCTTTTTCACCATGGAAAAATTTAGCTGGAACGAGGCTTGGGTAGGTTATTCGCTGGGCTTTGTTGGGGTAATGTCTGCATTGGTACAGGGTTGGCTTATTCGTATCACTATCCCTAAATTAGGTCAGCAAAAAAGTATCTGGATTGGCCTGTTGCTTTACAGCGTGGGCTTATTCCTGTTTGCCTTTGCCACCAAAGGCTGGATGATGTTTGCCATACTGGTTCCCTACTGTCTGGGTGGTATAGCAGGTCCGGCTTTACAGGGTTTAATAAGCCAGGAGGTACCACCAAATGAGCAGGGCGAACTACAAGGCGGTTTAACCAGTTTAATGAGCGCCACCACCATTATAGGACCACCAATGATGACCAGCCTGTTCGCCTACTTTACCAGCAAAAGCGCGCCCGTACAATTTGCCGGGGCTCCTTTTATGATGGGCGGTGTATTGATGCTGCTAAGTACAATATTGGTCATAAGGAGTTTTAGAACCGTTAAGAAACATCAGATAGAGTCTATAGAAGAGGTAAAAATAGAATCGTTACCATAAAATTACCTACTTTTAAATAGGATACGCAGGTAAAAGTTTAAAGTGTAATGCTCCAAAACTTTTACCTGCTTTAACGCTTTATACTTTTAATGACCTCCAAACCTAAAAAAAAGCACTCGGCAGCGCTGGGATTTATATTTGTTACCTTATTTATTGATGTACTTGGCCTGGGGATCATTATACCGGTAATGCCAAAGCTGCTGGAAACCTTGGGCCATATTGATGTAAGTACGGCTACACAGTATAATGGATATTTAACATTTACCTATGCATCCATGCAGTTTCTGTTTTCGTCGGTATTGGGTAACCTGAGCGACAGGTTTGGCCGCCGACCGATATTGCTAAGTTCACTCCTTGGTTTTGGCATCGATTATATTTTTATGGCTTTTGCACCTACTATAGGCTGGCTTTTTGTTGGGCGTACCATTGCCGGTATCACCGGTGCCAGCAACTCTACCGCCACAGCCTACATTGCCGACATCAGTACCGGGAAAAACCGGGCAGCCAACTTCGGACTGGTGGGTGCCGCATCCGGTCTGGGTTTTATTATTGGCATAGGCCTGGGCGCCTACCTGGGCGAGCTCAACGTAAAATTCCCCTTTATGGCTGCTGCCGCTTTTGCGCTCATTAACGCTGCTTATGGCTATTTTGTGCTGCCTGAGTCTTTAGCTATCAAAAACCGCCGCCGGTTTGAGTGGAAAAAATCAAACCCGATAAGCTCATTGCGCAACCTGGGCAAATATCCGGCGCTTATTGGCCTGGTAGCTTCATTCTCGTTGGTATATGTGGCCCAAAAGGCCGTAGAATATGTTTTATCCTTTTTTCTGATAGAAAAATTTAACTGGACGCTGCCCAGCATCGGAACGCTGGGCATTTTTATTGGCGTGGTTCTGGTAGCCATACAAGGCGGACTGATCCGTTATACCATTCCCAAATTCGGGCAGGAAAAAAATATTGTGGCTGGCCTGCTCTTTTATACGCTTGGTTTAACATTGATAGCCTTTGCAAACCATGGCTGGCTCATGTACCTGTATATGATCCCCTATTGCCTGGGTGGCATATCGGGCCCCGCGTTACAGGGATTGATCACCAGTACCGTTTCTCCCAAAGAACAAGGTGAGTTACAAGGTTCCTTAACCAGCTTAACCAGTGTGGCTGTTATTATTGGCCCTTTGTTAATGAGTTCGGTTTTCCACCTGTTCACCCACCGTAATACAAACACTTATTTCCCGGGAGCACCCTATATTCTTGGAGCTGTGTTAATGCTGATCAGTACGCTTTTGGCTATCAGAAGCTTTAAGAAAGTTCAAAGCGAAAGGCTTAAAGCAGAAAGCCTTCAGGAAGCTAAAAGTTCAAAGCTTAAAGCCTAACGTTTTGTATCATAAGTTTTTAATATATTAAGAATTTAAAGCTTTTTGCTTTCAGCCTTCGGCTTTAAGCTCAATGATCCAGCCCGCTTACTCCGCCGGAGATAACGAACTTCATCATGTCGGCGGCATTTTTGTCGAGGTGTTTTACTTTGGTGGCCGATATGATCACCACTTGTCCGGCGAAAGAGTAAGAATATGGAAAATAAACAGCCACCTCGCCAGGCAGGTCAAGCGAGGCAAGATCTTTTTGTACGATGAACCCTATTTTCTTTAACCCGAACTCATTGACTTCTACGATAACAGGTTCGTTAAACTTCTTCTCCTCGCCTACAATAGCTTCGGTCAGATCTTTAATAGATGAGTACAGGAATTTTATTAAAGGCAACCGGTTAAGCCAACGGTTAAACCAGCGCTTTATAGGATCGGTGATCACGTTGGTAACCAGTATACCTGCTATCAAGATAACTACCACCACGTTCAGGATACCCAAACCAGGTATGTATACGTGCTTACCATCTTTATCAACCCAAAGCACATCGCTCAAATTCAAAGCCTTATCAATAGTTGATACCGCCCAGTAAATTAAAAAAAATGCCGCGCCTATAGGTACTACTACCAATAACCCCTTTACAAAATACCTTAATAATGCGCCTGCTAATCTGTTCATATCTTCTTTATTCTGGTATCAAGTAGTTAGTATCAAGTATCATGACAACTTAAATACGGTATTCGCATTACAAAATACTTGATACTTGATACTAACTACTCGATACTCTATTCATAAAAATACACTCTTTTTACCCGTTGTGAAACATTAGTTAATATTTCATAAGGAATAGTGCCTATTTGTTTGGCCAGTTCTTCTATGCGATGCTTATCATCAAAAATGATCACCTCGTCGCCTTCACTTACATCCAGGCCGCTTACATCCAGCATACACATATCCATGGTTATATTGCCTACTGTGGGCACCAGCGTACCTTTCACCAGCATTTTACCAATGCCGTTGCCAAAGGCCCGCAAATAACCATCGGCATAACCAATACGTACGGTGGCTATTTTACCATCTTTGAGCAAGCTGCCGCTCCGGCCATAGCTAATGGTATCGCCAGCACCAATTTTCTTAACCTGGGCAATGCTGGTTTTTAAACGGGCCACGGGTTGCAAAGCCTGCTCGCTGGCCGGCACCGACGAATCGATACCATATAAACCGATTCCTAACCGCACCATATCATAATGAGCGCCAGGAAAACGGATGATGCCAGCCGTATTGCAAATGTGCTTGATCACCTTATAACCCAATGTCCTTTCTATTTCTTTAAAGGCTTTTTCAAAACTCTTGATCTGTTTTTTACTAAACTCATCGTGCTGGGGCGCCTCGCTGGCTACCAGGTGTGAAAATACCGACTCCACCCGGATATACCTGTTTTGCTCCAGCATATCGCACAGCATATCTATCTCAAAACCTTCAAAACCCAACCGGTGCATGCCTGTATCAATTTTCAGATGCACTGGATAGTCCGACAGACCATGGTCACGACTATAGGTCACAAAATCATCCAGCAAACCAAAGCTATAAATTACGGGCTGAAGCTTATGCTCGGTTAGTTTATCAAATGCCGAAGCCTCGGGGTTAAGCACCACTAATGGCAGGTTGATGCCAGCCTGGCGCAGGGCCACGCCTTCGTCAATATAGGCTACCGCCAGGTAATCGGCCTTATTGTATTGCAGCATATTGGCCACCTCAAAGGTGCCGCTACCGTACGAGAAAGCCTTGACCATAGCCATCACCTTTACGCCCGGTTTTAATTTGGAGCGATAAAAGTTCAGGTTGCCCAGCAACGTATTCAGGTTGATCTCCAGGATGGTTTCATGCGCTTTTTGCGTAAGCGCGCTACTGATGCGTTCAAATTCAAAACTACGTGAGCCTTTGATCAGAATGGTTTCTTCTTTAAAATTGAGTGTCTTGAGCTGCTGCACTAATGCAGAGGTATCAGCAAAAAAATGCTGCTCGGGCAACGCAAAACAGGTTTGGTTATTCATGAGTGCCGGACCTACCCCAATAAACCTATCGATCTTTTGTGTGCCGATGAGCGTGGCTACCTGACAGTACAGCACATCCTGCTGCAGGCCCGATTGCAAAATATCCGACAGGATAAGCGTTTTTTTCTGATGCTGATTTTGCTGCCCCAGGAAGTTAAGCGCTATCTCCAGCGATTGCAGATCGGAGTTATAAGTATCATCAATAACCGAACAATTATTGATGCCGTTTTTCAGCTCCAGGCGCATGCTTACCGGGTTAAGGCGTTCGATGCGTTTATCTGCCTCAGCCGGACTATAACCCAAAGCCAGCATAGTGGCCCAGCAGGTAATAGCATTTTCGACAGAAGCCTGGTCTGAAAATGGGATCAGGCATTCTATCTCCTTTTTTTGATAATAGGCCCGCAGGTAATATTTTTTGGAGATCACCGTCTCGCTGAAAACATACAGATCGGCCACCTTGAATTTGCGGCTCCAGGTAAAAGTATCTTTCACCGGGATGTCTTTCTGATAATCCAGCAGATCATCATAATGATAAATCAATTTTTTACTCCTTTTAAACAGCAGCAGCTTCTCCAGCACCTTTTGCCGCCTGTTGGTAAAACCTTCATCATGAGCTGAGCCGATGTGTGTCAACACCCCTATCTGCGGCCTGATGATCGCCCATAGCTTTTCCATTTCATTTACTGTGGAGATACCTGCCTCAAAAATCCCCAGGTCATTCCGGCTGTTGATCTGCCATACAGACAGCGGCACCCCAATTTGCGAATTATAACTTTTGGGGTTACGAACTATATTTTTATCAGCTGTAAGCAATTGATACAGCCACTCTTTTACAATGGTTTTACCGTTACTGCCAGTTATGCCTATCACCTGCAGCTTAAACTGGCATCGGTGAGCTGTAGCCAAAGCCTGTAAAGCAGTCAGCGGATCGTCAACACGCAAAAAATTGGCGCCGGGCAGGTTAAATTCAGGCCCATGTTTAACCACAAAATTACGTACCCCGGCGGCATAAGCCTCGGCCACAAACTCGTGCCCGTTGCGCCGGGCGCTCAATGCAAAAAACAATCCCTCGGCCGCGTTGCTGATCCGGCGGCTATCGGTAAGCAGCGTACTTATTACACTCTCATTTACAATATTGCCTTCGGCGTTAATGATGACCTTTACCTCAGTGATGGTGTATTGATTGTTATGCATGCCACGAATTTGAGTATATTATCTAACAATAGAAGAATTTTTAACGAATTTTGACATTGATGGACGAGCCTAAAAAAATCAAAATAAGTAACCCGGAAGTAGCATTGATCAAGGCCGAACATTTTTGCGCCTACCAGGAACGTTCGCAGCAGGAAGTTAGGGATAAGCTTTATGAATGGGGACTTTGGCCCGACGCCGTTGAGCAAACCATCAGCCGGCTGATAGAGGGGAATTTTTTGAATGAGGACCGCTTTGCCAAAGCCTATGCAAAAGGTAAGTTTAACCAGAAAGCCTGGGGCAGGATAAAAATAAAACAGGGCCTGAAACTAAAACGTGTACCTGATGTACTGATAAAAAAAGCATTACTCACTATTGACCTTGACGACTATTTGGCCACTCTAACACGCCTGCTGGAGAAAAAAGCGGCATCCGTAAGCGAAAAAAATGAGTATAAACGCCGTTATAAACTACAGCAGTACGCTATGAGCCGCGGATACGAGGCCGACCTGATAGCTGAAGTTTTGAAAAACAGCGACTTATAAAAAACTTTAAAATATTTCCGTTTTGTATTTGCAGAATATGGTTTTCTGTCTATATTTGCACTCCCAACGCGAAAGTAGCTCAGTTGGTAGAGCACGACCTTGCCAAGGTCGGGGTCGCGAGTTCGAATCTCGTCTTTCGCTCAAAGCCCTTCCTTCAAAAAGTTGGGCTTTATTTTTAAAAGGTTAACACCTGCTCAGATGGTGGAACTGGTAGACACGCAGGACTTAAAATCCTGTTCCCGTAAACGGAGTGCGGGTTCGATTCCCGCTCTGAGTACAAAGCCCTGATACTGGCGTATCAGGGCTTTTGTTTTTATACCTTTTTCATTGCGTTAATTTGAAGACTATAGGTATAGTGTGTCTGATTCAGAGAATCGGACAGCGAGATAGTTAATAGGATTTTGACTCCTCCCCCATGTTAACGAAAGATCATTTTTTCAACGCTCCAACGTGGCGATAAGTGTTAACGAGTAAACCTGTGGGGGTGCTCTTCGAGTCAACAAAAACAAGCTCCTGGGCGTCAATACTGTCAGCCAATAAGCGTTTACCCCGACCAAGCAAAACCGGGTAAGTGATGAGCACAACCTCATCGGCCAGTCCCTGGTCAAGCAATACAGACGTTAGTGTCGAACTTCCCACAACGATCAGGTCGGGGCCGTCTGTTGATTTGAGATCACGAATCGCCTGTATAATGTCCTCGCCCAAATGCTGCACCGGCCCCCATTCCAGGCTGTCAGGCCTGTGGGTTACGATGTGTTTTGTTGCAGCGTTTATAGCATTTGCCATTGGGAAATCGCCGGCAGTAGGCCAAAAGCCACTAAATATATCGTAGGTATGGCGGGCAAGCAGCAGGTCAAAATTCGGCCCGTATGCCTCCAGGAGCATTGCCGCCCCGGCAGGGCTTCTATAAGGTGTAGTCCATGCGCCATAGGTGTAGTCTCCATCATGTTCTATCACGCCGTCCAGCGAGATATGTTCGAAAATCCTGATCTTTCTCATTTTATTGTTTTAGGTTAATGTTAATGTTTGCACTAAGTTAAAACGGACGAGATACGCTCGCAAGGGGCAATCATGACAATTTGAGGGGGCATTTTGCGACCATTTGTATTTGCAAAAGCAAACGAGCTAATCTATTCGGCAAAAACAGCACATCTTTTTCAATTTTAGTGTCTATTCAAAATCAGGGAATACTTGCTTGATTTTATAGCCCCTTAAAAACACGAATTAAAAGGAGACGATTTTCTGATGAATCCATCTTAAAAATTATACATTTATGTTTTGCTGTGTATTTCCTTATAACAAGGCTTTATTAAATATTACTCCTGTTTTATTAAACTTTTTTCAACAAGTACCGTTATAGATTAAATCCTATTAAACTATTTATTATGAGAAAGTTAATTTACACATCAGTCATGCTGCTTTGCTGTTTTTTTACTAAGGTAAGCAGCGCGCAGATCAATGTCAGCTTAGGGGTAAATATTGGCAGTCAACCATCATGGGGACCTGTGGGTTATGACCATGCCGATTATTATTACCTGCCTGACATTAACACTTACTATTCCGTCTCTACCCATCAGTATGTTTATTACCAAAACAACAGGTGGATCAGAACCGTCAGTTTACCCGCTACTTATCGAAATTATGATTTATATCGCGGCTATAAAGTTGTTATTAACGAAAGAGATCCCTGGTTGCGGGATAATATTTACAGAACCCGGTATGCCAATTATAAAGGCCGGCATGATCAGTTGATCATTCGGGATAGCCGGGATGAGAAATATCGTGATCATTGGGATAATGGTAAACACAAAGGCTGGTATAAACAAAAGGATAAGGAGTATAAACAACAGGATAAAGACATGAAAAAGGAGTACAAAGAACGAGATAAAGACATGAAAAGAGAGATGAAAGATAGAAAACACAAGGATAAAGGCCACGGCCATGATTAGTTGAAAATGAATAAACCAACATCATAGTATATAAAAACAATAAAGCCTCTATATGAATACACATAGAGGCTTTATTGTGAAATAGTTATTTACTATTTAAAGTTATGATGGGCCACAGAAGTGGTATACCCCAGATGTTAACGGGGGCGACCAAAGAATTATACATAACCATCTATATCCTTGGGCTCGATACCACGCAAATCATCATGAGTGTCCTGGAGAGGTACAGAGAATGTAACGCCACGCGATATAAATTCCTTTGCCAGAGTATCAGGTGCAGGGATAAATAATAAAGTTAACTCATTTTGTCAAAATCCCCTTACTCAATAGCAGCGTGTTTAAATATCTTGAAAAAAATCGCAAATAAATTGCGTAGTTAAATAACTACATATATATTTGTAGTCAAATGACTACGCAATGAATTTAAGACGAGACGTATTCCAGGCCATAGCCGACCCTACCAGGAGGGCGATACTACTGTTGTTAGCTTCGCAAGCCTTAACAGCAGGTGCCATAGCAGCCAATTTTGATACTGCCAGGCCAACAGTTTCCAAGCACCTACAAATACTCACCGAGTGCGAATTATTAGAACAAAAACAAACTGGACGAGAAATTTACTATCACATTAACGCACAAAAAATGAAAGATGTAGCTGATTTTATTGAACCGTTCCGTCAAATGTGGGACGATAGATTTAACAAACTGGAAGCCATTATGAAGAATTATCAAACCAAAAAATAGAAGAGTATGGAATTAAAAACAAAGATCCATGCCGAAAACGGCAAACAGGAATTAATAATCACCCGCGAATTTGATTTACCGCTGGAACTGCTTTTTAAAGCCTATGAAGAGCCCGAGCTTGTGGAACAATGGATGGGCACAAAGGTGCTGAAATTGGATAACCAAAAGCACGGCGGCTATCAATTTGAAACATCCGACGCTCAGGGAAACGTCGTCTTCCGGGCCAATGGCACCATCCACGAGTTTGTTCCGAACCAAAAGATCACGCGGACATTTGAAATGGAGAATACACCATTTGATATTCAACTTGAGTTTTTGGAATTTAAGCAACTTACCGGAGAAACCAGCAAACTCACTATGCATGTTGTGTATAAATCAACTGCTCTGCGTGATCAAATGTTGCAGCTGCCCTTTGCCCAGGGTATTAACATGGCACATAACCGCTTGCAAAGCATCGTAAACAAATTAAAATAGCTCAAAATGGAAAAGAAAAAAACACTTTGGTATTGGATAATTACGGCAATATTATCCTTCTGTATTTTTTCGGGCGGATTGGCTCAGGCAATGCAGGTTGAGGGAGTGCTGAAGGGATTTAAGCCGCTGGGATATCCTACTTACTTTATTTCAATTATAGGTATTTGGAAAATGCTGGGCATAATTGCGATACTGATTCCAGGATTTAAATTACTAAAGGAATGGGCATACGCAGGTATATTTTTTGTGATGACAGGTGCTGTAATTTCACATATCGCCAGCAATAACATCTCAGGCCAAATAGTTGCTCCGCTTTTATTGGCTGTTTTTACTGTTTTATCCTGGTATTTAAGACCTGCTAACCGGAAGATCATTTCGGTAAACTGATAAATGAATAGCATGAAACCTAAGGTTGATGTATATTTAAATAACAAATCCTGCTAACCAGAATAATATAGACCTATAAAAAACATGAAAAACAATAAAAAGCAATTGTCGCCAGAACAATGCGAGGAATTACTGCATGTGCTGAAAGTCCGTTTTGAGAAAAATATGAACCGCCATAAAGGGATGGAGTGGGCTCAGGTACAAACTAAGCTGAAAGCAAATGCGGAGAAACTTTGGATACTTGACGAAATGGAACTAACTGGTGGCGAACCGGATGTTGTTGGCTATGATAAAAAGACGGACGAATACATTTTTTATGACTGCTCGGCAGAAAGCCCCAAAGGTCGCCGGAGCGTTTGTTATGACCACGAAGCATTGGAGGCCAGGAAAGAACATAAGCCGGAAAACAGCGCTGTGGAAATGGCACGGGATATGGGGATTGAACTTTTAACGGAAGAACAATACCGGGAGCTGCAGAAACTGGGAAAGTTTGATACCAAAACATCGAGCTGGGTAAAAACGCCCGCCGATATCAGGAAATTGGGTGGAGCGATCTTTTGCGATCGCAGGTATGATACTGTTTTTATGTATCATAATGGCGCGGAATCTTATTATGCCGCGAGGGGTTTCCGGGGTTCATTAAGGGTTTGAGTTATGTGTGCAATTAAAAGAAATGGTATGAATCATAAGGTTGATTTTTATTTTAATAAAGCCCAAAAGTGGCAGGAGGAACTGGATCAGTTAAGAATGATCGTACTTGACTGTGGACTTACCGAAGAATTAAAATGGGGTTGCCCCTGTTACACCTTTCAGGAACGCAATATTGTTTTAATACATGTGTTTAAAGAATACTGTGCCCTTTTGTTTTTCAAAGGTGCCTTATTAAATAATGCCGATGGGCTCCTGATCCAGCAAACGGAGAATGTGCAAGCTGCGCGGCAAATCCGGTTCACTAATGTTCTGGAAATAACAGAGCAGAAACCCATCCTTAAAGCTTGTATTCACGAAGCTATAGAAGTAGAAAAAGCTGGTTTGAAGGTGGAATTGAAAAAAACTGATGAATTCCCCATCCCCGACGAATTTCAAAGTAAACTGGATAAGATTCCGGCCTTAAAAACCGCTTTTGAAACATTAACGCCTGGGAGGCAAAGAGCCTACATTTTCCATTTTTCTAAACCCAAACAATCCAAAACCCGCGAAGCGAGGGTCGAAAAATATATGCTGCAAATTCTAAGCGGAAAAGGATTAAGTGATGAGTAATTCTATGTGAAAATAAATTGATGAAGGCGATACTCTGCATGGCAGCTTTTAACCCAGTCCGGAGATTCTCCGTTGTTTCTTATATTTGGATATTGTTTCTACAAACAAATGCATCCACTTATACAACACATTCAAAAAATCACTTCCAGTCACGGGATAGAAGAAGATAGTCTATTACCCTTTTTTGAAACAAAAACATTTAGAAAAAAAGATATTTTACAGGAAGAAGACAAGCGTTGTTTGTTATATTTTTTTGTAGTAAAAGGATGTCTTCGTTTGTATTTTACAGATTATAATGGCGTAGAACAAACACTGCAATTTGCGTTGGAAAACTGGTGGATGACGGATTTGAACGCTTTTCGGACCGGTCAGAAATCAGGATACACCATCCAGGCATTAGAGGCAACTGAGGTAATGGCTATAACAGCTTCTGATTATGAATTGATGCTGGCAAAGTTTCCCGTTATCGAAAATTATTTCCGATTGGTTTACGAGCGGGCATACGCGGCGTCGTTACTGCGTATCCGGATGATTTCCAGAATGCCCAAAGACGAATTTTATGAACTGTTTCAATCCAAATACCCTGAATTTATTCAGCGGATACCACAAAAAGTATTAGCATCCTTTTTAGGCTTTACACCAGAGTATCTGAGCGAATTAAGAAAAAAGAAAGTAAGGGGGAAAAAATAATTCATGACCGAACAACTATATTACCATATCCAAAAACTTGTTCCTGGCTTTACTGTAACACAGGAAAAAATAGCGCCCTTCCTCCACACCAGAATGGTAAAAAAAGAAGAATTGCTTTTGCGCGAAAACGAGATTTGTGATACCATTTATTTTGTTAATAAAGGTTGCCTGTATTTATTTTATGAAGATAAGGCAGAAAGACAGGTAATACATTTTGCACTGGAAAACTGGTGGATAACCGATTATAAGACTTTTGCCGATGGTAAACTTGCTGTTTACTCAATTGCGGCGATAGAAGATTCGGAAATTACCTGCATGAGCAGAAAAAACTACGAATCACTACTGTTACAATATCCTTTGCTGGCATTATATTTCAATAAAATTCATGAACGTGCCTATGGAGCGGCCTTAATGAAACAAAAAACATTTGCTACGGTATCTAAAGAGGATTTCTATCGCTATTTCAGGAACACCTATCCCGAATTGATCCAAAGAATTCCTGATCCCATTTTTGCCAGTTACATGGGTGTTTCAATGGATATTTTAAAGACTTACCAGGACCTCTATGTTTCTTAAACCAGCTTAAGTTTTTGCGGCCAGGCTATTTCCATCTTTGTAATATAAAATTAACCTTAAATATTACAGACCATGAAAATAGTAGTAATCGGCGGTACCGGCCTTATTGGTAGCCAAACAGTAAAACAATTACAACAGAGCGGGCACGAAGTGATTGCCGCTTCACCCAACAATGGTGTCAATACACTAACCGGCGAAGGTTTAAAAGAAGTGTTGCAAGGCGCAAACGTTGTGATAGATGTATCTAACTCACCTTCCTTTGATGATGTTCCGGTAATGAATTTTTTCAAAACCGCTAACGAAAACCTATTACCTGCAGAGAAGGCGGCAGGGGTGCAGCACCATATCGCCCTATCGGTAGTAGGTACTCAAAAACTACAGGCCAGTGGTTATTTCCGCGCTAAACAAGTGCAGGAAGATATGATCAAAGCATCGGGTATTCCCTATACCATTGTGCATGCCACACAGTTTTTTGAATTTGCCGGCGGTATTGTGGGCATGAGTATGGTTGATGGCAAAGTAATAGTACCAGCAGCTAATATTCAGCCAATTGCGAGCAAAGATGTAGCCGCTTTTATGGCCAAAACAGCATTAGAGCAACCCGCTAATAAGATCCTGGAAATAGGCGGACCTGAAAAATATGATATGGCTGCATGGGTGAAACAATATTTGCAGGCAACACATAAAAACTACGAGGTATCGTCAGATCCGCAAGCCCTGTATTCAGGAGCGCCAATTACTGCTGATACCATAGTGCCCGAAGCTGCTGTTTCCCTGGGCAAAACCCATTATGCAGAATGGATAGCATTGCCTGAAAATCAACGATGAGGATAAAAAAGCCTGATACGATAACGTATCGGGCTTTTGCTTAACCTATTTGTATCAATTTCTAAAAGTTAAAAAAATGAACAGCGAGCAATTAATTGAATTAACTAAAGAGCTCATTTACGAAGCCACACATTTTAATGTACCCTATGTGAAGCAAATTTATGCTGATAAATTGCTGATAGTTAAAGTAGATGAAAATGGCGTAGTAGATACCATGAACAAAGAACAGCTTGTAGGTTTTGTTCAGGGAAACAAAGATTCAAATGCGGCGCCACTTTCTACCAAAGCCGAGTTTCATTACGCTGTTTGTGATGAAAGCATGGGTATGGTGATCATCACCCGTGATCTGGAACAAGGTGGACCGTCAGGAAGAAAGTTTATTACGTTGATCTGGGAATATTTATCAGGGCGATGGCAGGTTGTCAAAGAATCATTCGTGCCACATAACTAATACAAAGCCCGACACAGGAGTGTCGGGCTTTGTTATTTCTAAAATCATCGTTCTCTCAAATAATGCTGGGTAGTTGATCACAACTCCATCATTATCAACTTCTATTATAGCTTCAAATTTGTTGATGTGTTTTCGTATGGTATTGCGGAACACATCAAAAAAGCAGGCTGATAAAGTTCAATTTAGCAAGCAACTATTTTAAGTGTTGATTTTCCAGGAGCAACCTAAGCTTTTATGAACTTTAACCATCCCCAAATCTTACGATGTTTTAAATAGGTATGATCAGCTTCGTGGGCGTACGTGGGTATACCGCTGAAATTGACCATGTATTCCGGGGCAATGTTGCAATGTGTTCCGCCGATATTTGACCAGGGCG
>NZ_JBFUPN010000043.1:0-29009 GCF_041355315.1 Mucilaginibacter sp. RCC_168
TAAACTTACTCCTTCTTTATTAACATTTTGTTGATAACACCACGCATTTTTATCCTTTCTTATGCGTCAGCCCTGATAAAATCATCCATAATGATAACTAAATTAACTTTTTTTGATATATTTAGCAGATGTTAGATACCTTCAAACCTATACCTGTATTATCAGACGCTATTAAGTTAGATACCCTCAAAAAACCTATACCGGTATTATCAGACGCTATTAAAAATAAATATTACCCATCGTTAAATGGCATCCGTGGTATTTCTATTATTATAGTTGTAATATTTCATTTAAATCTTTCATCAAGTTACTTGTATCAGCTCATTTTTAATGGAGCATTAGGGGTAAATATATTTTTTGTATTAAGTGGCTTTCTGATCACTTCCTTATGCCTGAAAGAAAAAAATGACACAGGTAGCTTATCGTTAACAAACTTCTATATCCGGAGGGCCTTAAGGATATTCCCAGCTGCTTATCTTTATATTGGAGTGATCATATTACTAAATCATATTTACCAATTAGGTATTCCCAAATTTCAGTTTGCCGGAGCAGTCTTTTATGTAATGAACTTTAGTTATTTTAGAAGTCATAGTTTTGCCGGTCTCATTGGACATTACTGGTCATTATCAGTTGAAGAACAATTCTATATTCTGTTTCCATTTATATTAAAGATCAATAAATCAACATTTTATTATATCATCCTATTTATTGTTTTCGGGCTCCCTTTATTATGTGTACTTCAGTCGGTTTATACTTCATTAAACAAAGGCGTTTTTTACGGATTTACACATTATTTAATAAAATTCCAGGCTATCAGTGTTGGTTGTCTCTTTTCCTTAATGGTCTCTAGCGGTACCTTTGATAAGAGATGGTTGAAATCTACCAAAATAATCGGTAATGTGTTAGCTATTATTCTGATCTTTTATTTACAATACGATCCTTTATATTCTATAAAAGCGGTTTATATAAATCTTACCATTTCATTAATAACCGGCTATTTGATCATCACTAATTTAATGCCAACAAACGACTGGTTATTTAAGCTACTAAATACAAAATTGCTTTCCTTTATCGGTGTTTTATCCTATAGCATTTACATATGGCATATGTTGTTCATCGGCATTGAACCCAGATTGCCCAATTTTATTGCAGCTTACCCTGTTAATATTGTTGGAATAATTATTGTACCAATATTGTCCTACTTTCTATTTGAAAAGTATTTTCTCAAACTCAAAACGAAGTTTAAACCAAGAAAATAATTATTTTTCCCATTCACACGCTTATTCCCTTTTAGTAAACTCAACTAATTGACGAATTTATTTTGTTTCGGTTGATGGCAGGATGATTATCCGGACCTTAAATCTACGATATTCAATATGTTATATCAGAAACAAACAAGAACGGGCACCAAATAGGGCACATATACTGTGCTTTGATTTGATGGCTTTTGTTACCTGTTTGTTACAAACATACTGGATAATAATTAACAATCGATTAGTATATAACCCTATCTGGACCATACCATCATTATATCACCACTCGGTGAGCATAATCGTCCGAAGTCGGAGACATTTGGACAGCGCTGCACTCTACGGACAGCTGGGTTGTATAAATAGCTGATTTCGTAATTTCCACAGTTGAATTTTAGCTTTGCATTTGATAGCAAGCTTTCCACATCGAATCCTGGCGGCAATTTAATCGTTGTAATACAAGATTTCGCCATCCGGAATTCAAAGTGAAAGTCTTTTTTCCTTTTTCTTCGGCAGAGACATTATAAGTACTAAGATCAAAAGCGAATCGACGCAGAAAAAATGTATCTGCCAGCAGATATCGCCAAACCTGTCATAGCTTATATCGAGGCTTATTTTTGATTATTATTATCGCTGGTATGTGTAATGTTAAAATCGAAAAACTGCCCCGTCAAAAATAATTGCGAGTAATTTCTCAAAAGCTTGATCATCTTGGCTTGAATTTAATGTAGTAAGTATATTAGGGGGCGGGCTTCTCCCTAATTAAAAGGCATCTTACCCGAATTCTAATAATTCCGACTTATTTACCGCATTTTTGTTTTGCGTTCTACTAACTTTATCTCACTTGAGCTTAAAGAAAACCTACGAGTCCGGACTCTATCTGCCTTTGAGAAAGATTTAACTACAGATCCTTTTTACTGTCTTAATTTGCGTCCTGTCTAATTTCATTATCGAACAATTAAAAAAAGCAGGCTCACCAAATATAGTTACCATTGTTTAACCTTATTCGGCTTCACATTTATTTACGGTTCGATTCTTATTAGGAATCGAACTAAAGTGGTAAATTTTAAAATAGGAAAAGATTTTCGTGCTTTTTCTTTTGAAGGGGGAAACTATAGGGGAAATTTTCATCAAAAAGATGAAACAAATGCCTTATTAAGTGTTCCATTTTATTCTATTATTAGCGTTACTTAAAGTTATTAAACTCTACTGTATAACGCCATATTTTTGAAATACCTCCTGTAGTCTCTCTTGAGTATCTATCACAAATTGGAAAGATAATACTAACATTTGGATTTTGACAATCAGTTATAAAATACAGTGCCAATCCCAATGTCTGTGCTTTGGTACGTTAAAACAGCTCAAATTTATTTGAAATATAAAAAGCTATAATGCAGGCAATAATATATGGTAAAAAAATCAACGAAAATAGATTAAATTTGAGATGTAAATCAATAAAAACACTTAGCAAGCCTTTATTGTTGCTTTTAAGAAGATAAATAATTAACGGAATCAGCAGGTAGACAATTACTGAGGTTATTAATATTGTTAGCCTAATATTTGCCTTATTTTGAATTATAAAATATGACAGTATCAAGCTAATAAATGGAAATAGAATAAACAAACACAATATTCTTAAAACCATCGATATTAGTATTACCCCACCTGGATTCTTTTGAAGCAAGTTAATAGTCAGATTTATTAATAAATCTATCACAGTTAACAATAGTGTATAAATCATTATGCTTTTTACCATCCTGCTTTATTATATATTTGTTGTAGCTTATAAAAGTTTGTAACCTTAGTCGCTCCGTGATCATACCTATCTTGCGGGTTCATAAGATTACCCTCAAAACGTAGTGGACCTGTTACGCCTAATCCATAAAGATAACTCCCTGTTGCCATATTAGTTAATATTTTAATAGTTTCTGCTGATTGTATTAGATATATTGGTTGCACAACATCAAATTGTTCATGATGCAAGGCTCTTCTATCCCAATCTGCCGCAGCTGAGCCTTTCAATACAGGTCCATTATATAACTTACCCAAGTTAGCAAAAACATCATTAAATATAGCGGTGTTGCCCGCATTACCAAACTTAACAACATCATCTCCTACCCACCAGGCGATGATCGAATTATCTAATTTTGACATTTGTCTCGCAACTATATATGCCGCTCCTGGCCATAATGTTTCAAATCCTCTACTTTGAGTAACGCCTTGGAACCAACCGTAAAAATCCGTTCTTTGTGTAATAGTTTGGTATTGATCAAAATTGCCATTCTGTAAATTGTATAAATTTGCCTTCCGCCATGCATCTGTATTATTGATCCTGTCAGAAACATGCCAATCACCAGGATCATACAATGGTGTGCCATCGGGTTTTTCCTCTGGGTTACCTCCATCCTTATCAAAAGACGATACTGGATTATTACCCATGCCATTATATGGCGTAAATCCAATATTTTTAGGGTCGGTCGATAGCCATCTACCGATCCGGCTATCATACATCCGCAGATCGAAATTGCTAAACCCGGTAACCGGATCTTTCTCTGCATAGGCTCCCTGGTAATCATAACGGTACCCAGAACCACCGCTACGGGCAATACTACCATAGGGATAATAGTCATTATATTGTACAATATCTGCCTGTCCGTTTACCTTGCTCCGGTTGATGGCCACCCTCACACTACCTACATTATCCCTTATTTCATACACGTACCGGGTGCCGCTGGTAAAATAGGTCCCTAATCGATCATTGCCATATACCGGGATTTCACTTAATGTTGTTCCGGTATATATTCCCAAAACGTTTCCGCTGGGACCATATACATAGTAGGTTGCGGCAGGTGAGGGTCCGGTATTATCTGTTCTGCTGATCCTGTTCCCGTTTTCATCATAGGCATAACCTATTTTCAACTGGCTTAATGCCGCATCAGCATATATCCCAGTAATTTTACCTGTTACGTCGTATTTCAAATAATAGGCAAATGCGGAGCCAGCTTTGTTTTCACTTTTCAAACGGCCTATTTCATCATAGGTAAAGCTGGCGTAGGCTGCTGGGGCAGCGCTATTTCCTACTGTATTTAGTTTGTTGGTACCCGCCTGGTAAGTATATTGTGAAAAATTATCACTCAAAGTGCCACTGCTGTTGGTTCGCTGCAGGCCCAGCATATTGCCATTCGCATCGTAGTTAATACTATTTTCGGCAAACTTCGTAGCCGGCGCAAAAGAGCCATTGCTATAATTCGGCGTTCCCCATGCCGATTTGGTGTATTGATATTTGGGGTCATAGGCGTACGAATACATCGTAGGGTTTTGTATAGTAGGGTCGGCGCTTACTACCGATGCTGGTTTATTACTTTGCCAGCTCATCCCTGTTACATTTCCATTGTAATAATTAACTGTACCTGTAGGGATATTGGTAATATTACTACCTGTACGGCTATAATCACCATTAAAGTATTCCAGTTGCATGCCAAAGGCATCTTTAGCAAAGTTGTTGGATGCTCCATCCTGTTGTGGGTCTTTCGTCGCATCGCCCGTTGGGGTATTAATGGCCTTCAGCCACCCCTGAGACGTGTAGGTATAATCTATTCCCTGCAGTTGGTCGCCCAGTTCGGTCCGCTTTAAGGGGCCATGCAGGTAGTAATAGTAATGCGCCTGCTGGGCCATATTGGTACCATCGGTACTGGTTTGTACATTGATCAGTCTACTGTCAGCATCATAAGTATAATAATGCAAAAACCGTTCTGCAGGCGTGCCGCGTTGGTATTCCACTACGCTTACGTTACCCTGGTCGTTATAAGTATAATTAACCGTTTTATAGCCTGTTAATCCAGCCAGTTGCTTTACCATCCAGGTAACCCGGCCGTGATCATCATAGTTATACCAGGTAGTATTGTTGGCATTGCTGGTAAAGCTTACTGATCCCTTTAAAAAGCCGGCATCCTGTGTGTAGCCTGCAAGGGCAAGGTTTGTTGCCGGTATATCATAATAGGTATTTATAGGCGAAAGTTTGGTTGTCCCGGCGATGTTGGCTGCTGCCCCTGTTGCTTCGAGCAGGGTGGTATTGGCAGTAAGGCCTGCAAAAGTGGCTGTGGTTACCGCGTATTCCCCGGATTCAATGGGCCTTCCAAAGGTATCGTAATTGGTATAAGAGAATTTCTCTACATTCCCGGCTCCTGCATTTGCCGCGACTTTCTGATAGGCATTTTGCGAAAAACGGATCTTGCCATCCAGGCGGTATACAAATTGTGATGTTCCGCCATCCGGGGTAGCAGCAGCAATCATACGCCCCTTCAAATCGTATTGATATAAAGTGATAAATGGCAGTTGACTGGCTGATGTATAGCCGCCGTAACCATTTTGCAATAAGGCGTTTACACCGTTTGGCGCTATGCTACCAATTAATTGCCCTAACTGATTATAATAGTTATAAGTAAGATCGGCATATTTGTTGGCATAAGTTACGGTAATTGTACTGGTACCTGCAGGATTAGCTCCTGAAGTTGGAGCGGGATTGGCCGTCAGCTTATAATAACCCGCGGGTAACGAGCTTCCGCTGGTAAAGGAGGAGGTGATATCTGCCTCTGTCGTCATATTGTACAGCGAATAATAATTACCCGCTATCGTTACCGGGGTGGTGGCATTTAGCCGAAAGTATTGTACAGACGTACCTGAAGGCTCCACCGATTGCGCTTCGGCCTGGTCGTACAAGGGTACAATAGGATTCGGCAGGGCACCGATAAATAAATTTTCGCTTACCCAGAATGGATAGTTTGAAGTAACTTTATAAGAATTTTGATCAGTACCGCTGTAAACATAATTATTACCTATCCCGGTATAATCTGGTGATACACATCCGCACGAAGCATCATTGTGATCGTATAAAGAAGTAACTGTCACTACATTAGGTGAGGAAACGGTTAAACTATTAATTGTCGATCCGTTAGGATTAGCCGCGGTAAAGCTATATAAAGGTTGCTGGTTAACCGCGGTTATTGTGTTGTTAATGGGCAAATACCCGTTAACATCGGCTCTACCTGTCATTAGGTTTTGTTTGCCTGACAGATCAGTTACGGATAAAACGGTCGTTCCATTTTGGTCTGTTGCTACCGACTGCAAGGCTTGCCCTGCTAATGTAGCGGGGCCCATACCTGCGGTAGCCGAAGGGAAAAACTGGTTACGGATAGCCAGGTAATTATCCAGTTCGTGTTGTACCGGGAAACTGTTACTGGTTGCCTCATGCCCCGTTCCCATTTTGAGCTGCTCTCCAATTCCTGAATACCGCTTAACCGCCCCCGTACCATCATGATAAAAATCAGTCCGGCTATAGGGAAATCCGGTTGCACCAACCATTGGCTCCTGGGTATTATTATTGCTGTAATACCAGCCCAATGTACCTTGCTGACTATTATCAACAGCATCGGGTGCATTGAGCTTTGCATAAGGATTACCCGCGTTGGATGGATCGCCATCAAAATTCAGGTAGCTATAATTGTTACCGCCATTGGTTACAAAACCGTTTTTGTAAGCAAATGCAGCGTTATTGATAGGGGCAGATAAAGTATTGCCAACTGCTCTTCCCTGCAAATCATACAATGGCTGACTTGCCAATACCTGAGTGGTTGTTTCGTTTTTTATCTGGGTTTGGATTAATTTGCCATTATTATCAAAAAACTTTTTGCTGGCTCCTATTTCTTTCCCGTTCTCGTCATAACTGATTACATTAACCCAATTTTTATCGAAATCGTTTGACGGGTTGGAAGGCGGCGGGACTACTAAAGTAGCGTTCACCGAAATACGCACCACCGATCCGCTTGCCAATGTTGTTCCCGGCCCCAACGTAACGGATTGCTTACTGATGATATTTACCGTATTACCCGATGCTACCGAATAAGAGGTTTGTGGTGAAACCGGTAAAACGATTGGAGCCGAACTTATAATATCCTGTGCATAACTCCCGGAAACCGCCAGCAAAATAAGGAGTGTCGTGAGTATTAACCGTTTTGTCATTGCTTTATATTTTGACTATCTTTTAATTAACCGTTAATTTAAGTTGCCATTCCTTTGGTAGTGATACCTTACTGCATTAACAATAGGAGCTTTAGTTTTTCCTAAAACTTCCCTATATGTTCTAACCAGGCGGCCTATGGCATCATACTGATATCTGGTAAATAAATTGTTATTGTCCAATATATAGATCAGCTCACCCGTTTGATTATCGTAAACGAACGCGGTTGCCGAAGCGGATATCGGCTGAAAACGAAAATCGTCAAAATACATATCGGTAGCAGATGCATTTTTACAGCCAACGGCCAAAGTAGTACCCGCTATCGCAGTTGCTGGTACCGTCATCTCCAGCAGGCACCAATTAGCTGCAGTTTTTGAATAAGTCTGTGTCGGCGTTACCGTACTTCCATTCGCTGTATAGTACAGCTGAGCCTGGTTAAAGCTGGTGCCTGTAGCTGGCTTTACCCACACCGCAACATGGTAGCTTTGATTAGGAGCCAACTTTGAAATGGGTACATTGTAAGTAAATCCATTTGCCCCAGCCGTTACCTTTAAGCTGCTCATTCCGGTATGAGCATTGGTGGAATCCACAACGACCGTACCGCTGCCCTTGGTTATATTATTGCTGAAATTTCCATTACTTAACAAGACGTCTTCTGCCCCGGCATAGGCAATCTCATTATACCGGGCCGGGCTACCTGTAATTAGTACCTTACTGCTATTGTGGCCCATCCGCGTTGCCGCATAATTGGTATTGATATCGCGGGCTTCCAACGCTGCAGAATAAACATTATATTGAGTGATCTGGCTTGTGGTTTTCCAGGCAGGATTCGTATTGCCAGGAGGAAAGTTAAAGTTGGGGCCGCGTGCTCCCGGATAAAAATAATCAACAAATGAATCATATGGTATTAAATTCGTGGCGGAACTTCCTGGTGCCAGCCAGGAAAGGCTCTTTTCAATCCGCCATATGTTGGATTGGGAGCTATCCGTAACCGTATTTTCATTGGGATCCAAGACAGGTACTGCGTTCGACCAGGTCTGTACCGATGCCGTTACCACACCAATGGGCGTATTGTTATTATCCACACTGAAAGTATAGTTTGATGCTTGTTGAGTGAGCATTTGTTTATGCTGCACAGCTCCTGGCACATCATCATGGGTCTTTAACCCTAATGCCGGATATGTTGTTCCGTAGCCTGCCATATAGGCTGGGGTAACCTGGTTGACGAAACGATTGCCATATGAATCAGTTGTCAATGTTTTAATGACCGCGCCCGTGTAATAATCATAAGCGAGATTGGTTTGATCCATACGGGTACCATTTTTATAATCAATCTGCGTAGTACCCGTTTGTATAGATGGAAAGGTTTCCTTATTGCTCATCATTAAAAAGCTTGAACCTTGGTATACAGAGATCGAGGCGACCTGCTGAAAACTATTTACAATAAAACGGGAGTTCCCGTACCGTTCTTTAATTACGCCCATATTATTGTAGGTAACTCCATTGTAAGCCGCGAGACGAGGCTCGTAGTTATCCATCTGGTTTTGAAATGTTGTATTATCCAGATCATCATACAAGTAATGGTTGATTTTCTCCGTAAGTTTATTTCCCAGGTTATCGTAGGTGATCACCCGTTTTAAATTACCTATCCGGCTTGTGTAATCTTTGATGGTACGGTCTTTTTTCGCCTGTCCGGTTAATCCCGTGACTACTTGATTTGAGCTACTGATAGTTGGTCCGCTACCTGAAGCCGGTTGAACCCCCTTCAGATCATTGTAATCATAAATACCGATCATTTCGGGTTTAAATACCTGGTATTGATATGTTGTTTTGCCATTAATTGGCACACTTGCCCCATTCGAAAGGATATTATAATCTCTTACGGTTACGTACTCATACGTCACTCCTGGCGATGGTAATTCCCTTGAAATAGCTAATATTTTATTACCCAATTTATATAACTCTCTCCGATAAGGCTTTTCCAGAACATCCGTTGAATAATTTGCATCTCCCGAACGAGTCCGGACAGCCACTAGGTTATCCGGATCAAATATATATGGCTCATAAGCAGTAACCCCTGATGAGCTTGTCTGTCCGGCAGGATAATTCGGCATGCTATAATCATATGATGTCTTAGTGATATTTCCATTTAAATCATTCACTATTAAATCTTTAACCCTAATACCGCCTCCATATATTAAATTACCTCCATTGGTGATCATATTAGCCGTCTGGAAACCATCGATATAGGAAGATATATCCTGATCCATTTCAGCAGAAACATTGATCGCTATCTTATTTGGTGTCACAGCTGTGACGATAAGCGGTGTCTTAGATTGGGCATCCGTGTTAACTGTTGCAAGTTGGCTATTGGCATATCTATACATCATATAAATCATGCTTGTCTTATCGCCAACTTTAAAGAGCGCTGTTAAATCCGGGCTGCCGGGGGCTACCGTAAAAGTATAATTCGCTGTACTATTCCGAGTTGTATTGGCTGCGCCCGGCAGAAGAATAATTGATCTATTTTTTGTAAGGATTGATTTATTATAACTGTTTCCTTCATAGTTAATATTAATATTGCTCCCTAAACCGGAAACTATTTTCCGCATCGACCATACATCGGTTGCCATATTGGATACCTGGCTAGTCATTCGGGATAATTTCACGTTATCATTATTTGCAACGTAATCCGATTTATAACAAAGCCAATTATCACAGGCATCAACGTTATACGGTGGGTTTTTAGTTTTTCTGGCGGCTTGTGTGGTATTATTACTACCTGTTCCGGGTGAGTTATTTAAAAACAAGACATTGAAGTTACTATTATCAGCCGTTGATACCAATGTGCAATAATAACTCGTTCCATTTATCGTAAAAGTGATAATATCTCCTGTTTTAAACCGCCCCAGAGTTCCCACCCGGATTGTACCCGGCTGATTTATTCCTGCCTGATTTGCCACGGCGTTGGTTATGGTAATATTATCATTGTTTGCCGGGTCTGCTGAATCCAGATCATACTGAAATTGTATTGGGGGTGTAATAGAAGATCCGCCTTTTCCTTGAAAATCAATAGATAATAATGAGTATTTTCCGCTTTTGGCAGTTACATTATTAGCATCAAAACTATTTGTTGTACCCGGGACGAGAGAATAATCATGTATTAGTTTTATTTTTCTAATAGTCTTTGGGATAATATTCTCTGTTAAAGAACTAACGTCATTGATGTCTACAACGTTTTTTGATATATAGCCATCTGTTATTCCATTTGAAGCATTTCTGATGGTACTGAGAGATGATAACAACTGATCATTCTTCATTAGTAAAATGTAGCTTAAACCCAAAGTATTCTCCGAAAACTCGTTAAACCCGCTGTTCGTTACACCAAAATCATTAAAACTTCCAATAGATTTACCATCTAATCGCCGTTCTTTTACAAATAATGCAGTATGCGTTCTCGTCTCAATCGCGTCTAGATAATAAAGTTCTTTTGTTCCGGATGAATAGCTTACAAATTGGCTGTCTATATCAGCCTGATAACCTTCGGTTGGATTTCGCCATTTATATATATTAGTAAACATTCCGTAATCAAATTTCACCCAATATCCCCAGTCTCCCTTATCAATATTTCCTAAAGTTGATCCTCGCGATACATAATCAGGTCCTGTTATAGCCGTTAAATACCATGTATATGCATAAGGGGTGTTTTTGTTTAAAGTATTACTAGTGGTACCATCCTTACTTTGAGTATACGCTACTTCCTGCCTACTATAGGCTGGCAATGCATAATGATAGGTAACGCCGCTTGCATTAGTAATCATAAACCCGCCTATCTGATTGGGCAAATTAATATTTGCCCTGTCAAAACCAGCAGCTTGATCACAATCAATAAATCCCCTTCCAGCCGCTGTCTTATCGATGATCTGTGCATTTGTAAAATATTCTATATGGTTCGTCCCCTCCAAACGGTTAGTACTGGCATCATAACCATAACCTCCGTCATTATTACCATATTGGGGATTTCCATCAAAGTTATATGTTTGATCGGTACTCCACGGCTGCCCCTGCCTGTACGAATTAGAAAGATCATTAATAAATCGAAATTGCCATTTTTTGCCTAGAGTGGCTGGTGTAATATTCGAGGCGACAGCTTCCCCATATATATCATGAGGGTGATCTGTATTATTGATTCTATTTTGATTAAATAACACGGTAGAAAACGCGTAAGGTCTTATATTACCTCCAAGTCCTTGCCCCGTGACACTGTAATTATCAAAGTTGGGATAGGTTCCGCCTAGCTGCCCACGAGGTTCTGGATTATCTACTATGGATAGATTGGGATCCAACAGGGAGTAGTTGTCATCATCTGTTGTGTTTAGCTCGGTCACTGAGCCTATGGAAGAGTGGTTATTTAAAACACCATTTGCGGTAAAGTCGTTACTTGTACTTGACCAATACCTTATGTTTTGGTAACCTAAACCGATACTTACCCCTGGATAAATTGGAATACCAAAGAAAAAGCCATCTGAGGAAGTACTTATTTTGCCTTTGTCAACATCATTGACCGAGGTTATAGCTCCCCCACCTACCGAAAAAGAGGGTTTAATATCGGATGTGCTTATAGACGCCCCAACCATAGAACCAGAAGAACTATTCACCCCCCCATTCAGTGTTCCACTTACCGATTGAAAGTTGGTTTGTGCAGCAATACCCAGACTGCTCCTTAAGCCGGAATTTCCAATAGCCCCTGCATTATAATTTAGATTAGCACCAACGTATCCACCACCATAAGGTGAAACCCCAACCTGCACACCGAAGCTCAAAGGCGATTTGTCCCCTAAATTGGGACCGATGCCAAAAGACATACCCACACCAAATCCCCTGTATGTATCCGAAGAAAAAGATAAACCTGCACTTACCGAAGCTGGTGATCCGGCTAAACCTATATTAACACCTACTGAATATGTTGATTGAGAACCACCAGCCCAACGATTACTCATAGTCCCTCCAGCTCCAGAAGCAGCGCTCCAATCATCCGGATAACCGTTTACATTTCTTGTTATCGCGCCGGGATTTAATGACCAGCCCAAACCCACCCATGAAGCCTCTTCATTGGGTTGTATACCTGCATGATAAGATAACGCCAGCGGATACCCGCCTTCCGGTCCGGGCACTTCCAATAAAGGTACACCATAAGTAAAACTTCCTGTTAAGGGATTTACCATATCCGTAGTATCAATTGGTTCAAAATTGGTTGCTTCGGGAGCGGTGGGCCCTGCCGTCAAGGCATAAGCAACCATTGGCGCAAACATTTGGTTAAGTAACGTAAAAAGCACAAAAAGGGAAATAACCTTTTTGATCTTAACTTTGGTTCTTTTTGTGATAGCCATTAGGTTTCGGTATTTTATTAATTTATTATAGGATCTGGTAAATCCTGGATGTCTTTGTTATTGATCTGAAAATTCAGGTCACCTATACGCAGCCCAAACTCTTTTATTTTTATTTTTAGTTGTTTTGCAGTTTCCAGTTTTGTTTTGTCAAAAATTATTAATAGCTGGTTGGCATGGGCCATCCCATAAGTTTGCTGAAACAGGCAACCCTCAGGAACAATCGGTTTCTTATCATCGGGCATCAAACTGATGTAATTCATCATCCTGAAAGCTAATACCTGCACCATCTCGCTGTACTGGTTAAATGGTAATTGTCTTAGTAACTCTTTATCATTGGCCGACAGACTAAGCACAAAAAAATATTTATTCCTCATGGCAATTTCTGCGTTTTCGGTGGCCTGTTTTTGTATTTTATTTTGATTTACCGACATCAACTGCCAAGGTTTATACCGGAGTTCCGCTTTAATTTTATTTATCTCGACCGTTTTTACCAAACCATTCTCCGGGTTGCTGATATATTCCATCAGATCAGCATTGTTGCTGATTTTCTTTTTGCAGGATACCGAGACAGAAATCAAGATCAGAAACGCTAATCCCCACAAAAGCCGATCTGTCCCTTTTCTCATTTCTTATCGGATGAATATTCATTGTTTAGTTCTTCTATCACGGTTGATGTAATGTCAAGACCTTCACGGGCATAGGCAATGGTCCCAGACTGGTTAGCTATCAGTATCATTTTATAGTTATGCGCTTTGCCATATTTTGTTAAAAAAGCATTGATCTGCACAACCACCGCTTGTGTTAATTTACCATCCTCTTGTTTGGCATTATCCTGGATTCCTCTCTGGTAATCTGCCAGTTGTTTTTGTTTAATCTGGATGAGCTGTTTGGCAAGGACTTGTTCTTTAGAAGACATCGTGGCCAGGCTTTTTTCATATTTTTGAATAGCTGTTTTAACCTCATTGGTTAATGTATCAATATTACTTTGCCATACTTTAGCTTTTGTCTGAAATACCTTTTTTGCTTCAGCCGCTCCTTTATATTCATTAAAGATTTTAGTGGAATCCACATAGGCAATTTTATCATTTTTGAAAAAATAGCTGAGTAACAAAAAGACGACTATACCAGTAATGACGATATGATAAGCAAGGACGAAATAATTGTTTTTTTTAGGAATAGTGACTTGTTTTGACATGTATATTTTAAATGTTTATTTGATTAAATGATTTTTTTTATGATATAGGTCAATTGCGTGCTCGGTTCAATTTGTCAATTTGTAGTTGCTGGTCTTCTATTCTTTTATTTTGCTCGATCAGGTATAAAGTCAACTCTTCCACTTTCTTCATTAATAATTTGTTCATTTCTCCGAGGTTCAATCCCTCTTTAGCAATTTGCTGTTCTGATGGTATTTCCGGTAAATGTTGATTTTGATCGATGTAGGCTTTTACTTCCTGAAGAGAGGGCAATTGGTAATCTTTTTTGAAAACATAATCCGGCCAGTTGGCCGATTCAACAGTAACTTGTTTGGAGCGAATATTTCCGTTTACCGATAAGGCTTCTTTAGGGGTGGTTGTTCCGATACCTATGTTGCCGGCCTGGTCGATTACGAGGTCATCGCCATAATAATATTGAGTGCCTGTACCTAATTTATCAAAATTCCTCCTGGTACCCAAGATCATTTTTCCTCTGACTTCACCATTATTGGCTGTACCGTTAACTGCAATAATTCTGGCTTGTCCCCACATGCCGGCATTGTTAGCGTTTGTAGGAATTGCGAATTCTAATTGCGCCCCCGAGGTGGTTGATCTTTGTCCGGTGTTTCCCTGAATGGTTAACCCTCCTCCAACAAGGGGACGGCTATTATCTCCATCCTTATCAGTACCGGTACCAACTACATGCAGATTGGTTTGTGGGGTGGTGGTCCCAATACCGACATTTCCCACTCCATCAATGGTGATATCATCCCCGTAGTACCACGTTGCGCCTGCCCCGACTTTATTAAACATTCTCCGGGTACCCAAAACCATCTTACCAGTAGGATCGCTAGTATTGCTATTACCAGCTACTGTAATAATTCGGGCTTGTCCCCATGGATTAGTTCCATCGGTATTGGCAGGAATAACAAATTCCAATTGCGCGCCATTTGCCAGACCCCGACCTCCATTATTAGATTGTATGATTAATGATTTCGGATCAAACTGCGAGCTTTGATTAATGAACGTACCCGTTCCGGAGATATGTAGTAATGACTGTGGCGTGGTTGTGCCAATACCAACGGAATTAGTGGTTGAAGTAATTGTGCCGCTGGTTATCCACTGGGCATGTACAAATGTTGAAAAGCTTAAAAACAAGGATAAGGAAAAAATGAGTTTCTTCATGATACAAGGAGGTTTAAGTTGCTTAAGAATATATGCCCAAAGTCAATTTGTATTAGATTGGGACTTCGGTTGTTATGAAATGAATTAACGCCTTTTGATTGGAGCCTTTTTGAAGGCTAAGGGTTTGGGATACTTACTGTGATAATGTCGTCATATAGTATTGTTCAGGTACTCAAATGTAATTATTTATCAATCCAAATAGATATCCTTGATATTTAACAAATTATTTAAAACAATTGTTAATACTCTTTGCGAGCCGACTGCGAATAGAGGAGAGGATCTTTATAGAGGCAGTATAAAGTGCGGCTACTAAGAATGCTTCAATTCCAGTTTGTATGGGTTTAAAAACGTAAATCAAATAGACGCCTTGTTTTCTAAAACCAGTAGTCGTTGATCTTGTTTTTTCACAGTTTTCTGTAATTCTTTTACTTGCCTGTCTTTTTCGATCAAGTATAAAGTCAGCTCTTCCACTTTCTTCATCAACAGTTTATTCATTTCTCCCAGGTTCAATCCTTCTTTAGTAATTTGCTGGTCTGATGGTATTTCCGGTAAATGTTGATTTTGATCGATGTAGGCTTTTACTTCCTGAAGAGAGGGCAATTGGTAATCTTTTTTGAAAACATAATCCGGCCAGTTGGCCGATTCAACAGTAACTTGTTTGGAGCGAATATTTCCGTTTACCGATAAGGCTTCTTTAGGGGTGGTTGTTCCGATACCTATGTTGCCGGCCTGGTCGATTACGAGGTCATCGCCATAATAATATTGAGTGCCTGTACCTAATTTATCAAAATTCCTCCTGGTACCCAAGATCATTTTTCCTCTGACTTCACCATTATTGGCTGTACCGTTAACTGCAATAATTCTGGCTTGTCCCCACATGCCGGCATTGTTAGCGTTTGTAGGAATTGCGAATTCTAATTGCGCCCCCGAGGTGGTTGATCTTTGTCCGGTGTTTCCCTGAATAGTTAACCCTCCTCCAACAAGGGGACGGCTGTTATCTCCATCCTTATCAGTACCGGTACCAACTACATGCAGATTGGTTTGTGGGGTGGTGGTCCCAATGCCAACTTTGCCTAATGTAGTGCCATCCGTTTTCGTTCCTAAAATGGTATTACCGTCCAACGATTTAATAATATCCAAGTCGCCACCATCAGCATTACCCAAAACTCCGTTTGGGTATTGATACACCCCTCTAAGGGTCCAGTTCATCGCACCTGTAACTCCGGAAAGACCTAATTGTTTAATCGTGACTACATTCTTGACTGGGTAATAAGTGGATTCCAATACGGTTTTGATATTACCATTGACAACCAATTTTTCATCTGGCGTGACTATACCAATACCCACATTACTATTAGGCATTATGGTCATGGCTGTGCCTGCACCAAATGTATTATTATTGACATTAAAATTTAAACCTTTACCCGATGTGCCCTGAAAAGCTCCGTTTTGCGTAAGTCCATCATATCCAAATTGTACACGTCCAGCTATATTAAGATACACCTGAGAACCTATACTCTGATCAGCACCAAAGGAAGCAACCCCACCTGCCTGTCCAGCCACTACAAACTGAGTATTGGGTGATGTTGTTCCTATACCCACTGAATTAGTTGTTGAAGTAATAGCTCCATTGGTGGTCCATTGGGCATATACTAATGATGAAAAACTAAAAAACAAAGCGAGGAAAAGAAAAAGTTTCTTCATAATAGGCTAAAAGTTTGATTAAGAATGTATATCCAAGATCAATCTGTATTAGATTGGTACTAAGTTGTTATGGAAAGATTAAAATGCTATTTAAATGAGGCCTTCTGAAGGCTAATGGTTGGGTCTTACTGTGATGATTTCGTCATATATGATTGTTCAGGTCACTCAAATATAATTATTTATCAATCCAAACCAATAGACTTTCATAACATTTAACAATTTATTTAAAACAATTGTTAATATTGGGCACATAAGAAAATCCTTACCCGGTAAATACGAGCTACGCCCGACGTTTTATCTGTTTTTGGAATAAATTCTACTGCTTATTAAATATATTGCCACTTAAGCCCGTTCCATTGGGAATAAACACCCTTTGCTACTTGAATTATCGCTTTTTCATCCAGCCGTGTTGTTCGTGAAGGTTCGCGCACACGTTCAAAAATTGGGATGACATTTCCGTTAACGTCATGCTGCGCAACCTGCTGTCTCCTGGAATATTCTCCGTAGTTTTAGGTAATCATCGGCTCTTTCGTCTTAATATTTGTGTTTTTAGGTACAGACTGGCTCAATACAATACCTTTTACAAATTGCTATTTTAACCGAGGATTCTGTCCAGCGATTCAACCCTGGCCCAAATTGGAAGCCTGATAATAATTTTCAAAGTCTGGTATATCTTTCCAAACTTCATGGGATAAGTATAATGTGTTTATCGAAATAAACAGGAATTGAATAAGTAGTAGCAGATATCGCGGGTAAAAACGGTAGATTTTACTAATATAACACAAAAAACCGACCAACTAACGGAAGGAATGGCATCTTTACAGATCGGGACCTGAAAATATGTATTATTGAAATGCCTTTGGATCAATAGTATGCCCTATATCTTAGCTGACTAATTCCTATCACCAGAGCTGAGTTCATGGACTTTAGTAGAAACCTTATCACCTATTCCTAACAAAGTGCTATCCAAGCGCCTGTTCGTAGCCTTCTGCAAATTTATAGCAAACATTCTCCTTACTTAAAATTTTGTATACCGATAACTGGTTTAAATACGAATTCGTTCAATAATTGCGTCCTCACCACATTCATGTCATGCTCCAGCCGGTTATATATTTCTTCATAATGAGCACACATATCAAATATGGCGACAGCATACTGCTGATATAACTTTTCCTTTTCATCACCATCCTCAGCATGACGTATCTTTTCCGCCAGATCAATATATAATAAGTATAACTGACGGGATCTCATATTCCACAGAACCACCTCATCGTTTGTAAATAAAACATTAAAATATAAGCTGATCAGATTAAACTTCCAGTTGTCCATATTGAGTTTTTCCATATAGGTATTGAACTTAAAGGTTTCCTTATGCAGGAATTCCAAGCTCTTCTCCGTGCGGGCATTGTTCCAGTTCTTCCAATACCCAATATTTTTCTTGATAGCAGTCATCATCTCACCGGTAACAAAAAAGAAACTCTCACCGATTTCTATTTTTTTGAGCCGGAGTTGGGTTGCCAATTCCCAGTCCTGTTTTCTTTTATCCACGAAATAAGTATTTACCATACCTATCATTTGTGTCAACAAGGCACCTGCCAGTCCCGAAAAGGCGCTAACGGCGATCAAAGTGGAGTTATCTGCCATAATTCATTAATTTTATACACAAAATTGCTAAAAATGGCCTACAATTACTAATACTTTTAGCATATATTTAAAACCAGATAACAAAAAAGTGGAACCTTATCGCGTACGCATAAAAGGAAATTCGACGATCATTGAGGAATCCGGCCAAGGGTTCAGGGTGCGCGTTTATAAAAACAGAACGGGATCTGCTGAAATCTCATTTGTAGAAGCGACTCTTTATCGAGAAGAAGCCATGTTAGTTCAATACGGCCGTTTTACTTTTGAGGCTATTGGAACGGATGACCGCCCCCTTAATAACGGCATTGATATTGATGAGTTCCGGGCTACTGTTGATTTCTTTTTCCGGAGTCTGCTCGATACTGATTTTTATATTATCAGCATCCCGGAACTTTCCTGTCTTTACGGAATAAGCAGAATTCTTCCGGTATGACCCGTATATTTAATAACTTGCTTAAAGTCATTTAATTTCATCAACTATGGATAAGCTGGTCAAGTCAAAAATCAATATTATCCGGAGATATTATATTAAGGGTGAACCAAAAGGCGCCACAATCGCTCGGGAACTTCAAATACAAAAGGATACTGTCTATAAGTACTTCAAGGAGTTTCGGGAAATAGAGCGCTTGTACCCGCACAAGCTGAAAGATTTTACCTTTCTTTTACCCAAAAAACAAGGCCCCAGATACCCCTTTTATGACGAGCTGATGAGCGTGTTGCCCGATTTGGTAGAAAATACAAAGTTACCTTACCTGGAAAAAGTCAGCTTATGGAAAGAATATCGTCAACTATATCCCAGGGGCTGCGGACTTTACTTTTTTTACAGTTATTTTAACGCCTGGCAAAAAAGGCATAAAATATGCAAGTATTACCCCAGGCGTATTAAACATATTGCTGAGGAAGATATAGAAGAGCTGACCATTTGGCGAAATTCCCAGAATATCGAATTGTGGCGTAAAGCTGTAGTCGTGCTGGATTCCTTAAAAAAAAGGCCTGTTGCTGAAATGTGTGTCCAGGTGGAAGTAACTGAAGAAACCATCTTAAAATGGATAGCGCGCTACCAGGAAATGGGTATCGAAGGTTTAAGACACAAGACTTTTACGCCGGATCCTAAAAAAGTAGCGGGTAATAAACTAAAGCAGGAAAACATTCTCAGGCTTTTACAGCAAACGCCCAAATTGCACGGCCTCAACCGCACGGCCTGGCGCCTGACAGATATGTCCAGAATATATGAAAAAGTTTATGGAAGTCCTTTGGGGCCACATGCCATCGGGAAGCATTTGAACAGGATGGGTTACCAGTTTCAAAAGTCTAGGGAGCGCCTGACCAGCCCGGATAAGCATTACCAGGAGAAGATGGATAACATCAAAAGTATCCTTTCCAACCTGAAGCCGGATGAGAAATTTTTCTCTATCGATGAATACGGTCCGGCGGTCGTCAATATCAAAACAGGCTGGAGTCTGACCAAAGTTGGTGAGATCAAAACAGTGCCGCAATTGCAAAAAAGCAGAGGCTGGTATATCATGACCGCCGCGCTGGAATTATCAACAAACCAAATGACCCACTTTTACTCTCAGAAGAAAAACACGGAGGAAATGCTCAAACTCGTCGATGTTTTAATACAGCAATATAAGGGCAATAGCAAATTGTACCTGTCCTGGGATTGCGCTCCCTGGCATTCCTCAAATAAGCTTAAGGAATATATCAAAAGCATCAATGCCGAAAGTTTCCGGCATGCCAACGGAACACCCTGGGTAGAATTGGCCCCGCTCCCCTCATCTGCCCAATATCTGAACGTCATTGAATCTGTCTTTAGCGGAATGGCCAAATCCGTCATCCACAACAGCGATTACGCTTCCCTTGACGAGTGCCAGTCTGCCATTAATCTTTATTTTACCGAACGCAACCAATATTTTCAGGCTAACCCTAAAAAGGCAGGTAAAAAGATTTGGGGTAAAGAAATTGTAAAACCCGTCTTTATGGAAACCAATAATTGCAAGAGTAAACTGAAGCTAAAAAGATCTCAAAAATAAACGCCCCTTCAATTATAGCACAATCGTTCTATTTGACTATTAATTATATGTTCTTTAAACGGATTAGACTATCCAAAATAGCATCGGTACTATTTATGGTACTCAATTAAAAACAAGTCGTTCTATATATTGCCAATGGTTGACGTTTCCGCTATAAAAAGACAAAATTGCACTTTGTTTCAACCATTTTTAGAGGTATATTGCATTACAAATCGTCCTATAAAATCCGGTGAAATTGAATTAATCTGAAAGGCCACCATAAAGGCTATCACATTTATGGGCAATCCAAAAAAACTCATTTAAACATTAAAAACGCACATTTTGCGAAGAAAAATCAACTTTTCATAGAGCCTCCGGATCCACACTCGTCAATTTGGCAATCACCGGATCAAAACCGTGCGCCATAATCGTATAAAACCACGTGGACATCACCTGTTCGGTATCTCCATTCTTCAGAGCGATTTGGACTGTCCGTTAGGTTATGAACCCGCTTTGTTATTTGCCTCATTTTTCAACTTACGCGAATTGGCCCGCTCATTCCTGCGGCCCAGTTTTTCCTGCCTGCTTTGCTGCCTGCGGCTAAGCCGTTTACCAGCGCCTTTGGAAGTACCCGCAGCTTGTTTATTATTGTCTGGGTGTCCGTCCTCCAGCGTAGCCAATTCGCTTTTAAACAACTCGTCAATGTCTGCCTTGATCTGCGCATAGGTTTCCTGTATCGTTTCCTCGCTGACAAACTCCACCTCCGGGATCGGTTTATAACTTGCCTGTTCTTTTGCAATAGCTTCGTGATCATTTTGAATTCGGCTATGGAACATTTTTAATTCAATTTCCTGGTCGGGATTATCCGCCACCATACCAACAAATTCACCGGATGATAACGCCGCGATCTTCGATGCCGGTATCGCATAATCCAAGGCCGTAGCTTTGGCTATAGAGACATCACTGCTGTTGATGGTCATGCTGTTCTTATCCTGCAAGATCTTGCCGAAATTCTCAGATAGTTTCTTTGCGGTATCTCCCGTAGCCTGCCCGCTGATGATATTACCCACGATACTGGTAATCACATCCGCCTGCTCGGCACCATAATCCTTTTTTAATTGCTCGAAATTCTGAACGGCCAGCGTCACGGCTATGCGATTGCTCCTCGCAGTGGCTAAAAGCCCGTCCACACCAGAAGCGCCCCCGACATAGATCGTCGGAAATTCATCAAAGACCAGGCTGCTTTTCAACTTACCTTTCTGGTTGACCAGTTTGATCATTCTGGAAACGTAGAGGGACAATACCGCGCCATAGATCTGCTGTTTTTGTGGATTATTACCCATACAAATAATTTTCGGGTTGTCAGGATTATTTAAATCCAGCTTAAAATCATCGCCGGATAATACATAATAGAGTTTCGGGGAAGCCAATCGCGCCAAACCGATCTTCGCACTGGCGATCTGTCCCTCCAGTTGCTGCTTGGCGCCCTGGTTATAAGCCGAAATAAAAGGATTGATCAGCGCCATAATTTCCGCCTCCTTTAATAATATCGCAAACAAACGGTCGTAATCCGCCTGTATCAGTTCGATCACATGCGGCAGGGTACAATACTTTCCATCCCGGTATTTCCGTAAATACCAGATCACCGCCATTAAGAAATTGATCGGGCTTTCGACAAAGAAGTCGCCTTGTTTCTTTATCCATTCCCTATTTAAGCCTAACATGATGGTTCTTGATGCTTCAGTCGCATCAGTGATATCATCCATGCTTTCCGGATCGAGTGGATTACAGCGGTGATATATGTTATCAAAATCAATGACCCAAAAGGCAGGTTTTATTTTGTAATTAGCCCGGTATTTTAGCAGCGCGTTATAAGCCAAAACGGAAAGATCATCAAACTTAAAGTCATAGAGGAACATCGAAAACCCTTTTTTGATATGCTGGTCGATGATATGCCGAATAACAAAATAAGACTTACCGGCGCCGGGTGTACCTGCCACCAATAACCCACGAAAGGGGTTAATAAAGTTGATCCAGCTGTTCCTTACTTTACCTCTGAGATTGTATTTGGCCGGTAGGTTGATGGAATATTCATTTTCCAGTTTCCTTTCTTCCTGCGGGAAGGTTTCATTTTCGCTGTTGAAAATATCTTTATGCAGTTTTTCTTTGAGCACCCGGGACAACCAGGTACCGCCTGTAACCATTAATAAATAGCCTACACCAGTTAGTGCCATATAGACTATGGCAATCAGCGCCACATCCATGTGTAGGTAAAAGCATAAGATGCTGATCCAATAAATGAGTAACCCGCTGAACAGGTAGGCCATTATGCTTTTATAATTAATTTTTTCATCTTTTTTGCCTTTGACCCCAACCAATGAAATAGCCAGACAAAGTAATGCTGCCAGTTTGGGCTTCCACCAATTATTAAATAAGCCCATTTTTACAATATTACCGATGATACGGTCGGTAATATTTGCCGTCCAGTGCCACTGCGCGAATGCCTGGTAACAGCAGATATAAAAGTGTATGGCCAGTATAAAAACACTGATGAGCCTTGTAAAGTCCACAATCTTGCGCAGTCCCTGTATATCTTCCCCCGTGTGCATGATAATCCTTTCTGGTCTTTATAAATCCAATCCTTGATCTTGTTCCTGATCTTTCGACTTTCTCTTTTTCTTTTTGCGCGGCTGGATTGGTGCGGCTTCCGGCTGATATTTAGCTAATGCCAGTGATAGATAGTTCGTTTGTTGTGGCGGTTTGAGGTAAATTAGGGCTTGTTGCTTTGCGCTTTGCTGATTACGCCTCAGCCTTGGTTGATTTTCAATTTTTAATTCGGATTTTAACCTCTTATCTGTTGTGCTCAATCTTTGCAATATGGCCTTAGCGCTGTATGCTTTTCCTAAATCGCTGCCATTGAACACTGTTTTATTTTGATTGTCGATATAGGTAATGCCGTAGGTATAGTCTTGGTCATTGCTGCGTAATGCCACATGGATGTTTTGCTTTTGCAGTTCGCCAATGAACGTATTTTTAGTGATCGTACTGTATTGTTTAAATACCTTTTCAATAGCTTCTTTCAGCGGCTCTTTATATTGTTTACGTTTTTCCATATTCTTATCAAACGCAGCTTGCAAATTGGCCAAAGTAGGTTTGTTATAAATGGCGCTGGCCTTGATAGGAATGCCCACCTGCTCGCCTTTGTTATTGGTAAGGCTGTAAATCAAACCTCCTTTTTTCCTCATTAGCGTGTTTTCGCCGCCACGGTCAGCTGTGACGTTGAATTGTTTGAGTATGGCATTAAATTCAGCCAGCGAGGTAAACTTATAGGTGCGAATTACAGCATTTACAATATTGGTGATGGCCCGTTTAGTAGGCGTTTTACCATAGATCGCTTTTTCAATATTAGCAGGCTTGATGGTTAAAGTGTCGCTGTTTTTCCTGCCCTTTGCTTGTACCAAATTATATTCCTTTTCCAGTTCTATTCGGGCTGGTTCGGATAATTTCCAACCGATGGCATGCGTATCAACGCGGTTGCCATCTTGTTTGATATTGATGGTGGCGATGTGAACATGAGTATGTGCAGCATCGGTATGTTTGTACACTAAATAAGGCTGATCACCAAAACCAATCCTTTCCATATAGGATATACTGATCTGTTGTAATTGCTCATTGTTGAGTTTATCCCGCTCATCAAAATTGAGCGTGATGTGCACAGCGTTAGTCTTCACCCGGGTATTCAGCATGGTCAAGTACTCGAAGCGCTGCAGTTTTTGCTGCAGGTTGAACTGCCCGATATCACCGGCAAAACCGCTGGCCAGTAATAAACTGGCCTCCCCCGCAGCAACTTTGTTTTCATTATAATGCAGCATACCCCGGATACTTTTACCGTTCACGAAACGTGCAACCATTTTTCAGCTAAGCGGTTAATGATAACCAACAATTCTTCAACCTTACCACCGACCTGCTGGTATAATTGGGCGGTTTTGAGCGCATAAAAACCACGCTGCGCATCGGATTTGCTCAGGTGGAACCATTTGGTCTGCTGGTTGATATTGATACCTATGGTTTTCAGTTCTTTGCGGATCAGGGCCATTTCTTCCATGGGCGCGTTCAGCGACACGTCTTTATAAAAGCAGGTGATCTGTTCATTGGCTAATATCATCCGCGCCACTTCACCGATACTTTGGCAACCGCTTTCCTGCTGCAATTTTTCAAGTTTATTCCAGGTGATTTGTGTCACCCTTGTCCTGACCGGGCACGTTAAAAGGCTCTCCTGAACTACTGCTTTTTTCCTTGCCATAGGTTACATTTTAAAAGATTTCCAGACGATGCGAGTTCCGAGCATCGTCCCGACCATAAGGGCGGCAAGATGATTTTTGTGGACAAAAATCCATCTTGCTGCATTCTGGCGAATGCAGAAAATGACCCTGCAGTCGATTGTTAAATTATTTGGTCGTCTTGCTGTTTGCGTGGAATCAGCGGGACAAAGGATTTCAAAAGCCGTCGTATTTGATGGCGCGGCTGCTGTCGGATACGTTTGATCTTGGGATTGTAAAGGCCGTAAAAAGCCTGTTCTTTTTGGTCGGGTAACGCGTGTTGATTTTTCATGACTTTCGAATTGATGGTCAAAAGTGGGGAGGGAAAATGGGGACGGTTCGCAAGGGGAACGTTAGATGCGAATGAATTTTATAAATTGATTTTCAGTTTTATATTATCTGAATTTTTACCTGGCCGTATTTTCAATCGCCGCATGAAGTTCTTATCGTTACTTATTTTACTATAATAGTTGATTGGCGTATTGAATATATCCACAAGTTTTTTTAAGGTCTTAGAGATCATCATTCTATTCATCTTTTTCTCGTCAATCTCTTTCATTACATAAAAAAAGGAAGGCCAAAAGACAGCTGCTTTGTCCATATCCAGATCTGTTGGCGAACCAATCAGCGATAATATATTTGATTTTGAAATCATCAATTTTGCAAGCCTATCATTACCCCCCTTACATGCCGACATGAAAATCCTTATATCCGTCAAGTTTCCAGTAAATTTTTGCAGTTCATGATTTGACACGTCGTCACCATTAACTTCAATACCATATTCATCTGCATGACAGGATAAATAGAGATAACGGAATTTAGATTTCCTAAAGTCTCTTAGCAATTCTCTTAAATGCGATTTGGAATCAATCCAGTGATATTCTGTCGGAATGTTGGAAAGATTAAAAATCGAAAAGAGGTTTTCTCCGTCAAAATAATCGTCGTGCTTTAAAGATTCCAAAATAAAAACGCCGTAAACTGTTGATTTTAGATTCATGCTTGAAAGTCGGAATGTGGATGTTTATTTCGAAAGTTTATAATATACTTTGATCATCATGTGATAAGTTTTTTTAGGAGCTAATATTTCTTGTATTTCACTCTTCGGTTTTCAAATGCCTTCATTTTACCTTCAAGTATATCTACTATATGATTATTCATTACTTTATCCTCTATCCCGCCGGCGTCAGAAGATACGATGAATTTGTTCTCTTTGTCAATATTCATGTATATGATTTGCTCCGCATCAGCAACGATAGCTAAGTTAGGGTTATGAGTAACCATTATTATTTGTCGCAGCTTTTTAGCGCGCTTTATATAGGGAACAAGGATTTCTGCGACACTTTGATTGTCAAGGTTATCTTCGGGTTGATCAATTACTAACGGCTTATTATCCTTATCAAGGACAAGATAAAACACCAATAATAGCCCGCCTTTTTCTCCAGGAGATAACTGACTTAAACCTTTATTATTCAGTCGAAGATCGTATTCAGGACGTAGATAAGATAATGAACAGATATAGTTGTAAAAATCAACCTTTCTGTTATCCTTGAAGCGAACATCTAAATTTTCAAGATCATTCAAGAATGCTTCTACCTGCTTTTCTTCGTCAAAATTATAACGGCCCATTAACTTTCTGATTTCGTCATCGCCATTTAGATAAAAAACACCATAACGATTTACGTAATCAAAAAACTGAGAATAAAACCCCCTATCTACCTTGAAAGAGGTTTCAATCGTAATATTTTGCTCTGCCGAGTTTTCTTTTAGAACTTCCGAAATTGCCTCCTTCATTTTATTGTAGATGGTTTGTATTTGTTTCTTCTGTTCAAAAATTTTGACTGTTAATTGAATCCTTGCCACTTTGTACTCTTTAAGTTCCTCAGGAAGTTGCTTTTCTAGATAGGTTAACTCGGTTTCGTAATATCTAATGGTATCGGGAGAGTCGGGAGACCCAAGTATATTAGTCGATTTGGCCTCCCATTCTTTAATCTTTAACAAGTACTCTTGATAATCCTTAAATGGCTTTTCTAGTTCTTTTTCCAAAGCCATTTTCTGCCGTTTAAGTTTATTTAACATTACGACAAAGCTTTTTTCTTCAACGCCTTCGGGTTGCGAGTTATTCGACACCTTTTCTTCTGTCCCTATTCGATCCAATTCTAACGGTTTGATTGTATCTTGAATTGCTTTTACATCTACTTTAACACTGATGACCTTATCAATATCAAAATTATATTTTGTGAAAGCCTCAGAATTTATAGCTTTCCATTCTGTGATAGACTGTTGTTGGGCTAAGACGCTTTGAATTAAATTTTCCAAGTCAGATATCTCAATCTTTACACGTGATAGCTTCTTTTGCTCAACATCTATCAGTATTTCTACTCCATCAATTTCCTCATCCAATTTCGTCGCTCTTTCTGCTTTTTTTCGCTGGTCTTCAGATAACGAGGTATTACTTTCTGGATTTTCTACAACTATTATCAGTTCCCTGTCTTTCTGGTGAGAAGCAAGCTCCTGAGATTTAGTAGTTTTTTTATTGACTATCCCTTGTTTGTATTCGGGGGTCGATTTTTGCTCCAGATAATCAATATTCTTATTTACCTGCGTAAGTTTTGCGATTTGTTGGCTAATTTGTTCATCTAATAGCTCAGTCCTATAAGCCTCTAATTCAGCAAAGCTTTTCTTTCCTAATTTGTCGGAGTCATCAAGACGAGAAAATACGACCTTGTTTATTTCTATAGTGAAACCACTATCTTCATTATTACATAGCTTCTCCAAATATGCTTGAGGTATATATTTAACTCTTTCAACTCCAGTCAGATCGATATTTTCATTGAGTTTTCTGTCGGTCGCCAGTTTATCAAACCAGGTTATCTTCCCTGTAAAATTCTCAGCATAGCCTTTTTGACAAAATTTGTCACTATTTAAAAAAGAAAAATCTTCCTTTTTGATATGAGCATTACCGAGCAATCCTATTATGTCCGCAATTGCACTTTTTCCTTTTCCTTTATTACCAATAATAGCGATGAGTTCTAGCCCTAAAGGAAGGTTAAAATCTTTGAACCAAACACCTTTTTTTTCATCATACCCTTCAACCTGACTCACTTTAATTGAATTGATATAGTTGCTTTTATTAGCTTCTATACGATTAAAGAGTTCCGGCCATTCACCAACAAAAACTCTATCTTTAGGTTCAAACAATATTTGCCGTAGCCCTTCAAATGTAGGAGATGCTTTAACCCAACAATAGTTTTGCTTATCAGGCTCAAATAACTTATCGAAAGAATGGGCATCTGAACCCCAAATGCATGGCTTGAATGTTTTAAATTCCTTTAAGAATTCTTCCGACGAATTCGCTTTTTCACCTAAGCCAAATTCAATTGTATTTTGATTAGAACTAAACAGAGCATTTGCTCTTGATATAATAATCTTCCGCGTTAAACCGTCTTGACTTTTCCAAGAAACTTTGGATACGTCCTCGTCGGAGGGTACAACAATTAAATACTTCTCTTTAAAATCGTTATTGGAGGTAAGAGTACTATTGACCTGTTCATCATTCACCACAGCATGAATCATACCTACTTGTAAATCTGTACCGGTAATTTCTGGTTGCTCTGATTTCAGTCGAGCACCTAATTGAGTTAGATTGTCACTTTTTAGTTTTTTTCTTTTATCCGGTTGGTCAGGATCTGCTTCGTAAACAAAATCTAAATCATGTAGAAAACTTTCTTCAATCAGTTTTATATCTAATTCGTTGGAAAATAAGATATGGAAATTAATTCTGCCATTTTCAGTCTTTACCGTTCCATCTTTTTGATACTTATTAATTTGAACAATCTTATTTATCCTAAATTCGACATTCGGCAGAATAAGGATTTCCTTTATTTTGCTTATTTCATCATCATCGAATAACGTTTTTAATTTAGCATCATTAGCTAAATAATCGTTCTTAATCCGTTTGTAACCTTCAATTGTAAAATAGTCGGTTATCCCAATTATGGATATCTTTTTCTCGATAGCACTTTTAAAAAGTGTTTTTACATACAAGTCAAAGTCCTTTCCAAACTCATTTGATAATGCGGAATAAGGAGTGTGAATGTGGAAGTCCGCCTTTTTCCAAATGGAGCCACGAGATATGTTCATTCTAATTATGTGATTTGGGTTTAAATCTTAATAACAAGGTAGATATTTATTTCTAATATAAAATACTAAATGCTCGCAACTACAGGGCTGACGCATTAGGAATTTGATTTAGCGATTAATGAAAGTAGAAATTTGTGGTTCCAACCGGCCATTTTCCTT
>NZ_JBFUPN010000044.1:0-26758 GCF_041355315.1 Mucilaginibacter sp. RCC_168
ACTATTGCCTTTTTTTAAAGAATATGAATAAAATTTCATCCAAAACTTGTTTTTCAACATAGAAGATTGCTTCGTACCTCGCAATGACGCGTTTTTTGTATGACGTATGAGCTCACCATCATGTACTTATATCAAGGTTTTTCCTCGTCTTCTTCCTTACTCTTTTCTTCTGCCATTTCTATCAGGGTTTCGTTATCCATAATTCTGTCCCTGTTTTTTGATTGGGTTGGGCCCGCACCGGTAATGGCCACTCCGGTAACGGCCAATAATAAAAATAGCACCAGGCAAAAAAGCCTGATTATTTTCTTTAGCTTTTTCATGCCGATAGCAATGTGCCTTAATATGCTTTAAGCATAACTAAGCCATTTAATAAAATTTATAAATATGGATTATTGATAAACAGGCAGATCAGCCTATTTTGAATGAAGTGACACCATCATGCAGATCGGCTGTGTGATACAGGTGATCAATTGGGTAGGTGGTATAGTGTTTAAAAGATAAAAACAGGTGCTTTAAATATTGGTAATGGGTTAACGTGAGTCTGTTATAAATAATAATTCGTTGACCGGTATATTCTCCGTTTGCCGTGTATGATGAGGTATTGGTATAAAAAGCTAATGCTACTCTTTTATAACTGATCCCACCTTTTAAAACGAAATTTTTATCGGTGAACAATTCTGTACCCGAAACGCGGTTACTACCGGGAGTACTATGGCTTACATAGCCTGATAGCGCAAAAAAGCTAAGCAGGAAGCTAAATGCCAGCAGGTATTTTTTAAAAGAAGTCTTTATACTCTTATTAACCACACGTAAATATAGCTAAATAGTTGTTGTTATGCCTAATGGTTTATGAATGATGAGTTTTTTAATTAAAGGCCTTTTGGTCATATCATTGATAATATTTAATAATATGTTAATATTGTGTAAATGTTTGAATATAAACTTTTACAGAAGTTTACCCCACAATTATTTAGTACCGACACATATACAAACTTACCGAAAATCACTATGCTTAAATTTACCCAACCCGGGCTATTGTTCGTAGCCTCTGCCCTTACCGGAATGCTGGTAATGGGTTGCCAGAAAAACAATGCCCCAAAGAGTCAAACTCCTGATGGAGCCGCAATCAACAACACCATCAAAACACAAGCGGTATCGCTTACTCAAGGTTTTGAAGTTGGATCTACCAGCCCAAAAACTGCTTATGATGTATCACCCACAGGCTCAAGCAGCGGCGATAATGTAACCCTGTCTGGCAATTCATGGAATATGTTTGACGCGTTGATAGGCAACCTGGCTGCAGATCAGAAAGCAGGTTCATGGAGCGCCCGCATACGCAATACAGGTAAAATTACCATGTTGTTTGATGTAACCGGCGGGATAAGCACTGTTACCATTAAATCTGCAACTTATAGTGGTGATACCGCAAGCCAATGGGGCTTGTTTTATTCTGTTGATGGTGGCACCACCTGGGCTCAATCGGGTTCAAACATAACAACCGGTGCATCACTGGCTTTACAAACGTTTACCATTAATGTAACCGGTAATGCCCGCTTAGAGATCCGCAAATTAACCGGCGGTACTAACCGTATTAATATCGATGACATCACTGTTAATGATAACGGTGGTGGTACAACCCCTCCGCCGGTGGTGGTTACAGGTAAAAAATACCTGTTCGATGCCAGTCACCTGGAAAACGCCGGTAGTGCCGATTGGCAGATTGATGCCGATGGTACCGAAAATGTGCCAATTTATACTGGTGGTACAACAGTTGAAACCAAAGCTCAACGCAGCCCAACACCATCATATACAGGTATCACTGCCAGCACTCCGGAAACTTACTGGAAAGGTGGTATATCATCATGGGCTGTTTCCCTGGTGAAATTAGGCGAACTGGTTGAAACTTTACCAGTTGGCACAGCCATTACTTATGGTAATTCATCAAACCCACAGGATTTAAGTAATTATGATGTATTTGTTGTAGTTGAGCCAAACCGTTTATTCACTGCTGCCGAAAAAACAGCTTTGATGAACTTTGTTTCAAACGGCGGCGGTTTATTTATGATTGCCGACCATACCGCTGCAACAACTGCCGGAACTGATGCCAATGGTTATAATCCATCCGACAGGGATGGCGATGGTTACGATTCACCGCGTGTTTGGAATGACCTGATGACTAATAATGGTATTAACAATAACAATCCTTTTGGTTTTAACATCAATTATGTAGATATCAGTGAAGGCCCGTCAACCAATGTTTATACCGGCGCCAATGCTAATGCACAAAAAGTATTGAATGGTGCAACCGGTACAGCTTCAAAACTGGCTTTCTATAATGGTTCAACGGCAACGTTGACCCCAACGAATAATTCGAGCGTACAAGGTTTGTTCTGGCGTAATTCAGCTACAAACGGCGGTAACAGTAATGTAATGGCTTTATTGGCCACATATGGCACTGGCCGTATAGTTTGGATCGGTGATAGTTCACCTGCCGATGATGGCACCGGCGATACCGGCGATAGCCTGTTTAATGGTTGGTCTGGTGATTCGCCTTCGGGTTTTACCTCCCATCCGGCCTTACACCTTAACGCCTCATTATGGTTAGCTAAGGCTATATAAGCCCTTCTAACCTCCCTGAAGGGGAGAATTAAAAAGCGTCATGAAACTTACGAAGTTTTTAAAACTTCGTAAGTTTTTTTGTTTTAGGCCCACCTTATTCAAACAAGGTACGCGTTTGGTGGTTGTATACATAGGCAACTAAACACTGCATCCTGTAACACTAAACAAAACATCACCACCATGAAAAATTATGAAACCTTAGTGGATGCCACTAACGATTTGTTAAAAAGAGGATATACCGCTAACCTGAGCCTTGAAGGTGATACCATAGACGATAAGGCTCAGGACATCCATATGAATGCTGATGACTTTGAAATTGATGAATTTTATCGGTTTGAAGGAGCCAGCAATCCCGATGATATGTCCATCATTTACGCGGTATCATCACCTAAATATAATCTTAAAGGGGTACTGATCAATGCTTACGGCACCTATGCAGATAATAGTGAATCGGCTATTGCCGCAAAACTGCACCATCACCAGGTAAGTAATAATCTGCATGGTGAGGATAGGCCGACAGCCTGATTATAAGTCAAAATTTGAAACTTAAAAGTCAAAATCATGTGCGTTTGTCTGGACTACAGTTATAACGCATTTTGAATTTTGACTTTTTAATTTTGAATTAATTTCAACGTGTTTTTCGCGGCCGACCGCATGCCGGCGCTCTTGTCGCACAGGAATATCTTAAGCTGACCTTCCAATTCTTCGGCAATCCAATCAAAGCGGTCCTTCAAATTAAAAAGCGCTTTACCGGCAAAAGCTTTTACAGCTACCTTAACTTTTGGATCTATCATCCAGTCAAAAAGTTGCTCAACTACCGGCTCCAGGTCAATAGTTTGAAGCTTTTGCCTTACGGTGGCTGGCGATGAATCATCAGTCATGTGCATGATCAGCTTGGTATAATGCCGCATGCAACTGGGATTTTTCACCTCTTTGAAACGGGATGCAAAATATTCCAGATCATTAAGATACTGCTCCGGGTCTTTCAAAAACATGTTCTCTAATATCCATACCGCACGAAAGCCGATCACCTTATCCTGATGAAAAGTGATATCGATCAGATCGCGCAAAGCAAAGTGCTGCTCTTCTAAAATACGAGTTAATTTCAACACTTTGGCTTTACTCAGCGTATGTGATAATTCGTCGGTAAGTTGTTGATTGGTAAGCATACAATACCAAATTTAAGGTTTTTATGATGAAGGAAAATAGTTTATTAGCCTGGAATTGCTGTTTTTTCAAAACTAAAACAGGTATCATGAAACCATACTTGTCATTGCCTATTTGTTTGCTGCTTTCTACTCTCTTTTTTGTCCAGACAGCTATTGCACCTATCCGGGGGAGCGCAATTCGGGTTATTAAGCAGCACAATTGTAATCCCGGCAACACGATCCTCGCAACCTGCTCCAGCAATCCCGCTACTTCTGTAAAAATTTATACCTTTACCCGTTTTTAAATTAAAATAACTACATGGTTAAATTCAACCGTTTCACACTGGATAATGGTCTTCGGGTTATTGTTCACGAAGATAATACTACGCCAATGGCGGTGCTTAACATTCTGTATGATGTAGGCGCCCGCGACGAAAACCCCGAACAAACCGGTTTTGCACATTTGTTTGAACACCTGATGTTTGGCGGATCGGTAAATATACCCAGCTACGATGAGCCCCTGCAAAGAGTAGGCGGCGAAAACAACGCTTTTACCAGCAACGATATTACCAACTATTATATCACGCTGCCTTCTGCTAATATCGAGACCGCTTTTTGGCTGGAGAGTGACCGGATGCTAAGCCTGGCCTTTAGCGAAAAAAGCCTGGAAGTGCAGCGCAACGTGGTGATAGAGGAGTTCAAGCAACGTTATCTGAATCAGCCTTACGGCGATGTATGGTTAAAATTGCGACCCCTGGTTTATAAGCATCACCCATATCGCTGGGCTACCATTGGTAAAACCATTAAACATATCGAAGATGCCCGCATGGAAGATGTAAAGGCTTTCTTTAAAAAGCATTACAACCCGCAAAATGCCATTATGGTGGTTGGCGGCGATGTAACAACTGAACAGGTAAAACAACTGTCCGAAAAATGGTTTGCACCGATACCGGCAGGTGAAAAATATCACCGCAACTTGCCTCAGGAACCAGACCAGCATGAGGAACGCCGCGAAACAGTTACAGCTAAAGTTCCGTTGAATGATGTTTACATCAGTTTTCAGATGGGCGGCAGGCTGGATGATGATTTTTACGCAACAGAACTATTATCTGATGTGCTTTCGCGCGGTAACTCTTCACGTTTATACCGAAGTTTGGTGCAGGACAGGCAGATATTCAGCGAAGTACATGCTTACATCACCAGCAGTCTGGATAAGGGAATGTTTATACTGGAAGGTAAACCACTTGAACATATCAGCATTGAACAGGCAGAAGCAGCCATATGGGAAGAACTGGAAAAAGTTAAAACGGAGGAGATTCCGGCAGATGAACTGACCAAAGTACAGAACAAGACGGAATCGACCATGGTTTTCTCAGAAATGTCGCTGCTTGACAAGGCCATGAACTTGGCTTCATTTGAATTGCTGGGCGATGCCGAAATGCTTAACCAGGAAACATCTAAATACCTGGCAGTAACAGCTGCTCAGATAAAAGATACAGCCGTTAAGATATTCAGGAAGGATAATTCATCAACGCTTGTTTACCTGGCTGAGAAAACTGAATCAGCATTAGCTTAAATAACATCAGAATCAGAATTTACAGGATTAATGAATTTACAGAATAATGAGATCATGTTTAATTCTGTAAATTCTAAAATTCAGTAAATTCTGATTTCAGACAAAAAATAAAAAACATGATCGACAGAAAATTAGCCCCGGATTTTAAGGCTATCGAAAATATAAACCTCATCAAACCTGAGCATAAAAAGCTGGAAAACGGCTGCAATGTTTATTGTTTTAACTCGGGCGACCAGGAGTTGGTACGGATAGAATGGATATTTAACAACCTGCGTTTTAACCAGGCTAAGCCTTTGCTCAACATGGCTGTAAATACCATGCTTACGGAAGGAACAACAACACTTTCGGCTTCTGAAATTGCCGATAAGGTTGATTTCTACGGCGCCTTTTTACAAGTTGATTACGGGTACGAGAATTCATTGGTTACGCTGTACAGCTTAAATAAACATTTACACCATACGCTGCCGGTTATTCTGGATATTCTTACAAACTCCGATTTCCCGGAAAAAGAACTGGAAACATTTAAGCGTAACCAGCAGCAAAAATTACAGGTAAGCCTCCAGAAAAATGATGTGGTTGCCCGCCGCGATTTTAATAAGGCTATTTATGGTGAAACTATTTATGGGCTGGGAGCAAGTTTTGATAACTATAAAAGTTTGCAGCGCGAAGATCTGCTGGCACACTTTAAACAAATGTACCAGCCGGCAAATTGTACTTTAATAATTGCGGGTAAAATTGAACCGGAAACTTTAACATTGATCAAAGAAACTTTTGATAAAAATTGGACAAACGGCCCTGTTGCTGCAAACACATCACAACCTGAGCTTAAGCCGGCTGATAAGCTGTTTTATTTTACCGAAAAACCGGATGCCCTGCAATCAGCTATCAGGATAGGGCTACCGGTAATTAACCGTAATCATCCCGATTTTCAACCTCTACAGGTATTAAATACGGTTTTAGGCGGTTATTTTGGTTCACGGTTAATGGCCAATATCCGCGAAGATAAAGGTTATACCTATGGCATTGGCTCTGGTCTTAATTCGTTTAAACAAGGCGGAGCTTTCTTTATCGCGACAGAAGTTGGTGCCGACGTGTGTAAAGCTACTATGGGCGAAATTGAAAAAGAGATTGAATTGCTCAAAACCGAATTGATACCCGAAGAGGAATTATCGCTGGTACGCAACTTTATGCTGGGATCATTATTGGGTAGTCTGGAGAATGTGTTTTCACATGCCGACAAATTCAAAAGCATCTATTTTGCAGGTTTAGATTATGATTATTATGATAGGTATGCATCAACAGTGAAAACAACAACCGCGCTTGAATTACGTGCCCTGGCTAATAAATATCTGAACTTTGATCAGTTTTACAAGGTGATCGTAGGGAAATATTAGGATTTTTGAATTTCGGATTTCAGATGTTCGATTTCGGATTTATTTAATCCACAAGCCATTCGAACTATTTTTGCCCCGCGTCATTGCGAGGAACGAAGCAATCCCCAATAAGCAGGGTCACTCTGTAAGTAAGGGATTGCCACACTCCGTTCGCAATGACGCGTTTTTATAATTCTGCATTCCCAATCAAAAATCAGATTTATCATACAAAGGCAATTTTCTCCCCGCTTTTAAATAAATCCGAAATCCAATATCAGAAATCCGAAATATTTGTTACCTTTGCCCGGCAAATAATAACTCCAAAATAATTATTTGCTATGCAGTTAGACCCATCAAAATTTGTTGCCGAAGGATTAACTTACGACGACGTTTTACTACTCCCGGCTTATTCAGAAGTTTTACCGCGCGAAGTTAACACCAGTACTTTTTTAACAAAAAACATCCGGTTAAACATTCCCATTATCTCGGCAGCTATGGACACCGTTACCGAATCTGGTTTGGCTATTGCCATAGCCCAGGCAGGTGGTATAGGCATATTGCACAAGAATATGACCATACAGGCCCAGGCCGACGAGGTACGCAAAGTTAAACGTTCTGAAAGCGGAATGATACAAGACCCTGTAACGCTGCTGGAAGATGCCCTGCTTGCAGATGCTTTCCAGATTATGAAAGAGTTTAGTATTGGCGGTATCCCGGTAATTGATGCGGATCACAAACTAAAAGGCATTATCACCAACCGCGATCTGCGGTTCCAAAAAGATATGTCGGTTCCGGTAAGTGAGGTGATGACCAAAACAGGTTTAATCATTGCTCCGGAAGGCACTACACTAACCGAAGCCGCGGCTATTTTACAAGGTAATAAAATTGAAAAACTGCCTGTGATAAATAAAGATGGCAAGCTGGTAGGGTTGATCACTTATAAAGACATACAAAAAGTAAAAAATTTCCCTAATGCCTGTAAAGACGAATTTGGTCGTTTACGTGTGGGTGCCGCTGTTGGAGTTGCTGCGGATAACATTGATCGTGTAACCGCGCTGGTAAATGCCGGTGTAGATGTGGTTACAGTTGATACCGCCCACGGTCATTCAAAGGGAGTTATTGAAATGGTTAAGGCGGTTAAAAAATTATATCCTAATTTACAGGTTATTGCTGGAAACATAGCAACCGGTGATGCTGCCCTTGCACTTGCTGATGCTGGTGCCGACGCAGTAAAAGTTGGTATTGGTCCGGGTTCTATATGTACCACCCGTATTATTGCTGGTGTGGGTGTACCACAGCTTTACGCGGTTTATGAGTGCGCCAAAGCATTAGAAGGCCGTGGCATACCGGTAATTGCCGATGGCGGTATCAAACAAACCGGTGATATTGTGAAGGCCATTGCGGCTGGTGCAAGTTCTATTATGGCAGGCTCACTGTTTGCCGGGGTAGAAGAATCACCAGGTGAAACCATCATCTACGAAGGTCGTAAATTCAAATCATACCGTGGCATGGGTTCTGTGGAAGCGATGGCTAAAGGTTCAAAAGACCGTTATTTCCAGGATGAAACCGATGTGGTGACCAAACTGGTTCCCGAAGGCATTGTAGGTCGTGTACCATTTAAAGGTAACATGGCCGAAGTGATATTCCAATATATTGGTGGTTTACGTGCAGGTATGCACTACTGTGGTGCTGCTAATATCGAAGATCTGCAAAGAGCCAAATTTGTACGTATTACCGCAGCTGGTATGCGCGAAAGCCATCCGCATGATATTACTATCACTAAAGAAGCTCCTAATTATACCAGCAGATAAATAATATTCTAATTCATAACAAGAAAGGGTTACCATTAGTAACCCTTTCTTGTTATGAATTATTTGCCGCTCCCTCCGGTAATGCTTGATAGTATACCCCCGGTAGTAATTATTCTTAGCGCCTGATCTTCTGTAAAACCTTCCTTTTTTAAGGCATCAAAGTATTGTTTGTTCACTTTGGCTAATTCCTCTATTTTGCCCGGCTGTTTATAATAATCAAGTTGTGAGTCCATCAAGGATTTTGCCATTGTAGCATACATTGGACCCATCATATTCATGGCATTGGCCATTACATTTTGGCCGGCTAAGGTTTGATCTGCATCGGTTAAGTTTTCAACAGGAGGAGGGGGCATCAATACCACGTTCGTCACTTTTACTTTCTGAACAGCTCCGGCAGGTAATGATTGCGTAAGACTTATATTATAGTAGTTAAAAAACGTGATACCATCGGTCCTAAATCCGGGTCTTTCTACAACATCGATAGTTTTGGCGTTGGCAGGTATCTTTTTAAAATAAACCTTAAAGACCAGTTTGTCGCCGGCTTTGGCAAAGAAATGTTTGGCTGGAGCTATCGCTATTTTGTCGGATTTTACATAATTGTAATGCTCATTGTTTACATCTGTTTGAATAAATATTTCCTTGTTAAGCTGTACCCATGCATTATCGCCGCTGGCTGTATACTCAAAGCTGACAGCTGTAAATTGAGTATTAGTTTCAATTTTGGTGATCCTTGCGCTCAAGTCTTCAGGAATTCCCACCACCGGGTTTTCAATAGTTTGTGCAAACGAGGTAAAGCCTATTATCAACAGCAGGCCTGTTAAGGCGAAAAGTTTTCTCATTGTGAATAATTTAGGATATGGTTTTATAAATATAAAAATAAGCCTTAAATGTAGAGCTGACAAATAAAAACTGATAATAATTAATCATTCCGTAAGCTTCAATATAAAATGGCCTGATATATTTGTGGTATGAAAGCTATCTGCGTATTCTGTGGTGCCAACTTTAATGGCGACCCTATATTGAAACAAGCGATTGAACAATTGGCCGAACTCATGGTAACCCGCAACATTACCCTGGTGTATGGCGGCGGCAAAGTAGGTATAATGGGCTTACTGGCTGATAATGTTCTGCAGCGCGGGGGCAAGGCCATCGGCATTATTCCTCAATTCCTGATGGATAAAGAAGTTGGGCACACCGGTTTAACCGAGTTACATATTGTTGAAAATATGCATCAACGTAAACAAATGATGAATGATCTTTGCGATGCCATCATCACTTTGCCCGGTGGAATAGGTACACTTGAGGAGTTCTTTGAGGTACTCACCTGGCTGCAGTTGGGCCTGCATAACCATCCGATAGGTTTATTGAATGTAAACGGTTATTATGATTTCTTACTGAAACAGCTGGATGTAATGGTTGAACAAAAATTCATGAAACCCACCAACCGCGAGTTAGTGATCACTTCAGGTGATCCTATTGAGTTAATTAACCTCATGGATGGTTTTAAAGTTACAACAGACGAAGTTTGGTTTAAAGACAGCAACCTTACGTAGATTAATTAGATGTGCAGATGTGCAAATAGAAATATATTAATACTCATTCATCATCTGCATATTTGCACTCTTTGCTTAGATGCTGCAACGCTTTAATGACCGATGATTTCATCTTCAGTATATTGTACGTTTTACGTTTGGATTATTAGTGTTGAATTTTTATAGGAAGTCTGTACGTAATATTATGCTTATAAAAACATATAATTCATAACGTAATACGAACAAGCCTAAGCTACCTGGCTAATGGTCCAAAAATCGTCAGCCAGGTCGGTACTGGTAATGTAGTCATAAGGCATATAAAAATAGCCCATCAATCCCCAGCCATCACCCCAGCTGTTACGTACAATAAAGGCCTTCTTTTGATCGTCATAGCCTACAGCCATTACCGCGTGCCCGCCTATCACGCTTTCAGTTTTGGAAGGCATAGGTAAAACACCGCTTTTGGCTACAACATCCCCCTCAAAGCTTTGATAAGCTGTAAAACCAAACACAAATGGATTGTCGCCGGCAAGGCACGTTTTTAATTCATTAATAGCCGTATTATTTAAACGGGTGTATTGCAATGCCTTGTTTTTTAAAGCTTTTGTATATAATGCTTTGGTAGGCTTTTTGGCAAATTTGCCGACGTTGTAAGGCCAAAGGGTTTCGTCGCAAACGCCTGAGGTGGCAACAGATTTTACGCCATCACGGAGTTGAGCGCCGCTATCATCTTTCACATGACCCTCTAAAACCCGCTCATTATAATAAATAAATAGCCGCGATGGATTAAATACCGACAGCTTTTGTTTCATGAGTTCAAATTGAAATGCACCGGCTATGGCATTGGCTGTGCATGATCCCAAGTCTCCCTGGTTATAAACCGGTGGGCATTGCGCACGGAGATCGACCATTGGAGGAGTGGGTTGAGCTAAAGCTTCATGGCGAACAACTGCATACTGAAAATCGCGGTGATCGGGCAGGTCGGGTAACCAGCCATAGTGTTTGGTTTTTTGTATCATATAGGGATGAATATTTATACAATAAAGGTATAGTGTTTGCTAATCATTCAGATGCGTGTTTTTACGTTATCTGATGCGTGTTGCTACCTGAATATTTGAACAAGATAAATAGTTGATTAGCAATGTCAAAAGATTTGTTACAATGTAATGTGCAAAACAAAACGGCAACGGGGTAGCTGTTGATCTTTTAATTTTTCCTAATTTACATTTTCCTATTATAAACCAATTATGGATATCGCATTCAATATTAATGAAGATATAAACAAACAGCTTGTTTATGAGCTGAATACCAGGCTCAAAAAAGTATACGAAGGCGGTGGCAAAAAGGCCGCGGCTAAACAAAAAGAAAAAGGAAAAATGCTGGCCCGCGAACGTGTGGCTTATCTCATAGACAAAGACAAGCCCTGGCTGGAAATGGGCGCTTTTACCGCCGACGGTATGTATGCCGAGCATGGCGGCTGTCCATCAGGTGGGGTGGTATGCGGCATTGGTTATGTATCGGGGCGGCAGTGTGTGATAGTTGCTAATGATGCCACGGTAAAAGCAGGTGCCTGGTTCCCGATAACCGCTAAGAAAAATCTGCGTGCGCAAGAGATATCCATGGAGAATCGTTTACCGATCATTTACCTGGTTGACTCCGCCGGCGTTTACCTGCCTATGCAGGACGAGATATTTCCGGATAAAGAACATTTTGGGCGCATCTTCCGCAATAATGCCATCATGAGCAGTATGGGCATTATCCAAATCTCGGCCATTATGGGCTCTTGTGTGGCTGGTGGCGCCTATTTACCCATCATGAGCGATGAGGCCATGATCGTGGAGGGTACGGGATCAGTTTTTTTAGCAGGATCGTACCTGGTAAAATCGGCCATTGGCGAGGATGTGGATAATGAAACCTTGGGTGGCGCGACAACCCACTGCGAAATATCAGGAGTTACAGACTATAAACAACCCAATGATCAGGCTTGCCTCGATTCTATCCGAAACATCATGAGCATGGTGGGCGACTATAACAAAGCCGGATTCGATCGTATAAAGCCTGCCGCCCCCAAACTAAACGAAAAAGATATTTATGGCATCCTGCCGGATAACCGGGAAAAAGCCTATGATATGAAAGAGATCATTTTGCGCTTGCTGGATGATTCGGCTTTTGAAGAGTATAAGGAAGGGTATGGCCAGTCCATTATTTGTGGTTTGGGCCGTATCGACGGATGGGCGGTAGGCATAGTGGCTAATCAGCGCAAGGTGATCAAATCAAAAAAAGGCGAAATGCAGTTTGGCGGCGTTATTTATTCCGACTCAGCGGATAAAGCCACCCGTTTTATCATGAACTGTAATCAAAAAAAGATTCCGCTTGTGTTTCTACAGGATGTTACCGGCTTTATGGTGGGCAGCCGCTCAGAACAAGGAGGCATCATAAAAGATGGCGCCAAAATGGTAAATGCTGTAGCCAATTCGGTAGTGCCCAAGTTTACTATTGTGATTGGCAACTCCTACGGTGCGGGTAATTATGCCATGTGCGGCAAAGCTTATGACCCCAGGTTGATATATGCCTGGCCATCAGCTAAAATAGCGGTAATGGGGGGCGGACAAGCGGCCAAAACCTTGTTACAGATACAGGCCGCAGGCTTAAAAGCCCGGGGCGAAGTAGTTGATGAAGTAAAGGAGGCCGAGCTACTGAAACAAATAACCGATAGGTACAATAGTCAAACAACGCCATATTACGCCGCCGCAAGGCTTTGGGTTGATGGTATTATCGATCCTATGGAAACCCGTAAGGTGATATCCATGGGTATTGAGGCCGCCAATCATGCGCCTATTGAAAAAGCATTTAATGTTGGAGTGATACAGACTTAGTGAGTGGTGAGTGGTGAGTGGTGAGTGGTGAGTGGTGAGTGAAATTTTGGAGTAACAAGGTAAAGAAAAAATCTTGCGGGTCTCTTAATTCTACAAATCAAGGTTTAAACAATTGCCGTATTTGTAATCATGTTAATCCCAGTGCAGACAACAATCAGTGAGATCATAAAAATTAACTTAAACCAGCGGTCATGAATGTAAGTATCGATGAACTTTTGTTGCTTGCCGGTGGCGCTTTTTTAATTGTATTGGGTATAGGCAAGCTAAATGAACGCCGTAAACTGCTTAAAACCGGCGCGAAGGTTGATGGTGTGGTTTTTAGCGTGGAAGAAGAATGGGGGGTAGGAACGCGTCGCTCGAGATTGTACTACCCGGTGATAAGATATGTAACCATCGAAAAAGAATGGGTGACCAAACGATATGAAGTTGGTACTTATCCGCCAGCTTATAACGAAGGGGATCATGTTACGGTGATCTATGATCTGGCAGATATCGAACACTATATTATTGATAATATAACCACTAAATTGCTCGGCCCTGTATTCATCATTCTCGGAATTTTGCTGATGCTTGGTGTAGGGGCTTATTACATTTTAAATCAATATCAACCAGGATAAACAGATCATCACTCAACGAAATCAAAAAAATCAACGGTTAAAACCTTATCTTGAAAGCATGAAAAAACTGTTGCTCCCTTTATTGTTCTTGTCCTTAAAGCTATCGGCGCAAAATGCGCAACAAATACATCAACGAGCTATCCTGATCGATACGCATAATGATATATTATCAACCCAACTGATTACCAAAAATGATCTGGCTAAACGGCAAAGTACTGGAAATTTCGACCTCGTGCGAGCGAAAGAGGGTGGACTTGATGCACAGATATTCTCGATCTGGTGCGGCGAAAATTATGGTAAAGGAACAGCTTTTGCACAGGCCAATCAAGAAATAGACTCGCTATATGCGCTCATCAAACGGAATCCCGATAAAATAACGCTGGTGCATAACAGCGCCGAGCTCAAAAAGGCGGTTGATCAAAAAAAGCTGGCCGCATTGATAGGCGTAGAAGGCGGGCATATGATCGAAGACCGGATGGATTATATCGACAGTCTGGCTAAACGCGGAATGCGTTATTTAACCCTTACCTGGAACAACAGTACGTCCTGGGCTACATCGGCTCGTGATGAGGTAACCAAAAAAGATAGTCTGCCGCATTTGGGTCTGACGGATTATGGTAAACAGATCGTGCATCATTTAAATGAGCTGGGCGTAATGGTGGATATATCGCACGTGGGCGAGCGTACCTTTTATGATGTGCTGGCTACAACTAATAAGCCGGTTATTGCTTCGCATAGCTGCGTTTACAATATCGATCCCAACCGGCGTAACCTCAAAGATGAACAACTTAAAGCCCTGGCAAAAAACGGGGGAGTAGTATGTGTGAATTTTTACAGTGGTTTTGTGGATAGCGCCTATAACCCCAAGATGGCTGTTTTTTATTCGAAGTATAAAGCCGAGATCGATTCGCTTGGCAAAGTATATCATGATGTGGATCTGGGATTTATTAAGGCAAGTTCCCTGCACCAGGCCGAAGCCGACAAATTGAGACCACCTTTAAGCCTGTTGATTCAGCATATTGATTACATCGTAAAATTGATTGGTGTTGATCATGTGGGTATAGGCTCAGATTTTGATGGTTCAGAATCATTCCCGCTGGGGATGGATAGCGTTGCCGATTATCCCAAAGTAACCGCCGAATTGCTCAAGCTTAACTATAGTGAAAAAGATATCGATAAAATATTGGGTGGCAACGTTATGCGTGTGCTGAAAACCAATGCGGGTAAATGATGGCACAGTATTGACCATTCAGCCCTTGTCTGATAGACAGATAAACCGTAAATTCGCATACATTTTTTATAACAATGTCTCAAGAAACTGAACACATCAAATGCCTTATCATAGGCTCAGGGCCAGCTGGTTATACCGCGGCTATATATGCTTCAAGGGCCGATCTGAAACCCGTTATGTACACTGGCTTACTGGCCGGCGGGCAGCTTACCCAAACTACCGAGGTTGAGAACTTTCCCGGATATCCGGAAGGTATCATGGGCCCCGAAATGATGGAAGACCTGCGTAAACAGGCCGAACGCCTGGGTACCGAGATTCGCTTTGGCTATGCCAGCTCTGTTGATTTTTCGAGCCTGCCGCATAAAGTGGTTATTGACGATACTAAAACCATTACTGCCGATACCGTGATCATCGCTACCGGCGCATCAGCCAAATGGCTGGGTTTGGAATCTGAACAAAAATATAGTGGCTTCGGCGTTTCTGCCTGTGCTGTTTGTGATGGTTTCTTTTTTAAGGGGCAGGATGTGGCCATTGTTGGTGCCGGTGATACTGCTGCCGAAGAAGCCACTTACCTGGCTAAGTTGACCCGTAAGGTTTATATGATCGTTCGCCGTGATGAGTTCCGTGCCTCAAAAGCCATGGTACATCGCGTGTTGAATACACCTAATATCGAGATCCTTTACAATACCGAAACCAAAGAGATCCTGGGTGATGGACAAAGTGTAACCGGTGTAAGGGTGATCAATAACCAAACTAATGTAGAAACCGATCTGGATGTTACCGGTTTCTTTGTAGCCATAGGTCACCACCCTAATACCGATATTTTTAAAGGCTGGTTAAATATGGACGAGACCGGCTATATCCTTACCCGTCCGGGATCAACAGAAACCAATGTGGAAGGTGTGTTTTGCTGTGGCGATGCCCAGGATCACATCTACCGTCAGGCAGTAACTGCCGCAGGTACCGGCTGTATGGCCGCCATTGATGCCGAGCGTTACCTGGCCGCAAAAGAACATGTAGTAACTGCTTAATCCCACTCCCCCCTTCAACTGAAGAAAAAGATTTTAAGAAAGATATAAAAAGCCAACTGGAAACAGTTGGCCTTTTTCGTTTTAGTTCCCCCTTGGGAGAGTAATAGCCCATCAAATGACAGGAGGGGTAGCCCGCTACGGGGCACACCAAATTTTTACAATTATTTTCTACAAATATGTAGTCCCTACGGGACATAGAGCAACAATTTAAGCTGCAAATGTGGCTGTATTTCATGTCCCGTAGGGACTACATATTTGTAGAAACAGAACCAAAAGGTTTTTTGCCCCATTAGGGGCTACACCTCTTGAATTAGTATAGATGCTGTCTTTTCATGGGCTATTCCCCACTGGAGGGGTGCGATAACCAGCGTGGTGGCAGAGAGGGGTTTCTTAAAGCGACCCCATAAAAATGTAGTGATCACTATAAATTCGTTTTAGCATAGATTTTTTACACGCCAAACTTCTTGTATTTTTTTAAAAACTTCTATATTCACCATTCAGTATCAACCTGATTAATAAATATGTATAAAAAAGCATCCCTAATGCTGTTTGCCTTGCTTGCAGTATGCACATCTGTTGTCAATGCTCAGGACTCCGATCCAAACCTGGGTATCATCCCGGCTCCAGTTTCATTAAAAAAAGCCTCCGGTCAGTTTGTGTTAAGTGAGGAAACCATTATCCAGGCCGACTCACCATCAAACAAAGCGGTTTTATTTTTTAAAGATTACCTGGCAAATAATATGCGCTATCGTAAGTCGGTTGTGGTAAAGGCGATGATGAAAAACCATCCGAACGCAAACTTCATTAAGCTAACAACCACCGGTACGGATAATTTACCTGCCGAAGGTTACCGCCTCACTGTCACACCACAGCAAATAACAATTGCCGGCAAAGGCTCAGGCCTTTTTTACGGGGTGCAAACGCTGTTACAATTGATGCCCCTGGAAAGAAGCGCTACGGCTAAGCTTCCGTGTGTGGAGATAGAAGATTATCCGCGTTTTGGTTATCGCGGGGCGATGCTGGATGTTGGTCGTCATTTTTTCTCGGTCGAGCTGGTTAAAAAGTACATCGACCTGTTGGCTGCCTATAAACTAAATACTTTCCACTGGCACCTGACCGAAGATCAGGGTTGGCGCATCGAAATAAAAAAATATCCAAAGCTTACCCAGGTCAGCAGTATGCGTGCGCAAACCTTAATTGGCGGTTACCGCGACCGTACCCCGCAGCAATTTGATGGTACGCCTTATGGTGGTTTTTATACCCAGGATCAGATTCGCGATGTGGTCAAATACGCGTCGGACAGATATATCAACGTTGTTCCCGAAATTGAAATGCCGGGCCACTCATCAGCCGCGTTGGCAGCTTATCCGGAGTTGGGCTGCGATCCCGGTACACCGGTTAAAGTTGCCGAAACCTGGGGCGTATTCCCAGACATCTACTGTCCGTCTGATAAAACGTTTGCTTTTCTTGAGGATGTGTTAACCGAAGTAATGGAACTTTTCCCAAGTAGATATATCCACATTGGCGGCGACGAAGCGCCGAAGGATGCCTGGAAAAAATCGGCATTTTGCCAGGATCTTATTAAAAAATTAAAACTGAAGGATGAGCATGGTCTGCAAAGCTATTTTATCCAGAGGATAGAGAAATTCCTGAACTCCAAAGGGAGGAGCATCATCGGTTGGGACGAGATACTGGAAGGCGGCCTTGCGCCAAATGCTACCGTAATGAGCTGGAGAGGCGAAGAAGGTGGTATTGCCGCTGCCCAGCAAAAACATAACGTGATCATGACCCCAGGAAGCGGAGGTTTATATATTGATCATGGACAGGGTAAACCAAGCCAGGAGCCATTGAGCATTGGTGGTAACGAGCCTTTATCAAAAATATACAGTTATAATCCAACACCGGCCGTTTTGACCGCCGCAGAGCAAAAATATATAGAAGGGGTACAAGCCAACTTATGGACAGAATATATACCAACCGATGCCAAGGTAGAGTATATGCTGCTGCCGCGGTTGATGGCGCTGTCGGAAGTGGCATGGTCGCCTTTGGCTAACAAGAATTTTAAGGATTTTTCAGAAACCCGTTTGCCTGGTCATTTAGCCTGGTTAGATAAAAATAATATCAATTACCGTGTGCCGGTAGCTATCGGCGCTAAAGATACGGTGATGATAGGTTCGCAGCTGAATGCTACCTTAAAACCATCGGTAGAAGGGGCAAAAATATACTATACCATTGACGGCTATACCCCCCGCGAAACCGATTTGATCTATACCATCCCGGTAAACCTTTCTGTTCCGCCCAATCAGTATCGCGAGCTGCAAACCATAGTGATCACCCCATCGGGTAAACGGAGCGTGGTAACCCGTACGGTAGTGTATAATAAAGCGCCTATGGCGGCCGTTAATTATACAGGATCGGCACGGGGTGTAAAATACCAGCTATTTCCGGGTAGCTATACGGCTACCAGCCAGTTAACCAATTTACCGGCTGCCGACAGCGGCGCTGTTAAAACTTTCAGCACTATTGATTTCCGGAAAAGCAAAGGTAAATACGGCGTTATTTATTCGGGTTATTTGAATATTGATGCCGATGGCAATTACGGATTTTCCACCCTTTCGGGTAATGGATCGGTATTATTGATCGATGATCAGCCGGTGGTTGATAATGATGGTAAGCATGCTGTTACCGAACAGGAAGGCGCTGTGCCATTGTTAAAAGGTTATCATAAGGTTACCTTAAAATATGTTGACACCGGCGGTCCAGGTACTTTAAAAGTATTCATCAATGCGCCTGGCAAACAAAAAGCCGAGCTGACTGCCGATACATTATATAATTAAGACCAATATCCTGCATAAAATGACCAACAGATTTTATCTTTTCGCGTTATTAACAGGGGCGGTAATAGCAGGTTGCGGCGGTAACCAACAGAAGCCTGCCACAACCACGCCGCTTGCTAAAAAACCGGAGCTGATGGCCCCTTTCAGATTTCATAAGCTGATAGAGGTGTCACCGGGCCAAAGCTATGATATACTGAGCTGGGGGCGTGGTTCGCAGGACGCGGGCTCGTTCATGATCCTGCATTCCGATTCATCGGCCATAAAATACACCACAACCACCGGTGATCTGGATGGGGCCATAGTTGATGTGTACAATGCTGATATGGACCTGGATGGTAATCCGGAGATCCTGATCCAGGCTAAGTCAAAAGATACTACCAATTACACCAGTATTTACGCTTTTGAGTTCAGTAATAACAAAGCCAATAAGCTCGATTTTCCAAGGCTGAACAGTTCGCAACGTAAAGGTTACCGGGGGAGTGATAATTTTTATATCCGCGATGGCAAGCTCATGCGCGAATTTCCGATCTACAGCGGTAGCGGAAAAGAGGCTAAACCCACAGGCGCCAAACGCCAGTTGGAATATGGCTTACGCGGCAATGAGTTCACCGTAAAACAGCTGAGCAAAGATTCTACGGATGTTGCCGATAAGAAAGTAACGGTTGCAGCTACGCCTGTTAAGCAGAACACGGAAAAGAAAACTACTCCTAAGAAATCTGAAAAGAAAAGCAAGTCTTCTTCGTCAAAATCAAAGAAAAAGAAGAAACACAGAAGACATCGCGATGAATAACCAAAAAGAGCGGCCCATTTGGTACCGCTCTTTTTGGTTTATTCATAATTATATTTTGTCATCCTGAGGAACGAAGGATCTTCTTCAATATGCCAGTCGTATAACAGATGCTTCGCTATGCTCAGCATGACAGTAAGCTTTATCCCGCAATCTCCAGATCGCTCAATTGATTATTGATAAATTCCATTTCCTCGCCATTAATATGTATCTCAATAGCTTTGGCATTTTGTTTAGCTTGTGCAGCATTGCGGGCGCCTACAAGGGCTATGGTGATGCCCGGATGGTTGATGGTCCAGCGGATTACTAACTGACCCAGGGTGGCGCCTTTTTCGTCGGCCAGGGGTTTTATTTTGGCCAGGAATTCATTGGTCCGTTTGATATTCTCTTCCTGGAAATATTTTACGCCCGCACGGTGGTCACCTGCATCAAATTGATGGCCAGGTTTTATTTTGCCTGTTAGCAAGCCACGCTCCAGCGGACTATAAGCCAGGATCGATTTTTTATTTTCGATGCAATAGGGGATCAGTTCGTCCTCAATATCCCGGTTCACCATACTAAAAGGTACCTGGTTTGATGCCAGCTTGATAGTTTTTTCGGCGGTGGCCATTTGCTGTATATCATAATTGCTTACACCAGCCTCACGTATTTTGCCTTGTTCTTTCAATCGTAATACAGCCTCCATGGTCTCTTCGATAGGCGTAGAGGCGTCTGGCCAATGGATCTGATACAGGTCTATATAATCGGTACCTAAACGTTTGAGGCTGTTTTCGCACTCCAATATGACACTTTCCTTACCGGCATATTTGTAAATATCTATATCCTTGCCGCTGTTGTCCTGGCTTTTAAAGCCAAATGTACCCTTGGCCAGGTCCCAGCGCATGCCATATTTGGTGAGGATCTGCACTTTGTCGCGCGGCAAACCTTTTATAGCCTGGCCAACCAGTTCTTCACTTTTGCCCTGCCCATAAATAGGGGCCGTGTCAATAGAGGTGATGCCCATATCGTAGGATACGCGCATAGCTTCAATGGCTTCTTTATCGTCATTGCCGCCCCACATCCAGCCGCCGGCGGCCCAGGCGCCAAATGTTATCACAGAAACGGCAAGTTTAGTTTCTCCTAATCGTCTAAATTCCATAGATAAATAAGTAGTTTAAAATCCGGCAGCAAAATGTATTTAATTGTTGAGATTAAAAAATTATTTAGACAAAGAGATCATATCATTTGCGTTATCGACACCGGTGGCATCAAAGTCGTTATTAAAATAAAACCAGCCCTCTTGTGTGTTAGGGTTTTGTTTTACAATATCAATGATCTTTTTAAGGAAATCTTTAGAATAAGGTGAGCGGTACAATATCGGCACACCATGAAACCTGTAATAAATCACAGGCGTATTTTGGATCACATCATCCGGCAAGCTCGGGTGACTCATGCCGCAAAAGGTGATGTTATGTTTAGCCAGTTTTTGGTAAACGGAATCATTCCACCAGCTTACATGGCGCAGCTCCAGTACATTTTTAAAAGTAGGATTTAAGCTGTTGATAATGCGATCAAGCTTTTCGTCATCGTAAATAAAGCTGGGCGGCAGTTGAAACAGAACGGGCCCCAGTTTCTCCTGTAATCCCTGATTAATGGTGTCATAAAAACTGGTGATCAGTTCTGTTGTATCATTGAATTTTTTGTAATGGGTAATGGCGCGGGGGGCCTTTACCGCAAAACGGAAATCGGCAGGGCTTTTAGCATACCAGTTTTGGAGGAACGAAAGCTGCGGAAAACGATAAAAGGTTACATTAAGCTCCAGCGTTTTAAAATGCTCGCAATAATAATCGAACCATTTACGCTGCGGCAGATCATTGGGATAAAAACGTCCCTTCCAATCTTTGTAATGAAATCCCGAACAACCGATATGCCATTCCATTTTTTCAAAATGCTTTTCATAATAAAAGAATGCGAATGGCATTTTGTTTTAAAACTTAACTGATGACGCTGAGCAAAAGTCGATAGCATGGCTATAATCTATCCACCACCAGTACGTCTAAAAAACAGGAAAAGACCATCATCTGCACACCCGCACATCTGAAATCTGCACATTTATTCGCACATTTGTATATCTGCCTATTGCACTTATAAAATATGCGCTTTATATATCCGGCTTTTTTATTTGCATTGCTCACGTTAGCTATCCCGGTCATCATCCACTTGTTCAACTTCCGTAAGTTTCAGAAGGTGAATTTTAGCAATGTGCAGTTTTTAAAGGAGATCCAGGAGCAGCAGGCATCGCGCCGTAATTTAAGGGAAAGGCTGATACTCGCTGCACGCTTACTGGCCCTGTTTTTTTTGGTGCTGGCCTTTGCCAGGCCATATTTGCCGGGGCAAAATTCAAACAACACCGGCCGTCAAAACGCGGTAAGTATTTTTGTAGATAACTCCTACAGCATGGAAACCCTCAACCGCGAAGGCTCGCTGCTGGATGATGCCAAACAAAAAGCCAAGGAGATCGCTTCGGCCTACAATATCAATGATCGTTTTCAGCTGCTTACGCAGGATTTTGAGGGCAAACACCAACGCTTGCTCAGTCGAGATGAATTTAATGACGCGGTTGACCAGGTAAAGATTAGCGCGCAAAGCCGTACCCTGCAGCAGATCATCAGTCGCCAGCAAAACCTGTTGCTTGAACAGCCGGGCGCTATCAAATCGGCTTATATCATCTCCGATCTTCAAAAAAACATGGCCGGCAAGCCCTTAAAAATAGATAGCGGCATAGCCACCAGTCTTATACAGCTTAAAGCCGGTAACCTGCCCAATGTGGCGGTTGATTCTGTCTGGTTGTTAAGCGCCGTACACCGTCCAGGCGAAAACGAAAAACTGGTTGTTCGCCTGCATAATTACGCCGGCGAAAAAGCCGATAAAGTCCCGCTGAAAGTCACCATCAACGGTGTACAAAAGGCCCTGGGGAGCTATACCATCCCGGCACGCGCGGTACAAACCGATACACTGGTCTTTATGGGGCTGCAAGCGGGCTGGCAGCAAGGCCTGGTTGAATTACAGGATAATCCCGTTACGTTTGATAACAAGTTCTACTTCAGCTTTAATGTAAGCGCGCAAATGCCGGTGTTGCTGATTGATGGCGGTATACCCAATCCCTATTTAAAAGCCGTTTTTGCTTCGGATCCATTTTTTGCCGCCCAGCGCGTGCCTGATGGAAATGTGAATTACGCGGGGCTCAATAGCTTGCCCATTGTGGTGATCAGTGATGTAAAAGCCGTATCAACGGGTTTGGCGCAGCAATTAAAAACCTATGTTGCCAAAGGCGGTACGCTGGTTGTTTTTCCGGCTGTAGATGCCGATCTGGCTAATTACCGTGCGTTTTTGCAGCCGATGAATGCCGCCTGGCCCGAAAAGCTACTGACAGAAGCCACCAAAGTATCAACCCTGAACAGGCAAAGCCCGGTGTTTAAAAATGTATTCGAGAATTTTCCTGAAAATCCCGATCTGCCGGTGATTAAAAAATATTACCAGTTAAGTAACTCCGCTGGAGGGGCAGATAACCTGATGAAACTAAGCGGCGGACAAACCTTTTGGGCTGGAAATAACTTTGGGCATGGTAAAGTTTATGTAGCCGCTGTACCGCTTGATGAAGCATACAGCAACTTACCCCGGCATGCCCTTTTTGTGCCTGCGCTGTTCCGCATAGCCCTGCTAAGCGGGCACGATCTGCCTTTGTTTTACACCCTGGGTCAGGAAGAAACGTTGGAGATCCCATCCGTACAACTCACCGAAAAACAATTACTCAAATTGGTGAAAGGCGACCAAAGCACCATTCCGGATGTACGGCAGCAGGAGGGGAGCACGATGCTATACCTGTCTGACCAGTTGCGCGAAACCGGGATCTATACGCTAAAAAAGCAGGATAGCACGGTGGCTACGCTGGCCTTTAACGATAACCGCAGCGAATCTGACATGAGTTATTTGAGCCAGGCCGACCTTAAACAATTAATGCCTGCTTCAACCACCTTATTAACAGGTGGTAAGGCTTCACTAAAAGGTATTGTAACCGAAACAAATTTTGGCACACAATTATGGAAACTTTGTATAATTTTGGCATTGATTTTTCTGGCCGCCGAAATTTTGTTGATCAGGTACTTTAACCCGAGTAAACAAGCCGTAAAGCAGCCTGTTTGATCTAAATCAAGAATCAAGATGATAGAGTCAAGAATCAAGAAAAAAGCAAGAAGCTATTTGGTTACTTACAACCTGATACTGAAAGAAATAAACTCCCGGAAAAAAATCTTGATACCTGATACTCGCTACTTGATATTAAAATAATTCCATACAAATCCTTAAAGCTTGCTCATGAATTTGCTTATCAAATCTGCCACCATTCTTGATCCCGGATCAGCCTTTCATCAACAAGTTACCGATATTTTAATTGAAAATGGGGTGATCACCCGCATTGCCGAAGATATGGAGGCCGATGCCGAAGTGGTAGATGGCGAGGGTAAATATGTATCGCCCGGTTTTTTTGACCTGAACTGTAATATAGGCGAATTGGGACTGGAAACCAAAGAAGATATGCACTCGGGCACGCGCGCCGCCGCTGCCGGTGGCTTTACCGGTATAGCGCTGATGCCCAACACCACCCCGCCGGTACATTCCAAAGCCGAAATAGAATACCTGCTAAACCGCGCCAAAAATAACCTGGTTGACGTGTATCCTTTAGGAACCATATCGCACAAACGCGAAGGGAAAGACCTGGCCGAACTATATGATATGTACCTGAGCGGTGCCCGTGCCTTTACCGATGGCAATCGCCCTGTACAGGATGCTGGTTTGATGGAACGTGCCTTATTGTATGCGCAAGGTTTTGACGCGCTGGTGTTCTCGTACCCCGAGGATACCGCCATAGCGGGTAAAGCTAAAGTGAATGAGGGCGAAGTAAGTACTTTGCTGGGCATGAAAGGTATCCCATCGCTGGCCGAAGAGCTGATGATAGCGCGCGACCTTTACCTGGCCGAATATACCGTATCAAAAATCCACTTCAGCACCATATCAACCGCCCGTTCGGTTGAGCTCATTCGCGAAGCCAAACGTAAAGGCCTGGAAGTTACCTGCGATGTAGCCGCGCACCACCTGGTACTTACAGACGAGGCCCTGATGGGTTTTGACAGCATGTACAAGGTAAAACCACCGCTGCGTACCAAAGATGATGTTCTGGCGTTGATAAAAGGGCTTAAAGATGGCACGATTGATGCCATTGTAAGCCAGCATACCCCGCACGAGGTGGAGTTTAAAGATGTGGAATTTGAAGTAGCCGAATATGGCATAACTGGCTTCCAGACCGCGTTGCCGCTGGCCCTGCTATCAGGTTTACCGGTGGAGCTGCTGGTTGAAAAGCTGGCTATTAACCCGCGCGAGATACTGGGTGTAACCATACCGGTTATTGCTGAAGGAGAGCGGGCCAACCTGGTGCTTTTTGACACCGAAACGGAATGGGAATACGGTAATAAAAATAATCGCTCCAAATCGGTTAATTCACCGTTCTTTGGGCAACAGTTAAAGGGAAAAGTACAGCTAACCTATAATAACAAACAAATATTTAAATAACGACAATCATGATCGATCCAAAAATACAAACCGCTTTTGAAGCCGCTCTGGAGGCTTTTTCAAAATACAGCAGCTTTGATGCTACCCTCCTGAGCAATAGCTTTGGCGAAGTTTTCGCGCTTGACGAGGACTTTTTGACCAAGGTTGACGCTTTGGACGAAGTATTTGACAATAACCCGGCTATTGAATCATTACGCGAGGTATTTTTTGACCTTCTGCTGGTGAACTTTTTTAGTGCCGATGTTAAAAAACTGGAAGAGGACTACCTGGACTCGCCTGAGTGGGAAGATATTGAAGAGCAAACGCTTGACCGCGGAACCGAGCTGCTGAACCTGCTGCTGTACCTGAACGAGTGCGAAGATGAGGATATTGAACCTGAACTGGAAGACTATTTGAAAGAGTTTTTACTGGTTGATGAGGACGAGTTTCAGGACGAGTACCGCATTTATGAGCCTGTAATAGCCAACCAGATCCTGATTGAGAGCCCGGTTTCGGAAGTGAGCAAAGTAGCTCAAAGCCTGCCGCAGGATTCGGAATTAAAGGAATTGTTTTACCCGATGATCTGCTTTTTCCAAACAATCGATCCAACCGACGAAGTCAAAGAAGAGATAGCCGAATACGCCCTGGATAAAGAATTTGATATGGCCGTTTTAGATATATTAATTAATTTTCAATAATATCAATGGCTTTTGAAGTTGACAAAAAGCGGTTAAGAATTACCGGTATAACTTTTGGCTTGTTGCTGGGCGTAGTATTAACCATACTGAGTATCATCTCGTTCTATATCATATTATCTACAACATCGGTGGTGGTAATCTCCTCCGCGCCCTTTATATTCTCGGTACTGCTCCCTATTTTACTGGTGGTAGTATTGTGTTTTAATTTCAGGAAAAAAGTTGGTGGTTTCTGGACCTTGCGCGAAGCAGCAACAGGTATATTCCTGATGTTTTTTACCGCTTTTGTAATACAGTTTGCCCTGCGCGATCAGTTATTTGCCAAAGTGATAGAGCCGCACATGATCGAAAAAACACAAGCGGCCATGACCAGCTCCGTAAGCAAATTTCTCAAAGAAAGCAAAACCAGCCCTGATATTATCAAAAAGAAACTGGATGAGATCCAGGGAGAATTTAATGCTCAAAAAGATGTTACCATTGGCCGCCAAATACAAGGGGTAGGCATCTCCATCATTTTTATGTTTGTGCTGGCTATCATCTTTGCCGCTTTCTTTAAAAAAGAGCTGCAGGTTAATAATCCATAGGCCTGACAGGTAAAAGAATTATACACAACAAAAGCGGCTTTCCTGTAAGGAAGGCCGCTTTTGTTTTCGGGGTATTTTATTTATTTCGATGTTTGAAGTTTCTGATTTCAGACGATTATGCAGGTAGTATTTAGACTACCTAAAGCCGTGTGTAGTTGAAAACTACAGGCATAATGGTTCGAAGTCAGGAGACTTCGAACAGCGCCGTTACCAGAAATGATTATTATTGGAGACAATAAATCGTACACCCAGAATATGTCAGAGATCGATAATGTAACCTTAGAAAATTTTGATAGGAATACGCAATCATTATTTTTCAGCCTATGGTCGGTGTTATCACCGCAAGTGTTCGGAAGATTAAAGGGTAAATAGACCTATTGTATTTTATTGTCGATATGCTCCGTTAGGAGCTACCTGTTTGTAGAAATACAAGACAAAATATCTTTTTGCTCCGTAGG
>NZ_JBFUPN010000045.1:0-21045 GCF_041355315.1 Mucilaginibacter sp. RCC_168
CGTCTTGATACCTCTGCCATCGGATCAATTGAAGTAAAACGCCCAATTACAGGGTCGTAGAAACGTGCACCGTAATCGTATTGGTTCAACTCATCCTGCAACTCTTTCTTATTGTAAAGATAATGATTTCTCAAACTCGGTATCGTTCCTCTGGCTACATTTAAGCCAAAGGGATAATAATCGTCTTCACTCTTCTTGCCATTCGTCTGGTCAAATGTTACCCGGTTATTCCCCAGGTGATCTGTCAGGGTATACTCATAGTTCGGTGAACTTGTTGGGTTCAATACCCGGCCCTCCTCCGTCTGCACAAAGTCTATTCCTGCTCCTGTGTACTGGATGCCACCAATGTATTCCGTTATCGTCGTACCCGAGATCTTCCGTAGCTTCTGACCGCTGGCATCATAGGTATAGGTTAAGCCTTTACCGGTGATCGTTTGCGGTAGGTTGAGCAGGTTATAGGTGATGGTGTTACCCTGGCCATCGCTGGTGGCATTGCCATTGGCATCATATCCATAACTCCGGGTAATTCCACCGCTGACCGAAGCTAACTGGTTGGTGCTCCCATAATTATAGGTCAGCGTTCCCGCGTTTGGCCCCAAACGTATCATGGTCTTGATATTGCCGTTGGCATCATAGGTTATACCGTTCTCACTAAATGCCTCTACCGAATTGCCCGCTGTTAAACGGTTCAGCTGATCGTAATTATAGGTCACATACTTTAGCCCTGCGGCACCCTTGTTATACAACTGTTCGGAGATATTGCCGTTATACTGCGAACTCACGTTGTGGGCCGGCACCGGCGTATTGTAATTCAGCGCCATGCTGAACAGCTTATCTGCCGCCGGGGCTACACTAGGGTCGTTTACCTGCGAAAGCCAGCCCCGCTCGTTATACGCATAGCTGATATTCTGCAAAAACGAAGACCCGTTGTTGGTGCTATGCAGGTGTTTGGTCTTTAACTGCCCGATCTCGTTATAATCGGTCTGGCTTAACAGCACCGTCGTCCCGCCGTTGATCTGTTCTTTGGTCTGAACCTTGCGCCCCATGTGGTCATAGTAATACAAGTTGGCGATGGTCAATACCGCGTTTGTTGTATTGGTGGCGTTATAATGCTGACGAGTGGTAGAAGTGACAGCATTGGTAAAATCATATCCCGTGGTGATCACATCATAGTTATTGGCGTTTGGCGTGCCGCCACCCAGATAGTGCTGCTTATAGGTTTGTATGTTACGGCCAAAACCGTCGTAATAGCTGACACCCCACAGCATATTGGTGCTCCCCAGTATATTTACCTTACTGGCAGTAAGCAAACCCTTGGTTTGGGTGCTGCCTCCGAATGGCATCGTGCCGAATTTGGCAGGGAACCCGGTGATATTGCTGAAACTATAGTCGTCATAATAGTTGATGCTTAAAGAACTGCTTAATGCCGGGTAACTAGTGATACTATAGCCTGTGTTGATATCGCTGGTGTTGCGTACATCCCACTGGGCGGCATTATAAATATTGGTTTGCAGCTGGGATTGCGATAAGGCTGCGGCATCGGTCCATAAACCGGTCATGATCACTCTTCCTAAAGCGTCATACTTGGTTACTGTCCATTGCTTGCTGGCACGCTGAACCGCATCCTGGCTGAGCACCGGCTGATCCAGTTTGTTATAGACCATATATTCCCAGTCCTTGCCGGGCAACCTTTTCCGGCTTAACCGGTTGCGTTCGTCATATTGATACTGATAACACAGGTTATCCAGCACAGGTTGATTAGCTGTACTCGTGATCCCGGCATCAGCACCACTTAGCGGGGGGAGTACAAAGGCCAGGTTACCCAAATCATCGTACACGTAATAGGTAGATAACATTTGCAGCGCGCCAGCGGTGTAATTAAACGTGCGTTTCAGCACCACATGGCCTTCTTTATCTTTATATTCTTCGGTTGTTCCTCCACGACCACTTTTCCAGTTTTCGTCCTTGCTCACGGTTACATACAGCTGACCAGCCGGGTAATAATTGCCTGAGGTATTGCCGATGGTCAGCGTTCGGCTCTGGTTGCTGTTGATCGTCGCGTTATAAAGTGTTACCCGCATGCTGACTGCCGTATCGGTCCCGCTAAAGGCGTTCAGGTTATTGATCGTATAAACCATTTTTACCGTATGTCCCGTGGTATTTCCTGCAACCGGCTGCCAGGCTGTTCCAGGCGCGCCTTGCTCTACCACCCGGTTCAAGGGCGAAGGTTCAAAATTGGTCTGGGCGAATGGCTGCGGGATCACCACGATACCGTTGCTTTGTTGTGTTCCGCTGGTACCATTGCCCGTTGGGTTATAAAAACTACTGATCCCTGTGATTAGCGCATCTGTTTTATAGCTGCCATCCGCGGTAGTGGCCGCATACGGCAGGTACTTCGTCGTTTCCCTGCCAAATTGGTCATAGGCAATGGGCTGTACCATGTCTTTATTCAAAGGGCTGCCTTTGACCTGTATTGTTTGCAAGGGTCTGCCCAATCCGTCAAAATAGCTTACTGTCTGCATCAGTTCACAGGTAGAGTAAGTGTTTACTGCCGGGTTGTAACCTGCATTGCGTGGTACAGAACTGAGTATGTAATTCTGGTTTTGGCTCAGCGCGGTGCCCAGCGGCTGGCAATCCGGGTTGGCGATATACAAGCTCAAACTGCTCCCTGCTGCTGCCGTAAAACTGAAGCCCGGGCTCAGTGCAATACTGCTGTAACTGAAATAAGAACCTGCCGCCGGTGTGCCCGTCATCGGGGCCGTTACCTGCGTTTGTGCTTTTAAGCTTAAAGCATAAAGCATAAAGCCGAAGGCTATGAGTAATCTATTTATATGCTTCATCGTGATAATGTCTTGTAGGTTGATCCTTCGGTTTACTGTCCCTGGTAATGATAGTCCATGTGTTTCACAATGTTCCCGTCTTTGTCCTTCAGGTTCATCAATCGCTGGAAATTGTCGTATTCGTAGGTTGTCGTTTCTCCTTTGGCGTCCGTTGAACTGGTCATGCCAATCAATGGTTCATAGGTATACGTGGTCAGCAAGGCATCTTTAGGATAGATTCGCACATCGTCGTAAGCCGTGCCTCCGGTCATCGTAAATGAAGGGCCGGCATAAACTTGTTCTCCACTATATTTCCACAGACCTCCACTCAGATACCAATAACTGATCATATAATTCCGGTTATTCGGCTTGGTCCAGCTCACCCCGGCACTGGTTGTATATTTTAGTCCGGTATGTGCTGTCCCGTTCGTTACCCCCGTAGCAGTACTTTCTTCAAACCCCTCGTAATAAAACTCGGTATTCAATGCGTTCTTACATTGAGCTACCGGATATTCCTGGTTATAACCCCATTTGTAGCCTACAGTTATGCCATCTTTTGGAGTTGCCAGAACTGGGTTCCCTGTGGGGTCGTACTGATAGGCTATCTGTTCCTCGTATTGATCATCATGGACATAACTCCCGTGTGATGAAGGATAAGGCAGCTGCCCTTTAGCACTTGCCGAAAACTTAAAGTTCGCCTGGCTTATCGGCGATGTTTCTTTCAGCTTATACGATTTTGTTAGCAGGCCCCTATCTCCGTATTCATTGATTGATCCTGAAACGACACGGGTACCCTGGCTATCGGTTAAATAAACGACCTGTTCAATCGGATTGTTGCCCCCATTGGTGAAATTGGTTAATGGAACATACTCATCGCCATAAATATTGGCTTTTGTGTAGGTTTTGCCGTCACTTTTGGTTGTAACATCCCTGGTTACAAGCAGGTTGGGTGGATTATCGTAATAAAAATCATGATTTACAACAACGGAGTCTGTATTGCTATAGGTTACATCCCGCTGTTTATCCATGTAGTATAATGTCGCGGCCTCCCGGGCGGCGCCGACAAAGTTCGTTATGGCGCTTTGAAAACCTTGTACATAGATCGGGATGGATGTCCAAAAATATTGACTAAATGTATAGGGGACAGAAGTTTTATAACTTCGTGTTGATCTTGTTAACAGCTTATTTTGACTATCATATATTTCTGTTCCCAGTAAATTACCTCTCAAAAAGTCCTGTGTCCCGGTTGTCCCTAAGTTATGGTTGACTACCGGCGTTTGAAACTCAGGATCAAAATCACTATAATCTCTATAAGTAGTATAATAGTTTACCGTTTTTGAATTATCGTTTCTAATTTCTTCTATTCTCTGGTAATTAATATAATTGCCCTGAGTTAGAGGGATAGTATTTACTGTTGAAGATCTTAATACGAATATGGCATCGCATTGATCTCCCAGGGGATTGCCATCTACAGTAAGATTGCTATCGAAATAATAATAATACTTAGGATCTGCCCCAATCACACCGGAGGACAACTCACTATTATTCATTTTATACCGGTAAGTGGTGATCATGTCATTAGCATGATTAATCCCGTCATAATTCGTAACTTTCTTCAGCCTGACACCTCCTCCGAAATCCATAAAGGCTTTGTAATAGTCCTTGCCGGAAATATTGATGGATATCCTGTAAAGACAACCCACCTTGCGTGAATCTACCTGGGCAACGACGTCCGCCAGGAAACTGTCAAAAACATCGTAGGTACCGGCAGGAAAAGTTTTTTTTATTGGGGGATATGATCTTGTTTCCTGTAAGCAATCTCTACCGTCATTGATCTCGATCGTACCCGTTGCAGTAATTTCCGCCTGGTGTGCTATTGTAAAGGTCCCATCGATGTCTGGTCCATCACCCGTCGTATAATATTTCCAGGTGTTTACGGCCGGGATACTAAAGTATACGGTTCGTTCATATCCAAAACTATAATCATGAGGTTCGTACTCAAAAGTTGTTTGCCCGCCCGTTGGGTATCTTATATTTTTTAGAATACCACATACTGCAACAGAGGTGTTTACCCCCCTGTCAGCGGTTCCAACTGGTTGATCGTACATACCAAAGGCCGGCGCCGTGATGATTGTTCTGGGTATGAGGGATCCATTACCCGCAGCGTTGTAATACCCCCAGTGATCGATACCCATGTAATTATAGGGAACATTTGGAAATGAATAATAATCAAAATTGTATTTGTTAAATATCCCTCCGCCTTTGGCATATTGTCTGAACTCCACCGGTACTGCACGTATGCGCCCAAGAGGATTATTATATTTTATAGCAAAAGATTTTAAGGGTACCGTCAGATTGTTTAAACTATAAACAGCAATGGAATCTAATTGCTTATCTTTTAAGGTATACGTACTACCGGTCGCCTGGATCTGATAGGGATCATCCCGGTCACTCGTGAAAAATTTCACTTTCGCGGATTTGGTTTCAATCTCACTTAAGTATATGACCTCGTGCCAGGTAGGGTTTTTTGAGAAATTATTCATTGGAACACTCGGACTCCCACCAAATGTGGCACAGCTGGCAAGTCCCATGCTCTCAGACGGAAATTCCTGATAGCGATAAGCATTTGGTGTGCCTTGATAATAATAGTTGATGTAATCTCCTCTTTTTGAGGTAGCATTTGTAAGATACCAGCTGGATACGGTTTTTATCTCATACGGCTGTGTCGCGACCGTAGTTGGTGTTCTTGACCATTCTTTATCTGAGAACGTATAGGTATCCCCTTCCGGCGTGCTGATCACCCAGGACTCAATACCGGCAATGATATTATGACTTTGATCATCTGCCCTGCTATAAGTGATTTTAATATCTTGATAGGGCATGATATGTATATCTCCGCCAAAGTCCATATAAAACTGCCCGGAATAATTCCCGACATGAAAGCTGTACATGTCCGGCTGAAAATCAAATTGATTATGATTAATTTTATCGTAGGTTTGAAAAGTGATCGTCCGTCCGCTTTTAATTGTATTGTCAAAGTCGGCAGCATCGGCCAGATTACTAAGATAACCATACAGATAAGTGTCATCGGGAAGCCCCCTTACGGTCCGGGTGATTACGCCGCCGCCGCTTAAGGTCCAACCAGCGCCCACCCAACCGGGAACTTCGGCTGGCTTGAATCCGTTGGAATTATACCTGAGTTGAATATTTTCATCCAATGTCCCGGTTTGTAAATTAAAGATGGGGACGGAGGCATTGATCGCTCCCGTGGACGAGTTCCCGTAATTATTGATATATTTCCCTAACGAGGCGGCCGTCGGAGATGGTGGGATAAATGTGTTGTTTTGCGTCGATTGTTGTGATAATCCGTTTAGTGAGGCAGCTAAAAACGGCAGCAGGAGCATTAATTTCTTTACCATTATTTGTTTTTTAGCTGTATTTTTAAATCATTAATATCTTTTTGCTGATCTTCTATTCGTTTATTTTGCTCGATCATATATAAGGTTAATTCCTCCACTTTCTTCATCAGTAACTTATTCATCTCGCCCAGGTTTAATCCTTCTTTAGCTATCTGTTGCTCCGATGGAATTTCAGGTAAATGCTGGTTTTGATCTATATAATCTTTTACCTCACTTAATGGCCGTAACTGATAGTCTTTTTTGAAAACATAATCCGACCAACCCAGCATGTCGATGAGCACTGATTGAGAATGAATCCTGCCGTTGACATCCAGTTTATTTTGAGGAGTTGTTACGCCAATACCCACATTCCCATTGGCATTAATCGTCATTTTATTTAAGCCGTTGGTCCTAATGATTAAACTATTAGCTGGAATACCCCCAAATAGATCACCGATATAGATATTATTATCCGAGGCTAAGCCCAACAATGATACAGTGCTTCCAGCGGTGTTTTTAGCTGAATACCATGCCGCATTGTCCATTAACAAGTTTCCTCCCGCGACACTCAGCTTTTCGGAAGGGCTTACCGTACCTATACCCATCTTCCCTTGTTTAATTGTTAAATAAGTGCTTGCCGCTGTTCCCCAGGATTGTACATCCGATGTTGGGTCACGTTCCCACCAGGTCCTGGTGTCGGTTTGAGGGCTAACATAAGAGCCGTCTATCGATATCCCATCATGCAGTCTGCTGGTTGTAAAATCACTGCCAGCTGCGTTTCGGACCAGCCATATATTGTTTTGAACACTATTAGCTGCCGAGCCCCCTACAGAGCTCAATAAAAGATTATTTTTGGCTACGCTACCCAATGCTGTAGATTGATAAACGGCGAACTTTGCAGTACCGCTGTTGATTCCTATACCAACGTTTCCTGTATTACTGTTATAAATATTGTTGCCCGCGGTTGTCCATTGAGCATAGGAAAATTGTGCAATGCCCAGCATTGCGAGAATGGTTAAACTTACTTTTTTCATGGTTTAATCAATAAGGGTTTGGTTTAATTGTATTAGGATTTAGGGTTTTATGAGCTTTTTCATTTGAGCTTTCAAATCATCGATCTCCACCTGTTGTGTTTGGGCCTGTTTGTCTTTTTCGATCAGATAAAGAGTTAATTCCTCCACTTTCTTCATCAGTAACTTATTCATTTCACTCACATCAAGACCTTTCTTTACCATTTCCTGTTCGGATGGGACCTCCGGTAAATGTTGATTTTGATCGATGTAGTTTTTAACCTCGCTTAATGGACGTAATTGATAATCATTCTTTAATACATAGTCAGACCAACCGTTCAGATCGATCAATACGGATTTAGAATGAATAGTACCATTTACGGACAGTTTCTGATCTGGGGTTTTAGTGCCAATGCCAACATTATCATTGACCAGATTTAGTGTCTCGAAATAATTCGTATTATTACTTCTAACACCAAATGATAAAACGGTATGGCCTGAAGGAACCGTTATTCCCATTACTCCATAATATCTTGTTGCTTCTGCGCCTGATACAATTAATTGACTAGCGTCGGTATAGCTATTATTATTAACCTCAAGCGCACTTTGTGGATTATTTGTCCCTATACCTGTACTACCATTTGAATTGATGGTTAATCGATCTGCGCCATTTGTTCGAAAAATCACTCTGCCTGTAGGAGTGCCTGCGAACAAATCCCCTAAATAGATATTGTTGTCCGCAGCAATACCAAGTAATGGTGTTGCTGCACCAGAAGTATTTCTAGCGGCAAACCAGCTCGCATTATCTATGAGTATGTTTCCACCAGAAACATGAAGTTTGCTTAAAGGCGCAGTCGTGCCAATACCAATGGAATTAGTAGTTGAAGTAACAGTGCCACTGGTTGTCCATTGGGCATGTACTAATGATGAAAAGCTTAAAAATAGATTAAGTGAAAAGATGAGTTTCTTCATGATATAAGGGCAAAAAGTTTGCTTAAAATATATGGACAAGATCAATCCGTAGTAGATTGGTGCTAAGTTGTTTTGAAATGAATAAATGCTATTTGATTGATGCCTTTTTGAAGGCTAAGGGCTGGGGTATTCTTACTGTGATAATGCGATCATATTGCAGGGTTAAGGTGTACCAAATATAATTATTTATCATTTCAAACAAATAGACTTCAATAATATTTAACAACTTATTTAAAACAATTGTTGATACTCTCTGCGAGCCGCCTGCGAATAGAGGAGAGGATCTTTGTAGAGATAGCACAAAGTGCGGCTACAAAGAATGCTTCACACAAAAAACTGGCGTTGCGTTTGACCTTTTATTGCCTGTGCGTCTGCCTTTCAAACGCCATGACAGTTGGGAAGTCCTCGACGAGTAGCAGGTGAGCAAAAATTATGGAAAGCGCCTGACTTAGCAATGAATAGCATAGCGAATGATTGATAAGGCCAGAGAAAGCTTTCATGGAGCAACGACTTTGCTTAAGTCATATCTGGTGACAGATCGCAATGGGTTGGGTTTTATCTGCACATTTTCTTGTCAGGGTGTATAATAGATAAGATATTGAATAAAAAATGTGCAATAATGGAATAGTCTTGCGGTGAAGTTTAATGTGTTCGCAGAACTTGTTAAACGTAGCGAAATCTGGCGACTGATTTGATAAGCTTAAGAGTTGCGTAATTCCGATCTTCCTGGTGTGTGAGTGGCCTCTGCGCCCAGCCATAAGCATAACTTGGCTTTCTCCTTGTAAGCAACCAAAAGTGAGGGAGCCAAGTGTAGGCTTATGTCATTAAAAGAGCCTACCCGAAAGTAAGCTCTCTTATTATTTAGATTCTGTACCTTTTAATAAGTCAACTCAATTGATAGTAACCTTTTGAATAACAAAGCCATTAGGGTGAGTTGCATAATAAATATTTCCTGACTGATCTGCTGTGGCAGCCCATATAACAGGATTGCTAGTAATAATGCCTCCATTTGTCACTGTACCATCTGACTTCACTTTATAAAAGCCTGAACCCTTAAGCTCTTTTGAAGGGCTATATAAATCTCCATAACTGTAAATGGTCCCATTCTGGTTGCCTGATAGCGTAGCCGGAAGTGCAGCAATAGGCTTTTGAAATGTATAAAGTGTACTTGTTGACTGTGAGTTCGAAATCTTAACAATACCTGTCGTGGTAATTGCATAAACTTCACCATTACCCTGGGCATATAGTGAGCCGGGAAAGCCACCATCTACACTTGCCATTAAAGTTCCTGAGCCTGAACTAATCTTATATACGTTCATCTTGCCTGGCGTAGAATTTCCTGTAATGAACGCTCCGTAAACATTTCCTGACGCATCTACTGTTATGTTGTTTAATACAGTAGCTGGTTCAGCCCAGACATTTGTGGCATCGCCCGATGTAGTAGAAGAGATTAATACTTTGACAAAGCCACCCGTCGATATGTCAAATTTATAAACACCTATTTCCTGATAATACCATCCACCATTAGATGGAGTAGTTGAATAATCGGTTAAGTTGGCCAAGACATATAAGGCACCATTTGGATCAGAGGCGATGTCCAGTATACGATATATCTTTGACTTGTGGACTGGTTTGTTGTTTACGAATTCTTCATATCCAGAGTTGAATAGCGTAGAGGTTGTTCCATTTGGTGTTACTTTCCTTATTTTAAAATAAAGATGGTTGTCTGTTGTAGATACAGGTTCAAGAACATAAACGTTACCGGCTTTGTCAGATGTGAGCTTTGAAATCGTATAGAACTGTGCATTTGTACCCACTCCATCAGTCGATTCTTGTTTACCACCTCCGGCAAAGCTTTGAACAGCCAAGGTTGGTATAGTTTCAATAGGCGGCTTTGGTGTTACTGGCTCCGTGTTGTTATCTGTTTTCTTGCTGCATGATGTAAATAGTAAAGCTGTGGCAGTCAATGCCATCAATAGAGTTGTTTTCATTGTTGATCTTGTGATTGGTTTGTGAGTTAAGGTTATGAATTTTAAAAGCGTTTGGCTGTGAGTTTCCAATAGGCTGTCCTGTATGCACCCTTATTTTCTTGAACATTCCAGGTGAACTCCGCTGACGTAAGTACTGCAAGCGAGGTATGCAGCTTCAGCGTGTAAGTATAGGTTTCTGTTCCGCTCTCGTTTTTAGATATGTTTGTATAGGTATTATCGGACGATTTCTTTAAGAACATTGGCTTATCTGTACCAATCGTCATTGATGCGCTGTTATCAAATACCTCAATGGTCATTATCTTTCCCAAAGTATATGGAGCTCGCTCATCGTAAAGCCTTTGGATAGATGCATCCAGCGCTGTGATCTTTAGTTTTTGGGCATGTAGTGATAAAGTAGACAGGGAAAGGAGCAATATGATCCTAATTGTTTTCATTGTGATTAATTAAGGCACCGAATAGTCCTCAAATCGGCAGGTTATAAAACACGAAAGCGCAGGACTTAACTTAGTCTGCGCATCAGGGGCACCTAGGAGAGCCCTACAGCAACAAACAAGTCTTCGCCCTACGCTTTCGCGTTGGACGTTGAACTCATTTGTTTTTGCTGTAATACGAAATTTCCTAGGTTTCCTGATACAAAACAAACAAAGCTTAACGCTTATATTTTAATAAGATGATATGTCTATGTAATGGTATGTTGGCGGTTCCCTCCTTGTTTTAATACAAAGTTAGTGATAAGTCAATAATACTTTAGGCAACTGCCTGCATTTGTTTTCTTCTAACGGTTGCAGATTTGTATTTGATCTGTTTGAATGTATGGTGCTTATTGCGCTCTTCAATGTATTCGTACATTTCTGAACAGGTTTTTATGCACCAATCGGTCCTGACCGCTTCTTCTATGTTTATTTCAGTGATATCTTTGGATGTCATTTTGTAAATACTTCTGACAAAGGCTGAGGTAACTTTACTGTATTGGTTTACAGCTAAGACCTGTTCAAATCCATAGTGAATGGCCAGTATTTCATTTGGGTGGCACTCCAACCTTAAATAGATCAATGGATTAATAAACTCATGGATGATGGTGCCAACTTTAGTTGTGGTTTTGTCCTCACGTTCCAGGCTGTAGCGTAATTCCTCTCTTTCCAATGTGGATAGCAGTTGTTTGGCATTCCTGTAGATAGCGTAATATACCTCTTTGACTGTCTTATTATAAGTTGACTGAATCGGGTTAATTGGTTGTTGCTGTTTCATTTGGTTTAAGTGTTTACAATAGCTGTTAATAAGAAATGCCTGGTCGATCAGACCAAGCATTTTGAATGTGTGTTGGGAAGTTTTACCTTTTAAAGCAAGTAGCTGGATGTGCGCTTTTGAAATGGCTTAGCTTTCGTTCTTTACCTCGTAAAGACGCTTCAAGGGTACGAAATAGGCTGAATCTAAATGCTCCTGCTCTTCAAATGCTTGATATAGCAGACATTCCGATCTGAACCATTCATAATTCATTAGGTCCTGAACGAAAGGCCATTTGATCAGAACATAAAGTTCATCAACAGATATAGCACAGTTGAATTGATATTGGTTATTAGGCATGTGATTGGAATTAAAGTGTTTTAATGTATTGTTTGTCCTGGTGGTTTTGAACGCCTTGAAAGAAGGCTGGTAAGTTTGGTTGTTTAGGCTTGTGTAGGCATTTGCCTGTGTTGATTGGGATGCACAATAATTTCCTTACTTCTGCCTCAAATCGGAAGTCATCAAAGTCGTAATGTATCTGCATGATGCCCAGCAAGTCACATTCCAGATAAAAAGAGAGTTTATCACAAATGAAACTGTGTAATGCAAAAGGATCGTTACCATCATCTTTATAGTCCCTTTCAAAGTATATCGTTCCTCGTTCGAGGTATTGCTCTTTGATCAATTGGAGAATACGATAGTATTTGTTCATGATGGTGTCGTTAACACCTTTCAAATCATTAGGATGAGAGCCTGTGCTTACTTTCTTCCATTGCTTGCCGAGTTTAATAGATCGTTGTGGTGCAATAGTAGGTTTTGTGTTTTCGGGTCGTTTGTTGAGTTCTGTCATGTGTTTTCATGTCGTTTAAGGGTTAGTAATTGAATTGTTTTGAGTGTTGAGGCGATTGAGAAAGTGAGTTCTGGGCAGCATTCTTTGTTAATTTCTAACAGTTGCCTGCGTTTGGTTATGCTGACCGGATTTTATGGATCGTGGCACACTGCTCTTGCTTTTAACACTCAAAACAAATCGTCTTTCATCAGGAACATGGTAAGGGGATGAATGCAGACCGGGGGATCTGCTTAAAGCTTATTCAAAAAAATTATTGAGAAGTAATTACTTATAGGGGGGCGGGTGTTATTGGAAAGGCCAGAGGGGGCGTTTAAAGAAATGGGGACTGTTTTACTGATTTTGACCTGTTCGTATTAAAAGGTAAGCCTGACAAATGACTTTCCGATAGATTTGATAAGTCTACTTTACTTGAGTGCCTTTTAAATGAAGATGGTTGAGTGTATTTTACTAAGCAGTATTGCCTTAAATGCAAAAAGACAGGTCTATGCCTGTCTTTTTGTTCTTCCAAATATATAATGATTTAGTACGTGACCGCGCACTAACAGATTGATACAAAGATACTTAAAATTTACCGCATCTTAAATACAAACCATTGATTATCTGTTATTTATACTGAATATTCCCAAAAGATACGCTAACTATACTATATGTGTATTTCTTAGTATAGTTAGCATTTACTTAAGGAATAAAAGTACTGCTATCTTGGCCGCACAAAATATTACTAGTCCGTATAATATTAATAACATTGATAATAAAATGTGCAGGATAAGATCTTTCTCAAAAGATCGCTAACTATACATTATATAGTTTTAAGTAGTTAGAGTATTCATTAGGAAATATCATGTATTTTTCGTATATTTAACTATGTAACAACAAGTTACACGACCATCACTCCCGACTTCCAGATACACTCCTATCCCTAAGATTTCTTCTTATTTACTTTTAATGATTCATGACCGTGATTCAACCTAACAGGCGATTTATCGCTATGCCAGATTTTTTAAACTTAAACCAACAAAACATTAAGTACTTAGATGCCTTAACCTATGTTACCATCAGATCATTTCATAACTCAACTACTGGACTATGCTATCCTGCTTATGAAACGATTGCAGATAAAGCTGGAATGAGCAGAAGCTTTATAATCAATTCTGTAAAAAGATTAGAAAAAGGTGGCTTCTTGAATATTACTCATTCAAAGAAGAAACACACTTGCAATCAATATCATTTTGATAAAGAACCTCGCTTTGAAAGAATACCATACGAACTCTTGGATGCCGATTTATCGGCTAATCAAAAAGCTATGTTAATATGCTTAAGACAGTTTTTTAACGAAGGTCCTTTAAGTTCAACCAAAACCATTACAGACTTTGCAAAACTGCTTGGCATAAGTTACAAAACGGTATACAGTCAGTTCATAGAGCTTATAGCCAAAGGGTTTATTAATGAAAAATATAAGATAATGAAAGGTCAAACCAAGAGCTTAATTTGGCTTAAATTAAGTGATAAAATTGACTGGCATTATGACTATTCTAAATCTAAGCCGAAGCAAGCTATCGTTTATCCTAAATTGAGGGTTGCATAGTATGGTCTATAAATACAATTAAGCTGCAAGTTCGTTGCAGCTGTTGTATTTCCGTTCCATTAATATATAGGCCCTTGCCGATTTCGAATCAATATGGTTAAAATAAGGCTTGATATGAAAGTATAAAGTTATATCTGTTGATTTAGCTTTACTAGATAGACCAAGTATGTCATGCAGCTCTTGAAGTTTCTTTTTTATATCTTTTACTAAATAGGATTTATTGAGTTGGAAGGTTTTATTGATTAAATCTATTAACGGATAACTGTTTTTCTTTTCTTTTATATCCAATTCCAGAAGTTCATTTTGCATTTTAACTCTGTTGTAGTTAAGACTGATGATTTTTTCTATCCCCAATCGCTCATACGCATTGAAAGTTATAGGGAATACATTTAAAATTCGTAAACGCTCTTTATAATAAGTATCTGTACCCTTTATTGCTTCAAGGTCTTGTAAGGTGGCCACGCTGTTTTTATTACTCGCTTTCAAATATTTAACTTTGTGATGTGATAGTTTAATGCATACATCTTTATTAAAAGTTACACTTTCTTCTTTAAGTTTAAATAGCGTTGTACCAACATAAGCCGACATTAACTGGGACGTACTACTATAATACTGGCTTACCCTATTTTCATCTAAATAATTATCTTGTAAGAAGTAGGAATAGTTACCATTTTCATCCAATAAATTAAAGTATGGTTTACATGTTTTTAATGCCTGGTCAAGAAAGTAAATATTATCTTGTTCAATAAATGAGGTTTTAAGACCGCTTAGGGTTTCATATGCTTTTTTGCTTTTTACAATTTCGTCCTTTGATTCATCTGGGTTTAATGGTGTTATATATCTACTCACGTTATTTATATGCACCAAAGGGAGGTCTTGTATCTCTCGAAACCTTCCACTGATCTGCAAAACATCGGTGAAGGGATCAACTATACAATGATTTCCAAAACTACAATCGCTAATGATAATTACGTTAGGGACTACATCTGCAATGTTTATATCTAAACCATTATAAAAGCTACTGGTAAGGAAGTTATATTTTGTATAACCGTCATATAAACTATGGGCATATTTTACGCCTTTGTCTTTTAAATGATTCTTATATTCCTCTGAACAGAATATTTTGACATCTCTTTTTATTTTGAGCTGCTTGATTAAGCTAAGGATCCCACTAACACTGTTGAAAAATATAAAATAACATTCCGATGGATTCTCGTTTATATGTTGTTTTAAAGAGCTTATTACACTGTTTGAGTTAATTAGCTTTATACCCTTTTTATAATCAAAGTCCGGAGTAACTTTGTAGTGCTTAAACTTTTGCTCGACCAACCTGGAGTCACTTGGAGGGATTGGTGTTGCTGAAATCATGGCCTTTCGATCAAATTGAAAGAAGTTTTCCATCATTTCAAGCATATCACCTCTGTATCCCGCATCCTGTATTAACTTGTGACATTCATCAATCAAAACAAAGAAAGAGCTTTTGTAGTTCAGGCCGGTTAGTTGTGTGGCTTTTATGATTTTTTTTAACCCGGCCGGAGTCGTTAATAACTTACGATATTCAGCAGAACCAGAAGCTAAATAATTATAAACTTGCTCGACGGTAACTTCACCGTGAACAGCAAAGGTTGAATCTTTATATTTAGGGTCGTTATGTTTGCTTTTTACTATTGACAGGTGTGGCAGAATGATTATACTATCTCTTTTAGAAACAATCTCGCTATGAGTAGCACCGAGCCCACAGACCGTTTTATAAATAATGGTGTTGGACGGTATAGGGTTTACTTCTGGTATTTCTGTAAATCTGGTAATCTCAATAGGAAAGACAATCTCCTTATCGAATGTAATATTGTGCATTGGTTGAGTTTTGAAGGTGAGTGATTAAGAAAAAGAGCGGGTGCTATACACCCGCTTTGTCGATTTCTGGATTATTCCGGCATGTCGTCGTCTGAATAGTCATCTTCAAATCCATTGGCTTCATCATCAATAGCTTGATCGACATCATATGGCGCGTTCTTTTCAAAATTGCTCCATACGTCCGATAACGTATTTGAGCCGTTAAACATCGCATACATAGCGGCATTTGATTTGGTGATCTGCTCTATCGATTTTTGCAAAATCCCCCAACGAACTGATATAACATTGCGTTGTGCAACATCTAAAACTAATGCGATCTCATCAATATAGATGTATTTGTCGACTAAATCCTCAATAGCTGTTTTTATGTGATTACTTTTTGATTCTTTATGGAACAAACTCCTTAAAGCAATATCATGGAAAACCCCATCCAGAAATAAATCCTCATTTAATCTCTTCCACTGGATTTTGGCCATCGCTATTTGCACCTCCCCAAACTGTTGATAGTATAAACTCCGTATAACAAGAAAACCTTTACGAGGGCTTAATTTTCCGGTATTGGGGTGAATGGCATTTGCAAACTCTTGATTCCTTGTTGATTTTAACTGTTCGAATATGTTCATTTTTTTTGTATTAACCGCCGGCTACATTGCCTTTGGTGATACAAAAGTGTCAAGGAATCGAAAGGTGAAAGGAAATAAGAAAACGCTGTTTTTAAAAGATTTTATTTCCCTGTAAAATAGGAATTTAACTGTTTAAACCTATTCATTAGAAACGTTCTCGTCCAATCCTTAGGTTCTGATTCAATCTTCAAATGATCAACGTATTGAAACCCCTCAAGTATATCAAAATAGAAATTCAACAGCTTATCCGAAAACCAAGTATTGGGCTCTGGTTTAATATCGGTTTCTGATACCAGGTATTTATAAATAAATAAGCAGAGATCGGCCTGTTGTTCTTTAATCACTTTGGCAGGTGTAATTAAGCGAACAGTTGCCGCTGTGCTTAACTTCTCCAAATTTAACTCCTTGTTATTCTCTCTTTCAGTATACATATCATCCGCCGCTAATCCCAATAGAGAGATAGGGTAGTTACCTTTTTCTATGTTTTCAGTTATAAGCTGACTTATCCAGGCTACCAGATCGGGGTCATTTACTTTGGCTGTATCAGTATTTGTTGCTAAGACTAGTTTGTTGTATTTATTCTTTGGTGTTTGTTTTGCAAGTAGCAGAAACATTGCCAGGTCCTTTGCTCTCTTCCGATTGTTGTAATCAAGCTCTAAATCATAAATTCTTTCTTCTATAAGCTTGTACTTTAAAAGGAGCAACAATAGCAAATCATCACCAAATTCAACAAGATCATACTTTAACAATATCTCCTGAAAGCTGTTGAATACGGCTTTATCTCGTTCTTCATCCCACCAATCAATTACTATTGGGTACCCAGTGGGATTCTCTACTTGCATTTGTTCTGGTGTCACTGGCCATTGGAAATGTTTGTGGATTCTCTGGTAATTTGGATGGAAGTTGAATTGTAGCATGTATTTATTAAAAGGTACTAAGGTAAAAAAAGCAAGGTAGTTGCCCACCCTGCTTAATATTTTCATCTACTCTATTAGCTGAATAACCTTTTCATTTACCTCATCGATCAGGCTTTGATCGTAACTATCTAAGTAGGTATTAGTTATTTTATTGCCATATTCATGACCTAGGCATTCGGCGATTACCTCATTGGAATATCCAAGCTTTTTCTTGGCTAAGGTTGCAAAAGTATGCCTTGTTACGTAACTAGTAACATCCTCTTCAATACCACAATTACCTCCAATGCGGGTAAGGTATTTATTTGATGTTTTGATCCATTGAAATATTACCTTTTTTGCTTCCAGGCTATCCTCAATAATTGTAGCCGGTAATATTGGTAGAAGATATTTTGCATCTGGGTCGATATAGTGATTAAGAAGCCCCAAGGTATATGGCAGCAGTTTCACTTTAAGCTCTTTTCCTGTTTTCCTTCTTTTATAAACCACATATCCTTTCTTGATATTTTCTGACTTTAGGTAGGCTATATCAGTGAAGGAAGCTCCCCGAAGCGCAAAGCTTAAAAGAAAGTAGCTTCTAGCTTTCCATTCTTGAGATTTATGTTTAAGGTCAAGTTTAGTTATTTTAATTAATTCCTCTAAACTTATTGCACGCTTAGCAGTCCGTTCTGTTTTAACTGTAATATCTAAAAATGGATAGTGTGCCCTATCAACAATTTTTTCTTTAATTGCCTTGTTGTATATCGCCCGTAGAGTACGAAAATAATTACTAATTGAGTTGGCTTTTAAACCGGACTTTATGAGATCATTTTTAAATCCTTCAAGGAATTTGTATGTTATATCAGTAAATCTAAGCTTCGGGTTATTAGCATAAGTCATTAATTTGTTAGTTGCCGTTTGATAAATAATAGCATTACCGGCTTTATTAATAGAAAGCATCGCTTCTATAAGTTGCTGAGAGTATTCTTTAAAAGGTAAGGATTTTACGCTTTTAACGGGTTTGTAGTTATCGTTAATTCTTTCCTTTAAGTTATCGAAATTAAAGATCTCTTCATTTTCAAGTTCGAGTACTGCCTTTTGAATTTTCAAGTAAAACTCAGTAACCTTCTTATTTAATAATTGCATATTGGGGTGTGTGCTTTTTATACTCTGGTTTTTGTTATCCCAATATTCCTTTTGAATATGGACCCCAGAATTGATAGTGCTTACCTTTCTATCACAAGTAATTCTAATAATAATTGAATAAGTCCCATCTGACTTTGCCCGTCTTTCATCTAATAATACCTTGTAAGTAACCATGTTTTTTGTATTATGGTTACCCTGTTTGTGCAAACTATGTGCAAACAACCCTGTGATTTAACTTAAAATCTACTAAAACGGCTCAATGCCCCAATATGGAAATCTTACCCGAAGACCCACGCCCCGGCCGAAATAATATAGCGATGTGAAGCTTTAAAAAAGTCGTTTTGTTATTTTTATTGTTAATAATCAACAGGTTAATACAAATTGAAAATTTTTTTTTGAAGAATAGATCAGAACTTCTATATTTGCAGACCCAAAAGCAAGGGAGTTTAGCTCAGCTGGTTCAGAGCATCTGCCTTACAAGCAGAGGGTCACTGGTTCGAACCCAGTAACTCCCACGAAAGCCTCACAGAAATGTGGGGCTTTTTTTGTTATCTTGAGATATGTATTTCGTTTATATTCTTTACTTTTTAACAAAGGATAAGTTTATGTTGGCTCTTGCCAAACGCAGATGAGCGTGCGAGATGATAGAAAAACTTATTGCTGGAGTTTAGCTCGTTGATTCAGAGCATCCCGATTTTACATCGGATGGTCACTGGTTCAAACCCAGTAATTCCCACAAAGCCTCACAGAAATGTGAGGCTTTTTTTATGCATTCTGCTTGCATAGAAGTCCGAAGTCCGAGATATTCGGACAGCGCTGAACTATTTGGATAACGGGCAGATATTATTTTATATATTTTGAAATATAATATTAGTTTAATTAAATTTAAACTAATAATTAACAAATCATAAGACGAACTAAAGAGATGGAAAAATTAATTAAAAAAGCTTCTGCCTTTCAGCAGGGAGAACGGCTTACAAGAGAGGAAATGAAAAATGTTACCGGTGGTACTTCTATTCCTATATGTTTCAGATGCTGTCCGGACGATCCGTGTTCACCTATACGCCATGTATGCCCACTTGTACTATGCGGAGAAATATAGGAAATAAAGTACAACATCTCCCCCTAACCCCCACTTTAAGCCGGATAGAAATATCGGGCTTTTTTTTGCCTTTGTGCCTCCATAGCATAATAGTCCGAAGTCAGAGACATTCGGACAGCACTGAACTCTGCGGATAATGGGTAATAATTTTACCTTTGCCAAAACTTAGATATGAAAGAGCTAACTCCTTGCCCATTGTGCAAATCCACCTTTACGTATGAAATGAACGGTCTGCTGGTGTGTCCTGAATGTGGTCACGAATGGGAGCCGGAAGAAGATAACGCTACCGGCAACGATCAATTTATTGTAAAAGATTCAAACGGCAATATTTTACAAAATGGCGATGCGGTAGTAATTATAAAAAATCTCCCGGTAAAAGGTTCGTCTCAAAGCATAAAGGCTGGAACAAAAGTTAAAAATATTCGCCTGGTAGATAGCGACCATAACATTGACTGCAAGATCGATGGGTTCGGTGCAATGGCCCTTAAATCTGAGTTTGTAAAGAAAGCATAAGCACCGATTGATTTGTCTTTCGGGAATACGAAGAACCCGAGAGAATCGTTTGCCCAAACCTGTCCGCCCCAATTTATAAGTCTAAATTTGCTATCAGGCGTAAGTCAAATAGGAAATAATTCGATATAGGTGTAACAGCCACCATGAAAGCCTGATAGAAATATTGGGCTTTTTTTAAGCCTTTCTGCTTCCTTAGCATAATAGTCCGAAGTCGGAGACATTCGGACAGCGGGGGATAATATTTATTTATCAACTCCCGGTAAGCAAGCGTATTTATTTTGTTTTTACGTTGATTGCGGAGAGTCCCTTTTGCCCCTGCTCGGTTTCAAATGTAACCAGGTTATTTTCCTTTAATGGTCCCGTGAGGGCGTTAATATGCACGAAAACACTTTCCTCAGTTTGCAGGTCGCGGATAAAGCCATAGCCCTTTGCTTCATTAAAAAAACTAACTACGCCGTTCCGTACAGTGTCATGTGGCAGGTCTTGCCGTTTAGCAATACCGATTTGAATATCTTCCGAATTAACCTTGATTTTCCGTGAAGGGTCGGGCGGCGTAGATGTGATATTTCCATGCTCATCAATATAGGCCATCATATCTTCCAGGCTCTTACCCGTACCGGCATTTGCCTTCCTCTCTTCGGCCCTTTCTTTTTTGTCTTTAGCCTTCTTAAGGCGGGCCTTCTCTTTTTCCTTTTTACCGAATGTTTCTGTCGATCTTCCCAATATGCTTAAACTAATTTAACGTTAACTGCACCGGGCCCTTTTTTGCCTTCTTCCACATCGAAAGTAACCTCGTCACCTTCGCGGATCTCGCCATTTAAACCGCTAACGTGCACAAACAAGTCTTTGCCACCATTACTGGGCGTAATAAAGCCGAAGCCTTTTGATTCATTAAAAAATTTCACTGTTCCTGTTGCCATAATATTGTTTTGAATAAAGTTGCAAGGTACGATTTATTATCCATGAAGCTATACATTGCACATATTGGGCAGGGCTGACGCATTAGGAATTTGATTTAGCGATTAATGAAAGTAGAAATTTGTGGTTCCAACCGGCCATTTTCCT
>NZ_JBFUPN010000046.1:0-16136 GCF_041355315.1 Mucilaginibacter sp. RCC_168
TGCGATGACCGGCTTATTGGCCAAAAACGGCTTCCGATGCCGCCTGCCATGATGATCGCATAATTGTTTTTATTCATATGGTAAAAAGAGTTTTTATTTGGCGTAGCCAGCGCAAAAGTGTACAATAATCTGTTAAATATGTGTTAAATAAAACTAAATAATTGGAGAGCTAATTTGTCCGCAATTTAAATGCGCCAAATGAACAAATTGTTTTTCATTTAATAATCATATTTGTATAAAATTAAAAAGTAAATCCATCGTTTATTCATTAAATTTTGTTACTTTAAACTTTTAAAAACAATTCAAGATCACGTTAAACAATGATAGAAACTAAGAAGTCGCTATTTGATAATCTCCAGAATTTTTTCGGATTCGACAACTTTAAGGGGGAGCAGGAAGCGATTATAACTAACATACTGGCAGGTAATGATACCTTTGTGATCATGCCTACCGGTGGTGGTAAATCCATGTGTTACCAGTTGCCGGCATTAATGAGCGACGGCACTGCCATAGTAATTTCACCACTGATAGCCCTGATGAAAAATCAGGTAGATCAGCTTAGGGCTTTCGGAGGATCAGACAGTATAGCCCACTTTTTAAACTCATCACTCACCAAATCAGATATAGGCCGCGTTAAGGAAGATGTCCTGGCCGGAAAAACCAAACTTTTATACGTTGCTCCCGAATCACTGACCAAACAAGAAAATATCGATTTCTTAAAACTCAATCATGTATCATTTGTAGCGGTTGACGAGGCTCATTGTATATCGGAGTGGGGACATGATTTCAGACCTGAATATCGTAAAATACGCCAGGTGATTAGCAATATCGGTGAAAATATTCCTATTATCGCTTTAACCGCTACGGCTACGCCAAAAGTTCAGCAGGACATACAGAAAAACCTGCAGATGAACAATGCTACGGTATACAAATCGTCGTTTAACCGGTCAAACCTGTTTTATGAGGTTCGTGCCAAACGCAATGTGATCAAAGAGATCGTAAAGTTTGTAAAGCAGAACCAGGGTAAATCCGGCATCATTTATTGCCTTAGCCGCAAAAAGGTAGAGGAAGTTGCAGAAGCGCTTAACCTGAATGGTGTTAGGGCTTTACCATACCATGCCGGCCTGGATCCAAAAGTACGTGCCGATACACAGGACAAATTCCTGATGGAAGATGTAGAAGTGATTGTGGCTACGATTGCCTTTGGTATGGGTATTGATAAACCTGACGTTCGCTATGTGATACACCATGATGTGCCAAAAAGCATGGAGGGTTATTACCAGGAAACCGGCAGGGCAGGGCGCGATGGCGGTGAAGGTGTTTGTGTTGCCTTTTATTCTGAAAAAGACATTGATAAACTTCAGAAATTCATGAAGGACAAACCGGTTTCTGAACGGGAGATCGGTACACAGATATTAAAAGAGGTTATTGACTACTGCGAATCGTCGGTATGTCGCCGTAAACAGCTGCTGCATTATTTTGGCGAAAACTTTAACGAAGCGGGCTGCAATAACATGTGCGATAACTGTTGCGGTCATAAAGAACACTTTGACGGTGAAGAACATCTGCACAAAGCGCTAAGCCTGATCAGGCACATCGGCGAAAAATTCGACGACCAGCATATTATTAGTATCCTGATGGGAGCCGAGAATGCGCAGATCAAGAACTATGAACATGATGCGCTTGACTATTATGGATCGGGCAAGGAGCAAGGCGAAAACCTGTGGAACTCTTTACTGCGACAAGCATTACTGAATAACTATCTTTCAAAAGATATTGATCAGTATGGCTTACTCCGGTTAACCAAAACCGGCAATAGCTTTATTGATAACCCGCACAGCATCCGTTTTGTCCTGAACAAACAGATGGAAGCTACTGATGATGATGATGACTCTGACGGGCCTAAACAAGGCGGAGGCGCATTGGATACCCAGTTGCTGCAAATGCTTAAAGAGTTGCGTAAAAAACTGGCCAAACAAAAAGGGCTGCCTCCATTTGTAATATTTCAGGATCCATCATTGGAAGAAATGTGTACACATTACCCGATCACGACTGATGAATTAAAACAGATCTCGGGAGTAGGAGCAGGCAAGGCTTTAAAATTTGGTAAACCTTTTACCGATCTGATACAAAAATATGTAGAAGACAATGATATCGACCGTCCGGTTGATATGGTGATCAAAAGCGCGGCCAATAAATCGGCGCTCAAAGTCTTTATTATCCAGAATATTGATCGTCATTTAAACCTGGATGACATTGCAGCCTCCAAAGGGCTTACCTACGAAGAGATCTTGAAAGAGGTTGAGACAATAGTGAACTCGGGTACTAAACTTAACCTGAACTACTATATTGACGAGGTAATAGACGAAGATAAGCAGGAAGAAGTATTTGATTATTTCCGCACCGCCGAAGTTGACTCTATCGATGATGCTTTAGCCGAACTTGGAAACGATGATTATACCCGTGAAGAGGTACAATTAATGCGGATTAAGTTCATATCAGAAATGGGTAATTAAAAATGCTCAACATAAAAAAAGCTTTTAGTAAGTTGCTAAAAGCTTTTTTTATACCCAATTACTATCCTTTTATTTTGAAATGATCTTAAACTCGGTACGCCGGTTTTTTGCCCTGTTCTCATCGGTATCATTGGGCGCTATCGGTTGTGTTTTACCGTAGCCTTTGTAAACCAGGCGTGCTGCGGCAATGCCATTCGTAATTAAATACTGAAATACAGATTTAGCCCGGTTTTCGGAAAGAGTTTGGTTGATCTGATCGGGCCCCACATCATCTGTATGGCCCGATATTTCGATATGTACAGCAGGGTTCACCGTTAAAAACTCGATCAGTTTCATCAGCTCCGCTTTTGATTCTGATTCCAGATCAAACTTATTGGTATCGAAGAAAATATTCTTTAGGATCACTTTACTGCCCACATCAATAGGCGATAGTGATACAGAAATATTAAACGGATTTTTGGTTTTATAGCCCACCAGCGAAAAATTTTCCGAATAAAACATATAACCGCTTTTGGAGATATTGAGACCATAGTTTTTACCCGAAGTTATAGTTGCCAGAAAACTGCCTTCATCATCACTGCTGTAATCCTGGTAAACCGGTTGGTTGCTTTGCAGATCGATGATCTCTATGGCTGCTTCCAACGGGTGGTTACTTTTAGCATCGTGTACATTTCCTTTTACATAAATTACTACATGCGGCCTTACATTTACAGGCAATTCAAAGGTATAAATATCATAACCACCATAACCGTTGAGATTATCAGATGCAAAAAAGGCAATGTTGCCATTGGCTGTTAAAGTTAAGCCGTTTTCGTCGCCGTTAGAGTTGATGGGGTAGCCCAGGTTTTCGGGTTTTTGCCATTTACCGTCTTTCCCCAAACGACTTACAAAAAGATCTTTATTACCCAAACCGGGCCACCCGTTGGAGCTAAAATAAAGCGTGCTATCATCGGCATGGATAAAAGGAGATTGTTCATTATAAGCTGTATTGATATTGGGCCCAAGATTTTCTGCCGGCCCCCAACCTTTATTATCTAAAGTTGATTTCCATATATCATAGCCACCATAACCTCCGGCCCGGTTACTTACAAAATAAAGCGTACGTCCATCAGCGCTTATAGAGGGCTGCGATTCCCAACCGGCAGTATTTACCGGCGGACTTAAATCAACCGGCTTGCCCCAATCATCACCTTTTTTTTGAGCAATGTAAATATCACACCGCCCCAAGCCATCCGGGCGATTGCAGCCTGTAAAAAATAAATATTTACCATCCTGAGAAATGGATTGTGCCCCTTCGTTATATTGGGATGTATTGATCTGATCACTCAAATAAGCAGCTGTTTGCCACTTCCCGTTGATGCTGGCGCTTTTGTAAAAATCTTCGTTATTATTAATCTTCCGGGTAAATATCAATAAGGCTTCATCGGCTGTAGCCACCGGCAAGTATTCATCATTGGCCGTGTTAATTTCGGCACCCATATTCACAGGCTTATATGCTACCGGATGCTGCATGGCCTGGATGCTGAATTTAGCATCAGCTATGAGCTTTTGCGCGTATAACTTATTAACTGGGGTGATATCAGGATACGTTAAATATTTTTCCAGATGCTGTTGAGCCTGAGGATATTTGGCTTCTGTTATTTCGGTCTCGCCAATTTTGAGATAGACTGAGCGGTTAAAACCGGGATTAAGGGCTATAACCTTTAAATATTCCTCAATTGCTGGTTTATATAGATGCCTTAACCGGAATACATCGGCAAGCTGAGCGTGAGCTTCTATAAAATTCGGATCTTCCTTAATCGCTTTTTGAAGACTGGCAATGGCTTCATCATATAAATGATCATCGAGATTTTGGTTGGCCTCGGCAAAATACTTTATGGCTTCCTTTTTGGTGGTAGTGTATTGGTTTTGCTGGGCTAAGGCAATAACAGGAAGAAAAATTGATAAAATCAGAATGATTACAATCTTCATCTGTTTTGATACGATAAATATTATCGTAAGTTACAAATATTAAGGAATATTCAAATACTTATGCGTTTGCAATGATATTTCCCATTGCGGATTATTCATCACATAATCAACTATAAGCGGAGTCATTTCCTTTGATTTTGACCATTCGGGCTGCAAATACAACTTACAATCGGGTGATACCATTTTGGCATGATATTCGGCCCAATCAAAGTCTGATTTATTAAATACGATCACCTTTAATTCATGAGCATTTTCTGCCACATGCGGCATAGGCGCTTTGAATTTTTTGGGTGAAAGACAGATCCAATCCCAATCGCCCGAAAGGGGATAAGCTCCAGACGTTTCTATAAAAGTTTTGATGCCTTTTTCGTGCAGCTGGTGGGTCAGATAATCTAAATTGTAGATCAACGGTTCCCCGCCGGTAATAACAACAGCTTTGGATGGATGAACGGATGCATTGCTAACTATCTGATCAGTTGCCGTAAGCGGGTGTAGTTCGGCATCCCAGCTTTCTTTAACATCACACCAATGGCAACCCACATCGCAACCGCCAAGGCGTATAAAATAAGCTGCTTTACCTGTATTGTATCCTTCACCCTGTATCGTGTAAAACTCTTCCATTAAAGGAAGCAGTGTGCCGTCGTCTGGAATCTGATGTGCCATATTTTTTGCAAAGTTACCTATTAAAGCTGAAAGCGTAAAGGCGAATGGTAAACACAAGGTAAAACGTTTACGCAATTTGTTCTTTTTAATCCGATTAATAATATTTATTATTACTTCAATTTTAATAACCAGTGCCGAATTAATACTGGGTTAACTTAACTGATATGAAAACCTTGTAAACCTAAAACTATACGCCGATGAAAAAAATCTACCTGCCCCTAATTTTTCTGGCCATTTTATGTTTAAGCTCATGTGTAGACATTGAAGAACAATATGATTTTAAAGCCGATGGCAGCTGCAATGTTGTTTATGGTTTTGATATGAGCAAAGCGGTATCGGTATTGGTAAATTTGATGTCCGATTCGGTAAAAGAAACACCGCAGTTTAGCCTGGTTAAGGACACAACGCTGAATTTTTACAGCGCGATGCCCGATAGTACCCAGCAAAAAATGAGCATCGAAGAAAGTAATATGGCTAAAACCAGCGATCTTTCTATTAACATGAATCTGAAAAAAAGTATCATGAAGGTAAATATCACGCATGTGGCTAAAAACGCTGTCGATTTACAATATTATCTTCAAAACCTTTCAAAAATAGCGCTCAATAGCCGGATCAATGCATTCACCAGCGCCGATAAAGCCAGTAAAAGCTTTGACGCCCGTCAAATGGTGGCCGGCCAGGATTATTACTCATACGATATTACCCCACATAGGTTTTACCGTATAATTGATAAAGCTAAATTCAACGCCTTTTTAAAGAAAACCCAGACAACCTTTATGATGGCCAAAGCCATGCTGATAGATATGCCTTATAAAGTGATCCTCAAGTTTGCCAAACCTGTTAAAAAATTAAATAACCCCAATGCCATACTTTCTGCCGACAGACGCAGCGTAACACTGGTTACCAACATGGATGAGGTGATCAAGAATCCATCAGTAATGAATTTAAAGATCGATTTTTAAGATCAATCATTACTTTTGGAAGTCAAATCACGTACTTCATAAAGTGGTATAAAATACCGGAGATCCAAAATACCAATGAACCATTTATTACCAAGATAAAAGCTGGAGACAAGAGTCTCTGCCTCGTCGGTTTTGAAGATAGGATCTATGCACTTTCTGCCATTTGTCCACATGCCGGGGCCGACTTAAGCGAAGGTTTATGCGTAAAAGGTAAAATCGTATGCCCGTATCACCGGTATACCTACAATTTGGAAACAGGAAAGGGAGGAGAGGGACAGAACGATTTTGTAGCCACTTATCCTGTTGAACTCAGAGAAGATGGGATTTATGTAGGTATAAAGTCTTTTTGGGAGAGGTTAAGTGGAAGGTAATGCCTCTCAAACTTTTCATAAAACATGATTGATTTTTATCTTTAGCTATGCATTATTCCCTGTTACAACTCCTCGTCTTACTTTTTGCGGCTTTTATGCTGATTATGCTGGCAAAAAAGCTAAACATTGCTTATCCTATATTTTTGGTTTTAGCTGGCTTGGTTATCAGTTATATACCCAGTATTCCCATCATAACCATTGACCCCGATCTGATATTTCTGATATTTTTACCGCCTTTACTTTATGAGGCGGCCTGGTATACCTCATGGAACGATTTTTGGAAATGGAAGCGCCCGATAAGCCTGCTGGCATTTGGATTGGTTATCTTTACTTCAACCATCATTGCCTTTCTGGCTACTGCTATTATACCTGGCTTTACGCTGCCTATGGGCTTTTTACTGGGTGGCATCATATCGCCACCTGATGCTGTTGCCGCCACTTCAGTTTTAAAAAATATTAAGGTCCCCAAAAGGATAACCACCATATTAGAGGGTGAAAGTCTGGTTAATGATGCTTCCAGCTTAATTGTATTACGCTTTGCTTTGGCAGCCGTACTTACCGGCCACTTCTCTCTTCACCAGGCCGTTACAGATTTCTTTGTGGTTACTTTCATGGGTATTGTAATTGGCCTGGCTGTAGCGCATGTGATGTATGTTATTCATCGTTTTTTGCCTACTACGGCTGGTATAGATGCTGCACTTACGTTATTATCTCCGTATTTTATGTACCTGGCGGCCGAACAGTTTCATTATTCGGGTATCATGGCTGTGGTAAGCGGTGGGTTGTTCCTTTCATATCGGTCGCACGAAATATTTACCGATGGACAAAGCCGGATGCAAACCGTTAATGTTTGGTCGACCCTGGTTATTATCCTCAACGGATTGGTTTTTATACTTATTGGTTTAGAACTGCCCACCATTATGAAAGGTTTGGATGGTTATTCACTGGCCGAGGCCTGGCGATATGGCTTGATCATCAGCGTAGTGGTTATTTTGATCAGGCTGGTCTGGATCTATCCCGGAACGTACGTACCCCGCTGGTTGTTTAAAAGTATCCGCACAACAGAGCCTGATCCCGGCTGGAAAAACCCCTTTATTGTTGGTTGGGCCGGGATGCGCGGTGTGGTATCGCTGGCAGCCGCACTTTCCTTGCCATTGTTGACCAGTGCAGGGCATGCTTTCCCGCATCGTAACCTCATTATTTTTATCACCTTTGTGGTAATATTGATCACACTGGTATTTCAAGGATTTACATTGCCGATACTGGTAAAATGGATGAATATAAAAGATGCAGACCCGATGGTGCCCGAAGACCAGCAGGAAATGACCATCAAGATCAGACTAACAGAAGTAGCTCTAAAAAGGCTCGATGAACATTATTTTGACGAAACTGAGCACAATTATTTGCTGCAGCTATTAAAAACCGAGCTTCAAAATAATGTGGAACACGCCACAGCACGTCTGGATTCACTCGCACACGGAGATACCCACAAAACACAAAGAGATATCTATCGAAAAGTACTGAAAGACATCTATCAGCACCAGCGTAAAGAACTATACCTGATACGGAAAGAGAAAAAGTTCAGTGATGAAGCCATCCGCAGGCAAGCTATGCAAGTTGATCTGGCCGAAATGAAGATATTTAATAAGTAAGGATGGAAGGAGTCGATTAAGTGAGTAGTTGATTGAGTTAAATGGGTTCTAACTTAATACAATCAACTACTTACTTAATCAACCAGCTATTGATAAACCTCTTTATTAGCCGAAGCCAGGGTATTTTTGAGTAAACCGATAATGGTCATCAAACCCACGCCGCCCGGTACCGGGGTTATCCATGAGGATTTTGGGGCTACGTTTTCAAAGTCAACATCGCCATATAGTTTGTACCCGGATTTGGTTAGGGCAGAGGTTTCGCGGTTCATACCCACATCAACTACTACTACACCTTCTTTTACCATATCGGCAGTGATGAAATTCTTTTTACCAATAGCTACGATCAGGATATCAGCTTGTAAAGTAATGCTTTTAATATCAGGGGTACGGCTATGACATATGGTAACCGTGCAGTTACCTGGCGTAGTATTACGGGCCATTAAAATGCTCATTGGCGAGCCTACAATATTGCTGCGACCTACAACCACACAATGTTTACCTACAGTATCGATACCATATTCTTTCAACATCAGGGTGATGCCGTAAGGGGTAGCAGGTATAAATGAAGGTAAATTACGCTGCATACGGCCCAGGTTTACCGGGTGAAATCCATCCACATCTTTTCGATGATCAATGCGTTCGGTTACTTTTTCCGGGTCGATATGTTTGGGCAGGGGAAGCTGTACAATGATACCATCTATATCGACATCAGCATTTAATTCTTCTACTTTCTTTAGCAGTTCTTCTTCGGTCACATCATCCTCATAACGCACCAAAGTCGACTTAAAACCAACTTTTTCGCAGTTTTTCATTTTGCTGGCTACATAAGTTTCGCTGCCACCATCATGACCAACCAAAACAGCTACCAAGTGCGGCTGCCTGCCGGTTCGCTGTAATATTTTAGCCGCTTCTTCGGCTATTTCAACCTTGAGTTTTTCTGATACGTATTTTCCGTCGAGTAATTGCATTGTAATAAAGATGTGAGATATGAGATGTGAGATATGAGATACTGACAGCTTTTGTCTCAAATCTCATATCTAATGTCTGATATCTAAATTAATCCAGTTTCAAAACCGCCATAAATGCCGATTGTGGTATCTCTACGTTACCAACCTGGCGCATGCGTTTTTTACCTTGTTTTTGTTTCTCCAATAGTTTACGCTTACGGGATATATCACCACCATAACATTTAGCGGTAACATCCTTACGCAAAGCCTTCACTGTTTCGCGCGCGATGATCTTGGCACCGATTGATGCCTGTATGATGATCTCGAATTGCTGACGCGGTAAAAGTTCTTTTAACTTTTCGCAGATCCGCTTACCAAAATCGTAAGAGTTACCTCTGAATATCAGGGATGACAAAGCATCCACAGGCTCTGCATTTAAGCGTATATCCAAACGCACCAAGTCCGACTGGCGGTAACCTATCTGGTGGTAATCAAATGAAGCGTAACCTTTTGAAATAGTTTTCAACTTATCATAAAAGTCAAAAACGATCTCGCCCATCGGCATTTCAAATATAAGCTCAACACGGTCTGACGTTAAGTACGACTGGTTAACAATGCTACCCCGTTTTTGAATACAAAGCGACATTACCGGTCCTACAAATTCAGATTTGGTAATGATAGTTGCTTTAATATACGGCTCTTCCACGTGATCAATTTTACTTGGATCCGGAAGATCAGATGGATTGTTTACTACAATCTCATCGCCTTTTGTAGTGTAGGCGAGGTAAGATACGTTGGGAACGGTGGTGATCACCGTCATGTTAAACTCACGCTCCAAACGTTCCTGAATGATCTCCATGTGCAGCATACCCAGGAAACCGCAACGGAAACCAAAACCTAAAGCCGCCGATGACTCAGGTTCAAAAACTAACGAAGCATCATTAAGCTGTAGTTTGGCCATCGATTCTCGCAGTTCTTCGTAATCCTCGGTATCTACCGGGTAAATACCGGCAAATACCATTGGTTTTACTTCCTCAAAACCTTGAATACCGCTTTCGCAGGGACGGTTAATAGTTGTAATGGTATCACCAACCTTTACCTCGCGCGATTCTTTTATACCTGATATGATATAGCCAACATCGCCGGTTTTAATCACATCTTTTGGTTGTTGTTTTAGTTTTAGGGTACCAACCTCTTCTGCAATATATTGTTTTTCTGTAGCGAAGAACTTTACTTTATCACCTTTACGGATCTCCCCGTTAACCACCTTAAAGTAAGCTACAATACCGCGGAACGAGTTATAAACCGAATCAAATATCAACGCCTGTAAAGGTGCTTCAGGGTCACCAACCGGGGCCGGTACACGCTCAACAATGGCACGTAATATATCATGTACGCCCATACCGGTTTTACCCGAGGCGGCTAAAATTTCTTCACGTTTGCAACCTATCAGTTCCACGATCTGATCTTTCACCTCTTCGGGCATGGCGCCCGGAAGATCCATTTTATTCAGAACCGGGATGATTTCCAGGTCGTTTTCCAACGCCAGGTAAAGATTGGATATGGTTTGTGCCTGTATACCTTGTGCCGCGTCAACTATAAGTAATGCGCCTTCACATGCTGCTATAGAACGGGAAACCTCGTAGGAAAAATCTACGTGGCCGGGGGTATCTATCAGGTTCAGCGTATATTTCTGACCATCGAGCACATAATCCATTTGTATGGCATGGCTTTTTATGGTGATACCCCGTTCGCGTTCCAGATCCATATCGTCAAGCAACTGTGCCTGCGATTCGCGTTGGGTAATAGTGTTGGTGTATTCCAATAACCTATCGGCAAGTGTGCTTTTGCCGTGGTCAATATGTGCTATGATACAAAAATTACGAATATGCTCCATTGAACGGCAAAAATAGCTTTTTAGGATGAGATTTTGATATACTGTTTTAATTAGCTGCTTCTACAAAGATCGGGGTTTCTGAAACATTTACTGTTACTTTACCTGCTGCGGTAGAAACCTGGGTTTTAACAGCCACATTTGCACCGGCTTTTAAGCTATAAATATTAGCTTTTGCGGTCAGTAAGCCTAAGTTTAGCGTGTATTTCGCAGTGCGGCCTTTTTGGTCGGGGATTACTAAAACATACATCACCTTGCTGCCGGATACGTATTTATCAACTATGGGATTGGCATTAATGGTACTTTGATAGGCATAAGTCCCCATTAGTGTGTTTGTCTGTAGTATATAGTCAGCCGCAGGTCTGCGCTTGGCATCCGTAGCTAAACCGGAAGTGGCGTATTGAACATCCACATCAGGGGTATCATCCAGCAATTGGTAATAGAACGTTCTTTTGATGCCATGCCTGATATATAGAAGGGAGGTTCTTAATATCCAGTCGGCCTGGGTTAAAAGAACCGACTTATCACCAATGGCTATAGCTTTCTGATAACTACCCTGGTTAATATCATAACCCGTTTCTGTTACCCAAACATCAGGCTTTTGAGGGAGCGAGTTGGCATACTGCGCAAATGAATCGGCAATTTGGCCGGCCATGGAGAGTTCGGGCGCTACACCTGTAGTTGCCCTGGCATGGGTAAGTATATTGCCATCATTATTATAAAAATGGAAGTTGATTACATCAAAGCACAGGTTGATAGTGCCATCAGCTTTGTAGCCCCGGTTTTTCCGGCACCACTCTACCATTCGTTTAACCCGGTTTACATCGCAGGTAGCCAAACCACCCATCACTACTTGCATGGTAGGATCAGCGTTTTTTACACCGGCATTATTACCTAATCTGCCTTTGTCACCATCATAAAATGCCGACATGTTTGCGGCGTACTCTTCTGGTGTTTGCTGTGTGGCTGCGCTTTTCCACCATTTATCGCGTTCATTATCACATTCGATATATTTAATAAGGCCAAGACCGATCTTAACCTCGTTCGGCGGATCATTAGTCCATCGCGGGCGACTATCCACCTTAACCAATGCTTTGTTTACATCACCGTTATAACCATACCTTGCGGCAAACTGAAAAGCAGTGCGCGCCTGGTCGGCGTAGGTTGCCGGGTCGCTTTTATTAAGGCCATAGGGTGCCGGTACATTTTCATTATCCTGTAAATTAGCAGGATAGGTGCTTTCCAGCCATGTAGGGCAATTTTTCAGATCGGCCAAAACCAAAATACCATCCTGTTTACAGCGGGTATATATCAGGTCATAGTCCCAACTGCCGTTGTTAGTGGGGTTATAGGTATAATTGCCTTTGGTGTTTTCCAGCTTATTCCAGTTCATATAATGCCTTACCGAGCTAAAGGACTTAATAACGGCCATATTAGCCTCATAAATATGGCTTTTCAAATTAGGATTGGCAGGATCCTGCAAAAAGTTCCATTCATAGGCATTAATGCCGAACATATTCTTTAAAGCTACACTATGCGGAATAAGCGAACCATTGGTTGTCGTATCTTTTGAAACAATTGTGCCGTCAGGAGTTTGCGAGCCGTCGTTTGTGGGTTTAAGCTTTTCTGTCCGGCAGTTATTAAAAAATAATACAGTGAGGGATAAAATAACGGTAAATTTACAGGACACGAGCATTTTTGCTGTTTTTGCGGATGGTACGTTCATATGGAGCCGCCACAAAGATAATTTTTTTACCACAGCCTGTCGGCATGAGTTGCCTGTAATATTTCCACTAAACAAAACAGCCCGGTTTTTCTTTTTAATCAGAAAACCAGGCTGCTGTATATACAAAAACAAGGAAATTTTTAAACATCTCCTAAACCTCAACGCAGTTTAACATAGGTTTCGATGATCTCGTGATTGATTTTTAAACTGTCAATTTTTTCAATGCCCTTTTGGATCAGGGTATCATGTTTTAACTCAACGGTAAATTTAAAATCACCGCCTTCCCAATCGCGGGCATTGCAATAGGCCAGGTGCTCTATATAGTTATTGCCTTGTAAAGTGTAGGTACCGCTGCCTGCGCTGAAAACGGGTTTGTCTATTTTTCCCTTTTTCAAGTCGTGGGTAAAAAAGGCAAAATCGGAGCCATTGAATATCTTAACCATTTCCTGATCTTTTGGAGGAGTGGTTACCACAGTATCGCCTTTGGTAATGCTTTTGCTCGATATTAAATGCCAGGTTCCAATAAGGGGTTGTGGTGCAGATTTTTCTGTTTCAGCTGGCTTCTGTGTACAACCAGCAATGGCGAAAATGCAAAATGATAGTAAAAGTGTGTTTCTCATAACGTGATTGGTTTGTTACAATTGTAAAAAATTTAACCCAATAAAAAAAGTGATTGAGCCTTAAGTTCAACCACTTTTTAAAATATTTGTATAAGTTTACTATTCGCCTCGCTTCAGACCAAATTTTTCTATCTTACTGTACAGATGACTACGCTGTATATCGATATCATCGGCTGTTTTTGATACGTTCCAGTTATTCTTTTCCAGTTTGAATTTGATGTATTCCCGCTCGGCAAAATCCTTGTATTCCTGGAAGTTATTAAATTGATCAAAATCAGTCTGCGCCATACCATTACCATCACCACCCGCTACAGTAGGTGCCGAAGGATTGGCAAATGCTTTAACATCACTATCAGTAATGGTTTTGTCGCTCAGGATAATGAGGCGCTCTACCATGTTTCTGAGCTCGCGGATATTACCTGTCCATGGTAAGGCTTTCAGAGCATCCAGGGCTGCATCAGATATTTTTTTTACGGGCATGCCGTATTCGTTACAGATCTCGTCCAGAAAGCTTTGAGTAAGCAGGGGGATATCGTCTTTGCGTTCAACTAATGGAGGCACATGTATCAATATTACACTCAGGCGGTGGTAAAGGTCCATCCTGAAATTACCGGCTTCTATTTCTTTCAGCAGGTCCTTGTTGGTTGCGGCAACTACACGCACATCAACGTCTATTTCTTTTTCGCCGCCTACACGCGTGATCTTATTTTCCTGTAAGGCCCGTAAAACCTTGGCTTGCGCCGATTGGCTCATATCGCCGATCTCATCCAGGAAAAGTGTACCGCCGCTTGCCGATTCAAATTTACCGATACGCTGTTTTATGGCTGATGTAAAAGATCCTTTTTCGTGACCGAAAAGTTCACTTTCAATTAATTCAGACGGGATAGCTGCGCAGTTGACTTCAATAAGAGGAGCGGAGGAGCGGTTTGATTTTTCATGCAGCCAACGGGCCACCAACTCTTTACCGCTACCATTAGCACCGGTTATTAAAACACGGGCATCGGTAGGGGCTACACGATCAATGGTTTCCTTTATTTTAACAATAGCCTGGGAGTTGCCCAAAATTTCGCGAACTTTTGAAACCTTGCGCTTTAAAACTTTGGCCTCAACAACCAAACTTCCACGGTCAAGTGCGTTGCGTACGGTGATCAGCAGGCGGTTAAGATCAGGTGGTTTTGATATAAAATCAAACGCGCCTTTTTTGCTGGCTTCAATAGCGGTTTCAACTGTGCCATGGCCAGATATCATGATAAAAGGCAGATCGGGTTTTATGGCCAAACCCTCGGTGAGTACTTCCATGCCATCCATGCGGTTCATTTTTATATCGCACAGTACCAGGTCGTAGTCGTTTTTTTCAATTAGTTGCAATCCGTCAACACCATTGTCAACGTCTTCCACATCATAGTCTTCATATTCCAATATTTCACGTAATGTATTACGGATCGCCCGCTCATCATCAATGATTAAAATTTTAGCCATATTTTTTTATTATAAGTAGTTTTTTAGGGTTGAGTTATACGTTTTGAGTTTTAGATATATATATAATCGTGGGTTCAATTTAATACTCAAAACCTATCACTCAAAACTCAATTCAACCTTGCTAATATATAAGATTTTGTATAGAAAAATAAACACTTGAGCTTGTAACAAAAATAACCCCTTCCTGTTTGCAGGAAAGGGTTATATAATTCAGCAGCAAATCTGTAAGCCGGGTTCTGTTCCCGATAAATCGGGATTCTATCATTTATCTGGCCCTGCCATTGCTGACAGGTTTAAACAACCTACCCATCCCGGAGTGATCCGCCAGTTGGCGAATTGCGGAAGCGAGCAACTCCACTTCCGGGACCTATTTGGTTTTTCAACTCCTGAGGTTTACCATCATTTCCGGTCACCCGGAAACGTCGTGAGCTCTTACCTCACGGTTTCACCCTTACCCCGATAAATCGTGGCGGTTTGTTTTCTGTTGCACTTGCTGTCGCCGGCTGCCGGCGCCTTCCCGTTAGGAAGCAGGATGCTCTGTGTTGCCCGGACTTTCCTCCGCTGTACAAGACAGCAGCGATAGAACGTTTTGCAGGTGCAAAGGTAGGGATTTTTTGTGGAAGGGTGATCAGAATCTCCCTATACGTCATTGCGAGGTACGAAGCAATCTCTACTGAGGCAGTCAACCATGTATATTTTGCTCTGTACAGCGTAGGGATTGCTTCGTACCTCGCTATGACGCGTGGATATTATATGATGGAATACTTATGTTATTTGTAATCATTAATTAAGCAGGATAAAACAATAGTTAAATTTTATTATTTTTGATGTATACCAAAACCTTTTACACCTATGAAAAAGAATATCTATCGAATTTTACCCTTATTATTTTGTATTGACTTAGCCTCCTGTGCTACTTATCAGCGAAGCGATCTGTTTTTTGGAAGGGATATTCCCGATGGCGGACAAGTTAGCGAACAACAATGGAAAGCTTTTAGCGACAGCGTGATCAGTCATTTTTTCCCGGAAGGATATACCGAATGGAACGCCGACGGGCGCTGGAAGGACACCAAAACAATGGTAACTATAACCGAACCTACCAAAGTGGCTACCTTTTTTGGAAAACCCAGCAAGCAACGCAACGCGGCGCTGGATAGCATAGCTCAGCTGTATATACGCCGGTTCAGACAGCAAAGTGTACTGAGATCAGACAGTAAAACCAATGTGCAGTTTATTAGTAAGACACAGTAATAACTATTGCAGTCGCTCGGCTGGAGCCCACAGGTGTTGGGAAGAGTTACCAGAAAGGGGAATGATGGCCGTTCGGAGGCGGTT
>NZ_JBFUPN010000047.1:0-8716 GCF_041355315.1 Mucilaginibacter sp. RCC_168
TACGATCTACCTCTGCCAGCGGGTCAACAGTCGTAAATCGCCCAATTACAGGATCGTAGAAACGCGCGCCATAATCGTATTGGTTCAGTTCCTCCTGCAATTCTTTCTTATTGTAAAGATACTTATTTCCACCATTTACCTGCCGGTGCACATTCAGCCCGAATGGGTAATAATCGTCTTCACCTACTTTACCGTTTGTTTGGTCAAAAGTTACCCGATTATTTCCAAGATGATCTGTCAAAGTATATTCATACACATAGTTTGTCCCGCTTCGGTTTGCTCTCCCCTCTTCTGTCTGAACAAAATCTATCGTTCCATCTGGCCTGTATTGTATTCCTTCAATGTATTCCGTAATTGAACCATTACTGTTCTTTCGTAATTTTTCTCCGGTTGCCGAGTATGTATAGCTCAGGTTTTTAGATGCGATACTTCTGGGCAAGTCAATCATGTTGTACAAGATAACGTTGCCCTGCCCGTCGCTCGAAGCATTGCCATTGAGGTCATAAGCTGGATAACTTCGGAATGCCGCTCCGTTATTGGTGATCGTTTGTAACTGATTGCCTGTATAATTATAAGTTAAGGTGGCCGCGTTAGGGGCTGTGCGGGTTAATCCTTGAATATTACCCAAGTTATCGTAATTGCTGATCGTTTCACTGTAGCCAGTGCTTGATGTTCCAGATTTCAGACGGTTCAGCTGATCATAACTATAAGTAACATGCTGGTTACCGCTAATGCCCGCATTATATTGTTGCTCCGCTATATTGCTATTAAACTGAGCCGGTGCACCAAACTGCGGTACATTGTAGTTCAGCTTTTCGCTGAATAATTTATTTGCTGAGGGAGCTACGGATGGGTCGTTGATCTGGCTTAACCAACCACGCTCATTATAGATATAACTGATATCCTGTAAGTAACTGCCTCCATTGTTGATACTATGTAGATGTTTAGTTTTCAGCTGCCCGATCTCATTATAGTCCAGTTGTGAGATGATCGTTGGCGCAGGGGCCAGGCTAGTGCCTGTGCTGATGGCTTCCGAAGTTTGAACCTTGCGCCCCATATGGTCATACTGGTAATTAGTGGTCACAAGTAGGGATTGGACGTTTGCCACATAGTGATGACGGGTAGTACTTGTTACCTGGTCAGTAAAATTGTAACTATTGCTTATTTCGTCATAATTTAACGTATTTAAACCGGCTTCTCCGCCCAAGTAGTGCTGTTTATCGGTTTGTACCGCTCTCCCTTTGCTATCGTAAAAATACGCGGTCCATAACATAGAGCCATAGGTTCCGTCGGGCAGCAGTACCGCGGTTTTCGTCGCCGTTAGTAGCCCAGTCGGGTTGGTCAATGTACCGCTCACCGTTGGAGTATAAGGATTATTAGGATAAGTGTAATTATCGTAATAGTTCAATACCAGGTAACGTAGGATGTTTGCCTGTGGCCAGGCCGTGCCAGAATAACCCGTACCTGTAGTCTGCTGGGTTTCCCACAGTGTGGTCTGCCCGTCTACCGTGATCTGCAATGCCGCCCGGTAACTGGTGCCCGCCGTACTACCCGGATATTGGTATACACCAGAATAGGCTATCCGCCCAAATTGGTCATACTTGGTAAAACTCCATTCCTGCGTGCTTTTCGCCCGTTGCACACCATCCTGGGTTGCCACCACCTGATCCAGTTTGTTATAAACCATATACTCCCAGCCTTTGCCCGGAATCTTTTTCTCGATCTGCCGGTTACGTCCATCATAACGGTATTGGTAGCACAGGTTATCCTGAGTGGTTGACGTAGGCAGTACATTATCCGCATTGGAACCAGGCGGCAGCACAAAGGCCAGGTTGCCCAGGTCGTCGTACACGTAATAGGTCGATAGCATTTGCAGCGCACTCCCGGTATAATTAAATGTGCGTTTCAGCACCACATGGCCTTCTTTGTCTTTGTACTCTTCGGTCGTTCCTCCTCTTGAATTACCAAATCCGGTATCTTTCCAGTTTTCGTCTTTGCTGACAGTTACATATAACTGGCCTGCGCCGTAATTACCGTTTCGCCCGAGTGTCCGGCTTTGGTCGGCATTGATCGTGACCGTATACAAAGCAACCAGCATCGTGTTGGCTGTATCCGTAATGACCTTTTCGTTATTCGTCGTATACACTATTTTCCGGGTATGGCCTGCCGTGCTGTTGGCTACCGGCTGCCAGTCTGTGCCCGGCGCGCCTTGTTCCAGTACCCGGTTCAAGGGCGAAGGTTCAAAATTGGTTTGCGCGAACGGTTGTGGAATTACTACTATACCGTTGCTTTGTTGTGTTCCGCTGATACCACTGCCTGTTGGGTTATAAAAATTGTTTACCCCTGTGGTTAGCGCATCGGTTTTATAGCTGCCATCGACAGTAGTGGCCGCATAGGGCAGGTATTTCGTAGCTTCCCTGCCGAACTGATCATAAACAAACGGCTGTACGACGTCTTTATTGGCCGGAGAGCCTTTCACCTGGACTGTTTGCAACGGTCTGCCCAGCCCGTCAAAATACTGTACCGTCTGCATAAGATCACAGGTAGAGTAAGTGTTTACTGCCGGGTTGTAACCTGCTTTGCGTGGTACAGAACTGAGTATGTAATTCTGGTTTTGGCTCAGCGCTGTGCCCAGCGGCTGGCAATCCGAGTTGGCGATATACAGGCTCAAGCTGCTGCCCGGCGCTGCCGTAAAGCTGAAATTAGGGCTTAGCGTAATACTGCTGTAACTGAAATACGAACCGGCTGCCGGTGTTCCCGTCATCGGCGCCGTTACCTGGATCGGCGTTTGGGCTTTTGAGCTGTAAACTATGAACAATAAACTGAAGGCCGCGAGTAATCTATTTATAATTTTCATGTGATTAAGTCTTTAGGTTATCCTTCGGTTTATTGCCCCTGGTAATGATAGTCCATGTGTTTCACTATATTCCCGTCTTTGTCCTTCACATTCATCAGCCGCTGGAAGCCATCGTATTCGTATGTCGTTGTCTCGCCCTTCGCATCGGTGCTGCTCGTCATGCCCACTAATGGATCGTAAGTGTAGGTGGTCATTTGGGCATCTACCGGACAAAACCGCACGTCATCGATCTGTCCGTTTGGAATACTGATAGTATAAGTCCCCCCCGTCACATTTACAGGCGGAAGTCTTTGTAAGGTCCAGCCTGTACCTGATTTGAGCCAATAACTGAGAACATAATTCCTGGATGACAAACCGTTTAATAATTTGCTATAAGCCCCACTAAAGCTCAAATGCCCTGTCTTACAATCATTATTAGCACTATTACCACTACCTTCCTCAAAGCCGTCGTAGTAAAAATCTTTTGCGCCTGTGGTCGTAGTGTTGGTTACTGAAATTGGGTATGAAACAAATAGATTGATCGGTAGGCTTAGGTTCTGCAAATCATAAATACTACCTGTCAGGGTATATATTCCCGGGGCCAAACCATTAAAAACTATGTTCGACGAATAATTTCCGCAGGTTGCAGAACCTCCTGCCAAGCAAAGGGAAAAGAAACCGGAATTATAGTTATTGGGCCCGGTAATATTGATAGATATTTCTGCCCGAACAGTACCACTACCCTCATCTCCACCATAATCAATATATAAACTCGTGACACCATTTGCGCCAACGGTAAATTGTTGGGTGTAGGTATCCTTGTTTGTGTATGGGAACTGTATGGAAAAACTATTTGTGCTGGTGGTTTGGCTTGTGATTACTTTATAAGTATTTAATGCATTTTTTACCATTACTGTTGGGTAAGTATTATTATACCCCCATTGGTAACTTGTTTTTGGCCCCAGTGCCGGGGCAAGGCTCAAAATATCCCCCTGAGTATCATAAGACTGAAATTGTTGGCGGGGTTCATAATTATTCGTCCCTTTTTTAGTCGATACGGTTAAAGGATATATTTGAGCGTTATTATTGTTCCATATTTGATAATCCGTCTTACTTGATTGCAAAAAACTCGTAGTATTGTTTACCAGGTTGTATTTGAAGTCTAATTGTTCAATCACCGGGGTCCAGTTATGTAGTGTATTATACATATTATCATAGGGCTCAATTGAAACAAAATCAGAAGGATATTTGTACTGTGTTATCCAATTGTCTCCTGTGCTGCTAGTGACCGTTTTTTGAGTTGGTTGTAAATGCTCTAAATTAGCATAAGTGTAAGTTGTGGTTTGACTTACAGGACTATTAACGTTAGAGTAATCGGTAGTTGCTACGTTGGTAAGTAGGGCAACATCTTCGTGTCCTTTTGTTGCTTCCCAGGTATATGAATTCAAATAATCCCACAAATAGGGGGTGGAATAATTATCAGGCGTAAAATAGCCCGTCAAATCTTTAAACACTATTTCCTGATCGACCCTGATCCCTGTAAGGAACTCATCGGTTCTTACGCTCGTATAGGTATTATCCACCTGGCTAACCTTACTGTAGGTGCCATTTACATTTTTATAAACTACTTTTGACTTTAATAATGGATTAGGAGTCCCCCTATCGATTGTAAATCCATTTATAAATTTGGGACTGCCTAATATGTTGGTTGATTCAAGGGTGGTTTCCAAAGGGATATCATAGGAATACTCCGTTTTTCCAACATTATCAGCGATCGTTCCGTTATATTCTGTTACTTGTCCATAAATAACTGGGGAAGAGCCCATAATAGACAGTGGATAAACACTGGACGAGGTGGCGACATTACTTGTTAACACACCACGGTCCTTCATACCGGCATACCCTTGTTGATTCGTCTGGGTTTCAACATAATGTACGGGTTGTTGGTAACTGAATAAAACAGCGGAGATCTCTTGCTGAGCTCCTATCAAATCATATGTATAACTTTTTTGATTGCTCAAAGAATTGTCACTGTTATAATTTTTTATGGTTTTAATTCTCAGCCCCCCTATTACATAATTATTTGGATTTGTCTGGTCGGGATAATGATAAAAATTGGGGTCATTTGTTTTATTTGATTCGAATTCAAAAACGGATTTACCCCCAGTTGGATATTGAATCTGCTGAAGAATGCCTAGTTGTGCCTGGATCGGGTGTGGGTTCTTATTTCCCCCATAAGTTCCCAACTCTGAAGGGTTTAAGAAACCCAGGAACTCACTTGGAATTCCGCCGATTCCCATTGTATTGTATCCCCAATAATCCTCTGCAATATTGGGGGGGAATGAATTCCCCCCAGGAAAGACATAACCATTAGTCATATAATATCCGGGACCTACCCCGTTATTATATCCAAAAGCATAGTTTTCAACAACTGAAGTCTCTGCCCCGCCCAATTTAACACCGTCTAAACGCAACCTTAAGGAATGATTTGATGCCGCCCCAAAGTACGTTTGAATAAGGGATGCCTCTCTGATGAGACTATTTGAGGCTCTGCTATAAATAGCTATCTTTATAAGTCTCATTTGCCTACCATCCTGTCTATCGGCAGCATATAAAAAGCGAACCACTGCATCTTTGGTCACTATACTGTCCAATCGTTGGGGAAACTCCTGAGATCCAATTGGGGTTCGTGTAAAAGTTGTTGTCTGAGGAATCACATCAGTGAAATTACTAGGACCTTTAACGATTGAGCAAACCTCTGAGGCCTGAACAATCGTTTCCGTTCCTGACTTATAATACAAATTTATTTCATCCGTCTGGTCAGCCGAAGTAATTTTTGTTAAATTCCAGGCAGTTACAGGCGATAAGCCATTTTGAGAAGTTACTTCTGTTGCCTGAAAAGAATATTGGGCCCCCTCTTCATCAACAATTTGGTAATAAAGGTTTAACGGTGAGGGACTATTATTTAAGTACTGTTTTGTTATTTTTAAAGGTGCATAAGGGATCAGGTGAACACCTCCAGTCAACCAATCATATCTAAAAATTCCGGATTTTCCATTAAAATTATAACCATATCTGTCGCTCTGTGTTTCGAAATTTGACTTACTCATATTTTGATAATAGTATATGAGATTAGTTGCATCAGCATCACTTGTTACCGCATTACGGGCTGTTGTGAGATCATCAGTTGTCTTGTAAGGTGCGATATAGTCATTGCTTTCGTCCCGTCTGCCAAGTACTGTTCTACCAATGCTTCCCCCTGCATTAAGTACCCAGCCGAGCCCAACTACACTTGCCATATCACGAACTTTGATACCACTTGCATGATAGGAAATGCTTATAGGTAAGATAAGTTTTCCCGTTTTTATTGTGTATATCGGAACATTAATATCCGGTACTCCAGTACTGTATCCAACTGGAATTTCAGCATATCTCAACAATGCGGCAACATCTGGTGATGGAGGAATCACTGCGGGCACACTTGGGGCCTGAGCAGAAACTATTATAGCCGTAGACACAGTTATTAGGAAAGAAAGAATAAATTTCATTTTCATAAGTTCAGGGTGATCAGTTCTCAGATGTTTTTTTTGTTAGTACTTCCATTCGTTTCGTCAATTCATCAATTTGACACTGCTGTGATTGGCTATCAACTCGTTTTTGTTCGAGTCCGTGTACCCTTTGCTGAAGTTCTTTAAGTTCTTTGTCCTTTTCGATTAAATACAAAGTCAACTCCTCCACTTTCTTCATTAATAGCTTATTCATCTCACTCACATCAAGTCCTTTTTTAATCATTTCCTGCTCAGATGGAATTTCTGGCAAATGTTGGTTTTGGTCGATATAGGATTTTACTTCAGACAAAGATGGTAGTTGATACTCTTTTTTAAATACATAGTCTGACCACCCGTTCAAATCTATTATAACGGCTTTAGCATGCATTGTACCGTTCACGTCCAACTTATTTTGCGGATTGGTTTGACCGATACCCACATTGCCGGTATGCAGCACTGTAAATACCGGGCTGCCTACATTATTGCTCATGAATATCCCCGTTGTTCCTGCGGCCAGATAACCTGGGGTGGCATCCCCGAATTTGATGTTATTGGTAAAGTTGGATGCACTGACCGTGATATCCAGTTTGGCGGCCGGTGCAGTTGTTCCGAGACCCAGATTACCTTGTTTAATGGTCAGGTATGTGCTTGCCGCTGTTCCCCAGGATTGTATATCTGATGTCGGGTCACGTTCCCACCAGGTCCTGGTGTCGGTTTGAGGGCTAACATAAGAGCCGTCTATCGATATCCCATCATGCAGTCTGCTGGTTGTAAAATCACTGCCAGCTGCGTTTCGGACCAGCCATATATTGTTTTGAACACTATTCGTTGTCGAACCACCTACAGAGCTTAATAACAGGTTATTTTTGGCGGCGCTGCCTAAAGCGGTAGGTTGATAAACGGCGAACTTCGCTGTGCCACTGTTGATTCCTATGCCCACGTTTCCTGTATTACTGTTATAGATATTATTGCCTACGGTTGTCCATTGGGCATGTACTAATGATGAAAAGCTTAAAAGTAGTGAAAGTGAAAAAATGAGTTTCTTCATGATATAAGAGGGCTAGGGATTTGATTAAATGTATGAAGAAGATCAATCTGTATTAGATTGACGCTAAACTGTTATGGAATGAATAAAATGTGTTTGATTGATGCCTTTCTGAAGGCTAAGGGCTGGGGTATTCTTACTGTGATAATGCGATCATATTGCAGGGTTAAGGTGCTTCAAATATAATTATTTATCATTTCAAACAAATAGGCTTTAATAATATTTAACAACTTATTTAAAACAATTGTTAATACTCTCTGCGAGCCGCCTGCGAATAGAGGAGAGGATCTTTGTAGAGGTAGCACGAAGTGCGGCCATAAAGAATGCTTCACACAAAAAATTGACGTTGCGTTTGACTCCTTGGGGCTGTGTGTTAGCCTTTCAAACGCCATGACAGTTGTGAAGTCCTCGACGAGACGCAGGTGAGCTAAAATTGTGGAAAGCGCCTGACTTAACAATGAATGAGCATAGCGAATGATTGATAAGGTCAGAGAGAGCTTTCATGAAGCAAGGATTTTGCTTAAGTCATATCAGGTGACAGATCGCAGCGTGTTGGGCTATTGCCTGCACATTTTCTTGACAGGTCGTATAATAGATAAGATATTAGATAAAAAATGTGCGGTGATAGCTTGGCCTTGTGGTGAAGTTTAATGTGTGCATAGCACTTATTAAACGTAGCGGAATCTGGCGACTGATTTGATAAGCTTAAGAGTTGCGTAATACCGATTTCTGTTTAATTGATCCGGATTTTTCAAATCGGCCTTATGGTATCTATGAAAACCATCTGGGTTTTGATCAAGTAATAAGCTTGGGAGAATATTCTATTTTATCCAAGGATGATATCGTTTATCGAGCAAAAGGATTTTTTGCTGGCTCTTTGGGTCTGACTTTATCCATCCGCCTTTGGTTAGACTATCAAACAAGTAGTTAACATTCAATCCACAGGGTTGAAAATGTTTGAGATAATAAAAAACATCGGCTTTCCGGATTAAACTTTAAAAACCTTTTTTGGATAAAATCAAGATAAAGGCGCCTGTAACAAGGTTGCTTTACCTTTTTTTAAGATGTATGAGAACTTTATAAGCAAATTGACTTTTGCGGTAGTTACGAGCCGATCTATATATGACCTATGACGGTGAAAGATGTAACCTAGTGGCCTTGTAAGTTGTTATTTGCAGACAACGAAGAGATTGTATACTGAAATAAAATCATCAGGGCTGACGCATTAGGAATTTGATTTAGCGATTAATGAAAGTAGAAATTTGTGGTTCCAACCGGCCATTTTCC
>NZ_JBFUPN010000048.1:0-8547 GCF_041355315.1 Mucilaginibacter sp. RCC_168
ATAACGTTTATGAAGGATGGCTACTCTATCAAGATTACAACTAAAAGATGTGTCCACACAGTAGCCCGTGGGGAGGGCATTGAAAAAACAAAAAAGCCGGGGCTGTGCGATTCCCTCCCAACGGGAGGGTGGAGGGAGGGGTTTAGCGAACTATTCTAATAAACTTCTGTCAAAATCCTTTGGCAACTTAACTGTTGGATCATTTTTCACAAGTGAGATAACAGTATTCTCAACAGTCCTGATCACATTTAGAATATCATGCTTTACTTCGGCTTCAGCAAAACGCAAAAAAGTAATACCAAAAGCTTCTAATTTTTGCTGCCTCAATTCGTCCTTTTTAAACGCGTCTTCATAATTATGCGACATGCCATCAATTTCGATAGCCAGCATCAAGTCCCTGCAATAAAAATCTACTATGTAATTATCAATAAAACGCTGGCGATCAAAATCGAATCCTAATAATTTATCATTTTTTAATTCGTCCCATAATAATAGTTCTCCCTCCGTCATCGTTTTCCTGAGCTTACGGGCCAGGGCTTTTAAGATTGGGTTATATGGGATGATTTTCCTGGCCACTATTAACTTGTGTTTATCGCTTTTAGAAACCCCTCCCTACACCCTCCCGTTGGGAGGGAATCGCACAAGGCCATTACTCTTGACCTTTATTCGGACAACTACCCATACTCAAGAACCTAAAAACTACATTTTAAACTTCAGGCTATTGCCGGCCTTATCAATATTTTTAAAAAACTCGGGATCTTTTTCATTGGCAAAGCATACCATTAAAATGATACCGGTATGACTGCGCATCAGGGTAATTAACAGGGCGTATTTATAATGTTTGGTGGCAGGCAGATCAAGCAGGTTAAGCAGGTATGATTTGCCGGCATCGGCATTGTAGCGGTCGAGCACGTTTTGCGGCAGCTTACGCTCAAAATAATTATTATCGCCGGTAAGGGCTATCGCATGAGCCTTGCCCATCTCCCCATATAAAGAATCGGGGTTGGCCAACTGACGGCCTTTATCATTCTGCGAACGTTCATAACTGGCCCAGTTTTCTTTTTGCGATTTTACCTGGAACCATACTTCAAACCCCTTCCCCGGCATTTCCATGGCATAATCAAAAGAAAAGTCTTCATTGTTGGTAGCCGGTATTTCTTTAAATCCTTTGGGAAAGGTGAACGTGGCATTGGCCTGTGCCAAAAGCTGCAAAAACTCTTTAAATTGCTCGCCTCCCTGTACCGCGGGCCTAAACAAGGTGGGTACTGGTTTCTTTTTAACCTTAGTTTTAGCATGCTGAAAGCTTACTTGCGCCGAGCCGCTTGTAACAAAAAACAAAAGCGCAAGCTGTAATAATATGTGCTTATTTTGTTTCACAATGGCTTTCATTTTCTGGGAAGGTCCAAATTGCTTTAAGGTCTTGTTATAAATATATAAATACAAATCAAAACTAATTAAAAAATTAAAAAAATAAGCAACTTGCTAAAGCCTTTTAGTTTTACAAAGTAACCCGCTGTACCAAACGTATTCTGGGCTGATTTATTGAACGGCATGTAAAATATTACCTATTAAAGTTGTTTACTATTACGAAATCAAAGCTTGTTCATAACTTTACCTTAGATATAACAAGGATATTTATGTTACCAAACCATATAATTGTATTTAAATAATGCTCAATAAATATGAAGTACGAAGATATTCCATTGATCAATAACGAAGCTATTCATCACTTTGAACTCACGGTTAACGGTACCAGCTCATTTATTGATTATAAGTTAAGAGGCGATGTGGTATACCTGATACATACCGAAGTACCCGAGGAAATGGAAGGCCAGGGCATTGCGGCGGCACTGGTAGAGAAGGCTTTTACCTATATGGAACAGCATAACCTGAAAATGGTACCCCTATGCGCTTACATACAAGCCTACCTGAAACGCCACCCCGAATGGATGAAATTAAGAGCAGTTTTTGAGTAAGTTGGTGAGTGGTGAATGGTGAGTGGTGAATAGGGAGCGGTGAGTAGTTAGCAGTGAGTTTTGTTAAGATTTTGACCATTAGCATGATAGCCTATTGATTATAAGTTAAACATTTCCAAATCAACTACTCACCACTCCCCATTCACCACTCTCTAATAAGGTGATGCGCTAACCGCCGACCAGCCGCCATCAACCACGATATTTTGCCCGGTGATTTGGGTAGCCTGCGGCGATACCAGGAACAATACAGCATTAGCTACATCCTGTACCGTGCCCGGCCGGCCCATAGGAGTAATGCGCGACCATGTATCTTTATAACTGGCATCTTCCATGGTGCGCTCGGTTAAAGTAGCGCCAGGGGCTACGGTATTTACCGTGATATGAAATGGCGATAACTCCACGACCAAACTTTTGGCCAGCATTTCGAGTCCGGCTTTGGTCATGCCGTAGGCCGCCAGATTTTTATGCGCCTGGTGCCCCGTTACTGATGACATAAACAGGATACTGCCGCCACTTTTTTGTTTGATGATCTGCTGAGCTGTACGCTGCGCCAGGAAAAAACTACCCTGCAAATTGAGGTTCATGACACTTTGCAATGATTGTGCCGGGTAATTCAAAAAATCGCCAAACAGGGTAATGCCCGCGTTGGCTATGGCTATGGTCAATTTGCCAAACTGTTGTACCGCCGTATCAACCATTTGCTGTATAAAATCAATATCGGCAGCATCGCCGGCCAGGTCAATACAGTTACCACCAAGCCTGTTGATAGCCTCGGCAGCCTCGGCAGCCAGTTGCGGGCTCACATCATTAACCAATACTGCCGCGCCCTGCAAGGATATTTGTTTGGCAATTTCAAAACCAATGCCTTGTCCTGCCCCCGTTACAATGGCTACCTGCCCGGTAAAATTATTTAAAGTCATATTTTTGATTGTATTACGATGAGTAGACTCACCCGGTCATCACTTCATTCGACCACCCTCTCTTCGCCTACGGCGGAAAGAGGGGATTCTTTTATTATTTTCCTCTCTTCCAGCCGTAAATCATTAATTAGCTAATTAATTTACTCCCTAATCACTAATTCACTAAATCAATAATTCACTAATTAATCAATGAGAATCCCGCACCACCTCGCTGCCCGAGCCGCCTTTTAAAAAGTCAAAGTCGGCGCCGAGGTGGGCCTGCTCCACATGGGTTTGGTACAGGTGTACATAGCCCCGTTTGGCTATGTTGGTGTTTAGTACCAGTCGTTCTTTGCGAGCCGCTATTTCCTGGTCGCTTACGTTCAGGTGTAATGTACCCGCGTAAACATCCAGGCTGATGATATCGCCATCCTGTACAATGGCCAGTGTACCGCCTACTGCTGCCTCGGGCGATACATGCAGTACCACCGTGCCGAAGCCGGTACCGCTCATACGCCCATCTGAGATCCGCACCATGTCGCGCACACCCTTATCTAATAGTTTTTTGGGGATGGCCATATTGCCTACCTCGGGCATACCGGGATAGCCTTTAGGGCCTACATTTTTGAGTACCAGTACATTGGTTTCGTCTACCTCGAGGTTAGGGTCGTTGATCTTATTTTTGTAGTCCTCAATATCCTCAAACACAATGGCCCTGCCTGTGTGGATCATCAGTTCGGTACTCGCTGCGGATGGTTTCATGACCGCGCCATTTTCGCACAAATTGCCTTTCAGCACTACTATACCGGCTACCTCGTTAAATGGCTTTTTCCAGCTGGCTATTAGCTCGCGGTTAAAACATTCGGCATGTTCGTAGTTATCTTTAATAGGCTGGCCGGTTACAGTTATGGTATCGCCGTGCAGTACTTCATGCAGTTCTTTCATCAGGGCTGGCAGTCCACCGGCGTAATAAAAATCCTCCATAAAATATTTACCCGATGGCTGCAGATTGGCCAGCAGCGGGATACGTTGGGCGGTAGTATTAAAGTCGTCCATATTCAGATCAACCCCGATGCGGGCCGCAATGGCCAGCAGGTGAATAATAAAATTGGTTGAACCACCAATAGCCGCGTTTACACTGATGGCATTTTCAAAAGCCGGGCGGGTTAGTATATCAGACAGTTTCAGATCTTCCCGAACCATCTCCACAATACGGTTACCCGACAAGTGGGCGAGCACTTTTCTGCGTGAATCAGCTGCTGGAATGGCGGCATTTTCGGCCAGCGACAGGCCCAACGATTCTACCATACAAGCCATGGTTGATGCCGTACCCATCACCGCGCAATGACCACGACTACGGGCCATACAGGCTTCGGCAGTATACAGGTCCTCATCATTCATGTGACCGGCGCGGTGATCTTCGGAAAAGCGCCAGATATCTGAGGTGCCGATGTCGTGCCCCCGGTATTTACCTGTAAGCATAGCACCACCCGAAACTACAATAGTTGGGATATCCACACTGCAGGCCCCCATGATGAGCGCGGGCGTGGTTTTATCGCAGCCGCAAAGCAGCACCACGCCATCCAGCGGGTTGGCGCGGATAGATTCTTCTACATCCATACTCACCAGGTTGCGGTATAACATGGCCGTGGGTTTGATCAAAGTTTCACCTAATGACATCACCGGGAACTCTACCGGATAACCACCGGCTTCATAAATACCATTTTTTACAGATTCGGCCAATTCGCGAAAATGGGCGTTGCAAGGCGTAAGCTCCGACCAGGTATTGCAAATACCGATAACCGGTTTACCCTGCAGCTGATGTGCCGGGATACCCTGATTTTTCATCCAGGCACGGTAAATAAAGCCATCCTTGCCTGTTTTGCCAAACCAGCCCCTGCTTCTTAGCGGTTTATTGTCCATAAGTATAATTGGTATATTGAAGGTTCAATAAAGCAAATATAAATTTCTATAAATCGTTTTAGGTATGGATAAAATAAAATTATTTCGACTCACCTAAATCACATTTTTTAACTCACACTCCTTTGGAGAGGGATGGGATTAGGCTTTACTTTTTTACCTATATTGGTTTAAACTTTACCCATCATGGCAAAATACTTCCTTCTCCTGCTTATGCTAACTGGTCTTCGCTCATTTGGGCAGGATTTTAAAACGCAGATAGCTGATTACCGCAAAGGTTATATGGACGATTTCCTGAAAGACGCGCATTCCCCTCTTAAAAAGGAGGACCTCCAATTTTTGCGTTTTTTTGATGCCGATAGTACTTACCGCGTTACTGCACAAGCCACAGTGCTGGTGAACGCCCAAGCTTTTATTATGCCGGTATTCAGCGGTAGCGGCAGCGAATATGTGCCTTATGCCGTGCTAAAATTCACCCTCAAGGATAAACCTTTAGAACTAACCGTATATAAAAGTACAAGGTTATCCAAAATTCCGGGATACACCGATTACCTGTTCCTGCCATTTATTGATGATACCAACGGCACTACTACCTACGGCGGCGGGCGATATATTGACCTGCGCACAGGTGATTTTAAAAATGGCAGTGTGGTGATCGATTTCAATAAGGCCTATAACCCCTATTGCGCGTTCAGCTCCGGATACTCCTGCCCAAAGCCGCCTGACGGTAATCGCCTGGCTATTGCTGTAGAAGCGGGAGAGAAACTGTTTGGTAAAGAGGTGAAGCATTGAGTTGAAGTAATTGTATCTATCTCAATATAACCATGTCATTGAGCGTAGCGCGGCAATCTCCCCGCGTTTATGCCCGCGAGGGAATTGCTTTGTCGTTCCTCCTCAATGAAATGTATAAGGGTTGATGAGATAGTAGTACTTTCTCTTCCAAAAAAATCTCCTTTTAAATTTCAAAAAAGTATTCTATATTCACCCCCGTCAAACAAGTGTCAATCTCACACTCACTATAAACCAATAAACTGATGTTCAATATGCTTAAACCCTTCCATCATTCGCTTGTTAATAAAATACAATCGATTGCGGTAATAATATCAATTGCTGCTTGCTGCCTTGCAATACAAGCTTCGGCAACCGTTAAATCGTACAAAAAAGCCGTGGATGGCGTTACATTTTCTTTGGATAAAGGTCTGCTGAAAGTGCTGGTGCGCCGGGCTGACATCATTGAGATCAAATACACCATATTCAATGCTTTTGAAACCAAACCATCACTGGTGGTTAATAACAGCTGGAAAACTCCTGCTCTTTATCAGGTTGCAGAAAATAAAACCGAGGTAACTATTATCACGGCCAAATTAAAGATCCGGGTGAACAAGGCTACCAATGCTATTACCTATACTGACCTGAAAGGTAACATCATTACCGCCGAAGACAGCGAGAACAAAACCATTACCCCGGCTACTGTGGCTGGCATCAGTACCAATACCATAAGCACGCAGTTTGTTTCGCCGCAAAACGAAGGTTTATTTGGTTTGGGCTGCCATCCCTTGGATTCTTTATCCATCAATTACAAAGGCCGCAACCAGGAATTACTCATTAAATACCTTACCGGCGCTATCCCCGTACTGTTATCGACCAAAGGTTATGGCCTGCTGTGGGATAATTACTCGGCCTCCAACTTTTACGGCGCCGAAGCCGGTAACACCAAATTCAAATACGTTTCTGAAAGCGGTAAACAGGTTGATTATTACTTTTTCTATGGTCCTTCATTTGATCATATTATTGATCTGTACCGTACGGCTACCGGCAAAGCGCCTATGTTTGGCAAGTGGGCCTTTGGTTTGTTTCAGTCGCAGGACAGGTATATGAGCGAGGACGAGATCATCAGCGTAAAGGATAATTACCGCAATAACCATATTCCGGTTGACGCGATAGTACAGGACTGGTATTACTGGGACCCATTGCCTATCGGCTCGCACGTGATGAAACCCGAGCGTTACCCGCATCCAAAACAAATGGTTGATGAATTGCATAAAGCAAACATCCATGCCATGATATCGATATGGCCGGTATTTGGCAAGGGCACACCCAACTATGACGCGCTGGAAAAAATGGGCGGCCTCACCGATATTACCTGGGACAACGTAGTTACCCATACTTTTGATACCTATTATGATGCCCACAACCCCAAAGCCCGCGAACTGTACTGGGATCAGGCCCGCGACAGTCTGGTTAAACGCTATGGCTGGGATGCCTGGTGGATAGATCAGTGTGAGCCTGATAACGGCGCTTTGCAGGATGCCCGCCGCCAAAGCAATTTTAGCATTGGTAAAGGGATCGATTATTTTAACACTTACTCTCTGCAACATACCAAAGGTGTTTACGAAGGCTGGCGCAGGGATATCCCGGGCAAGCGCGCTTTCTTTTTGGTTCGTCAGTCATTTGCAGGGGAACAGCGTAATGCTTCCACCTTATGGTCGGGCGATATCGAGTGTACTTTTAAGGACTTTAAGAACCAGGTGCCGCAGGGTATCAACACCGGCGTATCGGGCATCCCTTACTGGACATCGGATATTGGCGGTTATCACTTCCACTGGAAAGCTGCCGATTGGTCGCAGCCCGATAAACGCGAGCTGTTTACCCGCTGGTTTCAGTTTGGCGCGTTTTGCCCCATCTTCCGCATCCATGGTAAAGGCGAACGGGCACTGTTCAGCAAAAACTGGGATGATCATACCAAAGCCATCCTGCTCAACTTTGACAAACTGCGCTATCGCCTGCTGCCATACATCTACTCGCTGGCAGGTCGTGTTACTACCGATAATTATACCATCATGCGTTCGCTGGCTTTTGATTTCAGGGACGACAGCAAGGTTTATGGTATACCTGATCAGTATATGTTCGGTCCGGCATTTATGGTGAACCCGGTTACCGAGCAGCTCTATACATCGGCTGATGCCGACAAGAAAGCCAAGGCCCGCCAGGTGTACCTGCCCGCGGCCAGCAAATGGTACGATTTCTGGACAGGCGAACTATTGGATGGCGGACAAACCATTAGCGCTGCCGCACCGATCGACATTCTGCCGCTTTATGTAAAAGCCGGTTCCATCATTCCAATGGGCCCGCACATGGAATACGCTACCGAAAAACCGGCCAACAACATCGAGCTGCGTATTTATCCCGGCGCCGACGGATCATTTAAGTTTTACGAGGACGAGAACGACAATTACAATTACGAAAAAGGACAATACGCAACTTTCAACCTAAACTGGAACGATAAAACCCGCAAACTCACGATATCCGATACCAAAGGTAAATTCCCCGGTATGCTCAAAAGCCGCACCTTTAATATTGTAATGGTAAAAGGCAGCCACGGAGCCAATGTAGAGGTAACCGACAAGGCAGATAAGGTGGTTAAGTATGCAGGGAAAGCGTTGGTAGTGAGTTTATAGAGGAAGATATATTTAGATAAATAAAGTTACTCCTACCTGTAAACATCGACCGCAGAACCGACTCACCAGATCTGCGCTTCACTGGAATCCCCTCTCTTCGCCTTCGGCAGAAAGAGGGGATTCTTTTTTGCGGATCATTGCGAGGCACGAAGTAGAAGCCCCCTCTAAATCTCCCCCCTTTGGGCTACTGTGTGTACACATCTTTTTGATAAACCCTAGAGGGGTTTAATGTCGGTAGAAATAGAATCAAAAGAAGTTTACGTGCCGTAGGTACGTCACTATTGAACTTTGCAG
>NZ_JBFUPN010000049.1:0-8203 GCF_041355315.1 Mucilaginibacter sp. RCC_168
CGTTGCGAAGGAGATAAACCATAGCTGGATGCCTCCGGGACCTGCGATATCAACTTATACTCGTTTCTAAGTGCATCTGGGGTAACCAAACGAGACATTGCTGCAATTGTCGAATGCGTAAATATGTCCTTAATCAGCAGCGAAATGTCAAACTCCCGGTATACCCTGGAAAGTACCTGTATAGCCTTTAGCGAAGTGCCGCCTATTTTAAAGAAAGCTGCTTTTCTTCCTATTTGCTCCCGGTTCAGTACTTCTTTCCATATTTTCTCCAGCCGCTCTTCCGTTACCGTCTTTACCGGTTCATATCCAAAGGATTCCATGGTCATGGATTCCGGGGCCGGAAGGGATTTCCTGTCAACCTTTCCGTTCAGCGTCAAAGGCAGTGAATCCATTTTGATAAAATAACCAGGGATAATGTTTTCATTTAATTCCTGCTGAACATGCTTGCGAAGCTCTCCTGGATCTGTATCGCCAACATAATAACACACAAGTTCGGTGTCATTATCATGATTTTTCTGGGCTATTATTGCTACTTCCTCTATTCCGGGCACCTTCAGCACCGCTCCCTCTATTTCTCCCAGCTCTACGCGTATCCCGTTAACCTTTACCTGGTTATCTATACGCCCAAGCACTTCAATATTTCTGTCCTGAATATAGCGGCCGATATCACCGGTTCTGTAAACCAGGTCGGTCCGGTCGCTGACCAGCGGGTTCTGTACAAACGCACGCGCTGTAAGCGCTGCATCACCGTAATATCCCTTGGTCCAAAAGGGGGTCTTGATATAGATTTCCCCGATCTCCCCTGTTTTACATATATGGTCCCCATTTATGATGGCTACCAGTGTATTACTGATAGGCTTCCCTACGTGAATGGTCTGTGCACCGTTTTCAGGCAATATATCGATGCGGTGAAAAGTTTTAGCGAGTGTTGTTTCTGATGTTCCGTAAAGATTAACCAGTTCGATATGATAACCCACATTCTTCCGCCAGTCCAGAATATCCTTTGCATAAAGTGCCTCTCCGGCCATTAACAAATGTTTGACCTGGGGCATTCTTTCAATACCCGCTCCCATGTATGACAGTTCCCGGGAAATCAACCTGAACAGCGATGGTACACAATGAACCAGCGTGATGCCGCTTGATTCTATCCATTCAACCAGTTTAAGGATATTACTCTTTAAACCCGTCTCGGGTATGCAGATCGTACCACCGGTACACAGCGGAACAAATATATCCCGGAATGATGCATCAAAGGTTATTTGCGCAAGCTGACTTACACGGCAATCAGATCTAATTCCAAATTCTTCAATTTCCCAGTGAATAAAATGGCTCAACCCTTTATGACATCCTAAAATAGCCTTCCCCCCGCCAGTGGATCCAGAGGTGTATACAACATAATTACCCGAGTTCTCATCAATTTGCAAATCAGGGTTTTTATCCTGCAAATCATCTGGATTAAAAATCCTGCGTGAGTTTTCCCCAGGTGGATAAAAACTCATCATAAATTCGGCCTCCAGCACCAGTAACCCTGTCTGCTGTGTACCACTTTTTTTGATTACCTCCCTTGCCTGTTGTTCTCCAAGTGATGTGGTTATCAGGACCGAAGGCTTCGTATCAGAAAAAATTTCTGCAAACCGGCTTTCTGAAAATCCGGAATCCATCGGTAAATAAACTCCACCTGCTTTAAAAATGCCCAGTAAACTGCCTATCAATTCGATGCAGGAAGGCATTAGGGTAGCTATAACAGCTTCATCACCGAGCTCAAGCCCTAACAGTAAATGGCTGATCCGGTTCGAATATTTATTTAATGAAGAATAGGTGATGCGGCTTTCTGATTCGTGTATGGCTATTGCATCAGGCGATAAGGCTGCCACATTTTCAAAATAAGTATGAGCGGGATTATAATGCATCAGATTTTAATTAATTAATATAATGATCGTCGAGCGGCCAACTTTTATAATCATTCTTCCATATCCTACTTAAATCTTTTTCGACCAGTGAAAATAAGTTTGAATCTCTCTCCATCACTGTTCTTGTATTAATTCTTTCCTGGTGAAATTCTTTTATGTTGGAGTCAAATGGTAGGTTTCCAAAATCCAGGAACCGGACGGCACCTGTGATATCCCTAATTCCCATAACCTTATTTTTATTGTATAAATTAGGTGAAAAGGGTATATCAATAATTCCACACTCGATAGCTTTAATTGCACCAAGCGCTACAGAATTATTACCAAGTTCTATGACAGCCTTCATGATTGCTTTGACTTCTTTTTTGATAATTTCTTTTTCGACAGCTATCTGAGGAAATGAAACTTTAGCTGAATACGCGGATATAGCTGCTGTTCTACATAATTTCAAGGCCTTTTCATTATCATACCTATCTGGTATATTAAAAGCCTCCGCAGCAGTTTTAACCATAACTTTTGTCGCTCTGGCCAAAGTCGCTGTTACACAAGACTGGTAAATTAACTCTTCTGATTTTACGTAGTCCTGCGGGAAGGCAGCCATAAATTGATGAAAAACTGTCGTCACACGACATTCCCGGAAATTATATAGCTCCAGGTAGTAGCTGACCATCTCCGTCATCACCTGAACTGCAGCAATATCCTGAGACCGATTCCCTTGCTCTGCGTAACCAACTGAAATGCTTTTACATCCCTGTTGTGCGCTGAGGATACTTTGAATGACGTTAACGACAATCGCTAAAGATGGCTCAATCAGCGATGCAGTCAGTACGCCAAAATACTCACGGTTAATTGTAAGCTGATGCTGTTCTTCAAAATGAGCACAAAGACGATCAATATATTGCCAGTTATTAAAAGATTCAACGGGGGTACATAACTTGTCATAAGGCAGCAAATAACAGATGAAACCTCCCTCAACCCCGGAAGCTCCACCTTCAAGAGCAATTTCGTACGTAAAGCGATGATCCGGGCCACCTCCGCGAAGCTGAAACGGATTTTTAAGAGCTCGCACAAGTTTCTTAATTCCGTCTACACCATATACAGGAACCGGAAATCCATTTAGTACAGAATTCTTTCTTTCAATACTCGCATCTCGGCCCAGAATAGCCTTTTCGTAAAATTTCGACCTGGAAGCCGAATCCAGCTGTACCGAACTAATATCACTGCCAACGCCTTCCAGATATTGCAGCAGGGAAATTTGTTCTTTAATATCTGCCACGCCAGTACGCGGCTGAAACAAAGGGATATCACCTGTCAGATGATTTTTCCAAAGCAAGCTATCTAGACTCCCGATACATTTTGCAGGGTGGGATAATACTTGTGTTCCTGTTGGCCATTCCAAAAGAACATCACTGCGCATTTTAAAAAGTTCTTCCGTAGTAAGTTTTCTGTCCAAAATATTATGACAGGGCAAGGGAGCAAGATCATGCAAAGGTCTATTTAATTCAGCGGCTATATGACGTTCTTTGATATTATTCCTGATAATATCGATTTTGATATCCTGAAGGACCTCTCCGAAAGCTATTGGTTTAGGATAGATATTCGTAAACCCCATATTTAAGAACCTTTTTTTTACTTCAAACGCATTTTCACTTACAGACAGGCTTCCACCCAAATACCATAATTTGGGCGAATTATCTGTCAATTTATATTCAAAGATCAACCGCGGAAAGTCATTAAGATACAACTCAGAATGCCCGTTCTTATTAGACACCAAAATAATATCATAATCTTTCGCGTGATCAAAAAAATCTTGAATTTGATTTCTTATCCCTAAACTTTTAACGAAAAAACCAGCTTCCCTGAATCCCAGTTCAAGAAGTCTGATACCAACTGAATGAGCATCATCACCAATTCCACCGATTAACACTTTAAATTTAAAAGAACTCATAAGTTAATGGTATTATAACAGTAATCAACGGTCTTCCTGGCTAAAAGATCAAAACTGTCAATGAATGGATAAGCAATGTTTTCATTTACAATTAAGGGAACCTCGGAGCATGCACCAATAATGATATCTGCGCCACGTTCTGTCAGGATGTCAAGCTGGCTCAAAAAAAGTTGTTTGACTTTTCCTTCAGTTACACCAGCCTTAATACCATTATCACCATACAGGGGGTCCATGAAATATTTTTGTTGTTCGTCACTATTAAGTACTATAACTTCAAAACCATGAGGCTCCAGTTTTTTTTGGAACATGCCGGTAGTAATCATTCCTGTTGAACCGATAAGACCAATTCTTTTTCCTTTGCAATACGCAGGGTTATTAATAATCTCATCAAATACCAGTTGAGCTACATTCAACAGGTGACCATGAAAAAGTTTATTGAGTTCGTCGTGATATAAATGTGCTGTCATACAGGCGAGAAGCGCAACATCGACTTTGCAATTATTGAGGATGTTAACCGAACGTTGCAGTTCTTGAAGAGGTGATTTACCATCATTGATAATTGCCAGCGTACGGTCTGGAATACTGCTATTATTATGGAGTACGATCTCGAGATTATCCTGATCTGTGGGTGCTTTTGATAAATGGATGATCCGCTGCAATAACCAAGAACTGGCCTGGGATCCCATACCGCCTATTATACCTAAACTTTTTTTATTTATAAATTCCATATTACTAAGCCTTTTTAACAATTAAAATCTGGCATGTTAAATACATCAAGAAAGATATTGAAGGTTAATACAATTATCAGAAGATCATTGTCGAAAGGGAGATTAAGTACAAAATCATCTTTGACATAATGTTTTTTTATTCGCTCCACTGTCGACGGATTAAAATAGCCCTGACGTTTAATACGGTCAAATGACAGCATATCGTTTACCCATTCATTATTTTTTCTTAAAAAATAAGGACTGCCGGCTGCTACAAAGCCCTGCTTCTGCCTTGTAACAGCAGATTTGGGCAGGTACTTTTTACCTATTTCCCTTAAAATATATTTTTCGATTAAATTATTCAGTTTGAGGTGATCCGGGATTGTTTTCACAAATTCGATTAGGTTGACATCAAGGAACGGGTATCTTCCCTCAACAGAATTAGCATAACATGTTCTGTCACAATGATCGGAAATGAGGTGATCGCTTAGTCTTAACTTTAAATCTAAATATGATCGTTTATGTAAATTCCCTCGCCCGGCAAGCTTTGACTTATCTATTTCCAGATAGTTGTAGGAATTGAATTTCGAGTAAAGTTCATTCACCCCTTCAGAATAAATTGCTTTTTTTGTTTCTGAAAACTCGAAATAATTTTTTTCATAAAAAAAATCAGGGTCTCCCCAAAGGTCGTTATTTAACTGTGCCTCCATCAATTCTTCCAACGTCTTTGGCTGATTGGATGGTTGCCTTTGAGCATCAAATCTGTAGCCCACATAGCCCCCGAAAAACTCATCCGCCCCTTCCCCTGATAAAATAACTTTAATACCTTTTTTGCGGGCGGCACCAGACAAGGAGATGGAACAACTGTTGTAGGTTTCCTTTAAAGGTCCCTCCGCACAGTAAATCATCTCTGTCATCTTCTCCTGGACATGAGTCCATTCAAATGGAATTTTGTTATGAATAGAATTTAAATGACCAGAAACTAAATTCTGATAATAACTTTCATCTATATTTTTATCCTCCGCGGCAGGAAAGGATACCGAAAAAGATTCAAAATTTGTTGAAGGAGCAATTTTTTTCATTAATGCACCAATCAGGGAAGAATCCAACCCTCCGCTTAAATAAAACCCAACAGGCACATCGGCATTCATTCTATACTTTACAGACTGGATTAATAAATCTTCCAGCTTCTCTATATAATAGCTTTCCGACTGCATATGCGATTGAGAGGCAGGTAAGGGATAGTCAAGATCCCAGTAAGTTTCCACTTCAATTTCATCCTTTAAGATAATATATGAACCCGGCTTGATACTTACTATGTTTTTAAACATCGTGGTCGGGCTGATCAAACCTGGAAAAGAAAATACCTGATCAAGTCCGGTCAAATTAACTTCCCTCTTTAAGATGGGATTTTTCAATAAAGCCTTTATTTCAGATCCAAATAGCAAAACATTATCGACGAGTGCATAATACAATGGGCAGATGCCAAAATGGTCCCGTGCCAAAATGAGGGAACTTTTTCGTTTATCGTAAATAGCTATGGCAAACTGTCCGTTAATCTGTTTTAAAAAGTCAATACCATACTCTACATATAACGGCACCAGTACCTCAATGTCGCATGTGGTTTTGAATATATATCCTTTTTTTTGTAGCTTAAGTTTTAACTCTTTATAATTATAAATTTCACCATTACACATAAGCATAATAGATTTTGTGTCATCGAAAAAAGGCTGCCTGCCATTATCGAGATCGATTATAGCCAGCCTTTGAAAGCCAAATCCTACATTGCCGTCTATAAAATGGGAACTTTCATCAGGGCCCCGATGCTTCAAAGAAGTAGTCATAGCGGTTAACACCTCTTTATCGACGAGTTTTCTGGGATCGATGTTGAATATTCCGGTTATGCCGCACATAATATATTCGTTCTTGGTTTAGTCTAGTGGTTTAGTAAAATTATTCCATTCAATTTCTTCACTTTCACTGCTTATCAGCTCTTTATCCGATAGAATCAAACCCGGATTATCTGCAACTGCTGACAGCAACCGCAGGAGGTCTGCCTGAATTGTTTTAATTGTCTCTTCTTTGAAAAGGTTGCTTTTGTATTCCAGGGTAAATAATATTTCGCTGGTCATTGCATCGATAAAAAAGAAGAAGGTAAGGTCATATTTACTCGTATTTCTTCTTACATCATAATTATCAACCGCCACCTTTTTGAAAGGGGTCGATGTCCCCTCACTACTTGCCGAATAATCAACCTGGATCAGGACATTAAACAACGTCCTCTGAATATCCGGACGCATCAAATTTATATCTTCAAGATACATCACGGGAAACGCTTCATGCTTGAATGCCATCATGATATTATCCTTGACAGACAATAAGAATCTTTCAAAAGAATTTTCTGGATTTATCCGGGTCCTGATGGGTATTATATTGATAAAAAAACCGATAAGTCTTTCCAGTTCTTTATTCGTTCTGCCGGAGGACGGGAAGGCCGTAATAATATCGCGCTGACCTGTGTAACGGTACAGCAGCAGATTGACGGCCGAAAACAACGTAACGAACAAGGTTGTATTACACTGGACACTCAATAACCTTAATTTCTCTCCTAACGCCCCGTCAACCTTCATTTTCATCAAACCACCCGCATTGGAATCCGTGGCCCCGGGAAAATCTGTCGGTAAATTCAATAATGGCAGATCTCCACTGAATTGCTCTTTCCAATAGACCCGGTGAATTTCCATGGCATCATTGCTCACTAAATTATTTTGCCAAGTGCTGAAATCTTTATACTGTAAGGGCAGTTTTGGAAGACTAGTAAGGGTGTTATCACTATAACTCCTGTATAACAAGGAAATCTCCGAAAGGAGAACGTCTATTGACCAGCCATCTGCAATTATATGATGAAGGGTCAATAGAAAAATAAATTCATCACTGGCCAATTGTATCAGTTCGGTTCTTACGAGCCCACCTGTTGTAAGATCAAATCGCTTGGTTACAGCTTTTTCACTGAGAGCGATAACTTTGTCATGCGCATTACTTATATCACGTAAATCAAGAAAATCCAGGTGATACTTGATTTCCGCAGTGGATAAAACTTTCTGTACCGGCACGCCGGCAACAGTGATAAAAGCTGTTCTTAAAATTTCATGCCGGGAGATGACTGTTTCAAAGGCTTTCTCCAGTGCCTCTACATCCAGGTCTCCTTTAAAAAGGAACGAACCAAATATATTAAATATAGTGCTGTCTGGGTTTTCGAGCTGGTCGGCAATCCATAATTGATTTTGAGCAGGTGACAATGGGTAATATGGCAAGTCATCAGCAACAGGTATCAGCAAGTCTTTTAATATTTTCCCTTCCTCAATTATTTGCGCTATGCTTTTAACAGTGGGATATGTAAAGATGTCTTTGAGTGAAATCTCGAGGTTTAATTCTCGAGCTGACATAAATGAAAATTTTGCTGCTTTAAGCGAATGCCCACCAAGTTCAAAGAAATTATCGTTAATACTAATGGATTTCCTTCCCAGCACCTTCTCCCAGATGACAATCAGTTGCGCCTCCAGCTTAGTCCTGGCCGCCTCATACTCCTGCGACTGACCCGCCCCCAGTTCCACAGGATCAGGCAACGTACCCTTGTCCAG
>NZ_JBFUPN010000004.1:0-286748 GCF_041355315.1 Mucilaginibacter sp. RCC_168
ATAGCCCAATGCATGACTATGCTCTGCATCAACTACTAAACTACTATGCAACATAAAGCCCAGAATATCATCCCTTGAAGTAGTTCCTAATCCACTTTTAGGTTTAATTCGTCCCCGCTTGGATGAAAAGTTAAACTCTGTGGTATCTTGTATACACAATAAATGGCGGCCCGAACTTAATGTCCGGCAACGATCAACTATACTTTTTTCTATAGCGCTTTCGCTGAAACTTTCGTTGTTAAACAAACGATAGAAGCTTTTTTGTTCTGCATCTGTTTCTGTGATCTGTCGTAAACTACTATTACGGCCCGTGGTTAGCTTCCTTAATGCATCAGTCGCACGCCTTTCTATCCGTTTATCGCCAAATGCTCCCTTAAAATCAGGGTTCGAATTTATAGGTTCATCCATTTCGCAAAAATCGAACTTTTATAGCATACTTGTGTCCACACAGTAGCCCGTGGGGAGGGAACTGAAAAAACAAGAATGGCTACTCAAACAGTCACTCGGCTCCAGCCCACCGGTGTTGGGAAGACAAAAAACAAAGACCCAAAACGGAGTTAGGCTAAAGCCAGTAACTGTTTGTTTGTAATCCGTTGGTTAAAACCCACGGCAATGAAAGATAAATCAACTGCTTTTTATTCATTGCCGTCCCATTTATGGGGCGGATAGTAGTAGTATTTCCTGGTTTTAGCCTAAATAACGATCTTCCCAACACCGGTGGGCTGAAGCCGAGTGATTGCATGAAGGGTGATGAGCTTCACTATACCTTAATCAGCTTACCCCGTGTAATGATCTTCCCTTTGAGCATGATCACATAAATGTATATCCCCGGATTGAGGTTGATTTGAAAAGTATTTTGCAATTGGGTAATGCTCCTTTCCAGGCTTATATGTCCAACGGCATCATATAGTTTAAAATCATACGTATTGTTGATATCACCGCTCAGAATATTGAGCTGCGAACTTACCGGGTTGGGATAAAGCGTAAACTGGCTGGCTTGTAAAAACGTGGCATTAGCGAGATCGGAATAGGTGACCTTGCCGTCGTTAGTATGCAGTTCTACCCGGTAATATTGAATCCCTTTTTTAGGATTAGCATCCGTAAACTGATACCCTAAAGCAGAGCTCACCGTAGTTGTGCCCAGGTTGGTATAAGCATTTGCACCGGTTTGTTTTTGCCAGGTGATGGATTTGAGATTAACCACACTACCTATTTGCAGGTTAAGCACAATAGTATTATCAACAACATTGGCCAGCAGGGTTTTCACATAACAGCCTACCCCCTGGTTCTTGGCATCAATGGTCAAACTTTTTAGGCCTTCAAAGCCATCGCCCTGCGCGCTTACCGCAAAGTAGGATGATGTTTGCTGCTGGGTGGGTATCAAAATGGTGGTATCGGTAGCAGCAGTTAACTTTTGCAGTAAATTATCTTTAATGGTATAAATAACATAGCCTTTGCTGCCTGGCTGCGCCTTCCAGTGCAAAAGAGTACCATCGGTACAGTTATAGCCCACTTCCAGGTTAAGGGGTTGGGAAAGTACAAATTCTTTACTGATGAACGACTGGCCGCTAATGTCCATTTTAAGCATGGCCGTGGTAAAAACATCGGGCGCTGTCCAGTCGTAATATCTGTTTTTGAGGGTAACGTTGCTGATGGCTTTCCAGGTAGTACCATGGTCATAACTTACGCTCAGCTGGCCGGTTGCGGCACTGAACGAACTTTGCCAGCGCAGGTAATTTTCGCCGGCCGCAAAAAGATGGTTATTCCCCGAGGGATAGGTCCACTCAAAACGATTGGCGGCCGTAGCTCCATGCGCTATATAAAAAGTTTGCGCGCCGGAACTTACTCTATTTCCTTTTACATGAATGATGTAATTACCGGCAACAGGATTTTGCAGGCTAACCTGTTCGGTATTATTCAGGGTATCCCTGCGGCGAACGGCCGGTTTGGTTAAGGAATCTGTGGAGGGATAAGTACTCAGGCTCCATGGCAGCAAGGTTTGACCATCGGGTGTGGTAACAGACAGGTCAAGGTCATTAATAAGGGCCTTGGGGGCATTCAGCGCCGCCGGTGGATCGTTCCATGCTAATGACACTTTAAACAGGCTGCTGCCCGCCGGAACGTTGATGGTATAATCTACCTGTTGCTGGTTACTTACGGCTCCTTTTTTAAAGCGGTTATCGGTAAGGGTTCGTAAAGCTTCCAGGGCGTTAAGCTGGCCGTAACCTGTTTTATGATCTACATTGGGCAAACCGATATCATCTGCCGAATTGATGAGCACACTTTTGATAAGCGCGGCAGAGGGTAACTGGTTAAATTGCTTTTTGTAGGCTTGCTGCAACAGGGCCACCGTTCCCGAAACCAGGGCGGCGGCGCCTGATGTACCATCTTCGCCGTTGGATACCAGCTCGGGCTTTATCCGCCCGTCATAAGCCGGACCGGCCGAGCTCAGATCTGCCGGCACACCGGTTTGATCGGTACCGCCAATAACCAATACATTTTTGGCCTGTTTAAAAGTTCCCGAAAGGTTAGCTACATTCGGGATGCCGTTATATAAACCTGTAGTAGGTGTCGTAGTACCGATATTACCCGAAGAGAACACATGGATGATGGAATCATTCGCCATCACCTGCTGATCATAGGCAACCGCCTCAACGCCGTAATAATTTTCGACGCCGGTACCGTAGGAATGATTCTCAACACCTATATCAAAGGTTTTAAAAAGTGCGGTGCTATCGGGCAGCAAACGGGCAAAATCAGACGAAGTGAACCTTACTTTAGGCGCGGAGCCCAATCCCCTGATAAATGAATTGCCATTACCCCCTATCAAAGTGGCCATAATAGTAGCGTGCCCCGAGGTGATAGCTGCGGCCGGGAACGAGGTAAAGCTGCGGCCCAACAGATCGATGTCATCATCATAGCGCTCTTCTTTTATGGCTACATTGATGCCGCTGCCATCTATGCCTGAAAAATTATCAGCGATGGCCGAGATCTGATTGATGCCCAGGTCAATATCATTGATCACCAATTCGGCGTGGGCTTTCCGGGTAACATTGGCAAAGGTAACGTAAGGCTGCTGCAACAGATCGGTAAGGCGCTGCAATGAAATATTCAGGGTGATGGTGTTTTGAGTTTGAGCGGTTATTTCACCGTATTTTTTGATATCGCTGATCACCGAGTCGCTCTGAGAAGTGACTGACAGATCGATCGATTGTTTTGCAGATGGATGTTTTTGCAAAAGTTGTATTAAATTATCTGTGGCTTTCCATAAGGAATTTGCGGGTGTAGCCTCCTGTATATTGGCATCGGTTGCTATATCAGCTGTGGTAGCCACCACATAAAAATTATAAGATACCCGTTTTACCGGGCGAAGTTTTTTAATATCGGCCTTATCCGGTTCTTTATATTTAACCAGGTAATATTTAACCGTGTTATTTCCCAGCAAAGGCCGGGCAGCGGGCGCTGCCTTATAAAGCGCGGTCATGCTTTTATCGTTCGCTGGTTTTTGCGCCCAGGAGCATTTAAAACATAAAAATATCAGTATAAAACAGAGTAATTTTTTAACCATACTGTGTATTAAAAAAAATAAAGGGGAGTTTTGCTCCCCTTTATTTGTAAAACTACTTGATTGATCAATAAGAAGCAATACGATAAGGTTTTTTAGTACAAATAGTTCAACGCTATTTTATCATTAGCGTTAAAGGTACGGTCGGTCCCACTTGAGCAGGCTAACATCCATGAGCCGGCATCAAATGTTTTGGTTGGTGTACCCGGAATGTGGATTGCTCCAACACCTGAAGAACCTTCATTACCGCCACCGCCTGTTCCGCAGCTCAGGTTACGGTTAAAGTAGTCGGTATGACGCATACCTATACAGTGGCCCATTTCGTGCTGGATAACGGAAGTCAAATATCCCAGATCAGGATTGGTTCCGTAAGCGGCAGGATTGGTGTTCATCTGGATCTGGTTGTAAGGGTTACCTGATGATGTTGGGAAACCTGAAGAACCTAAGGTGATAAAACCACCGCTTGGACCTTCGTTAAAACCAATGATCTGGATAGCACCACCGCTGCTTACCACCTGGAATTTAAGGGTAAGGTTTAACGCGTTATAACGTGCCACGGCTTGAGCTGTAGCAGTAGCGTAAACGGTTGGCAAATTTGAAACCGATACGGTAATGGTTCTTGGTAAGTTTTTTACCAGGTTGGTTGTCCGGTATTGCTCAACTTCAGCAATTCTCAGGGTTGGACTGGTGCTGGTTTCAGAAAGGTTAGCCGGGGTTAACAGGATATCACCTTCTACCAGGTAATTATCACCTATCTTACGCATATTATCGGTACTGAAACCCAGGGCGGTGATCTTACTGCTAACATCAGCAGAAATTTGTGGAGTTTGATCGGCCTTTTTGTCGGCACCTTGATTGTTTTTAGTACAAGCAGTTAATAAGGCAGATGCACATACGATGCATAATCCCATTTTTAGCAAGAGTTGTTTTTTCATTTTGTCGGTACTCTAATTTTTTTAATAGTTTAGTTAAGACTCAAATAATATGCAGGAGAACTAAGCCTCCTGCCTATTATCAGTAACAATTACTTCATTGATCAATAAGGAGTAATACAATATAGTTTTAGTACAGGTAGTTCAATGCTATTTTATCATTCGCGTTAAAGGTACGGTCGGTACCGCTTGAGCAGGCCAGCATCCATGAGCCGGCATCAAATGTAGTGGTAGGTGTGCCCGGGATGTGGATAGCACCAGGATAATCCTGCGGGTCGCTGCTGCTGTAAGTGCTGCCTTCATTACCGCCGCCACCTGTACCGCAGCTCAGGTTCCGGTTAAAATAGTCGGTATGGCGCATGCCTATACAATGACCCATTTCATGCTGTATAACAGACGTAAGGTATCCTACATCAGGATTACTTCCGTATGCATCAGCATTGGTGTTCATCCCGATGGCGTTATAAGGGTTACCAGCCGCGGTTGGAAAACCCGAGTATCCTAAAGTAATAAAACCATCAGAATCAACGCCTTCATTAAAACCGGTAATAACCATATTACCACCGCTGCTTACTACCTGAAATTTAAGTGTAAGGTTTAACGCGTTGTAACGTGCTACCGCGTTAGCTGTAGCTGTGGCATAAACTGTGGGTAAATTTGAAACCGATACGGTAATGGTTCTGGGCAGGTTTTTTACCAGGTTATGTGTCTGGTACTGTTCTGTTTCGGCTATTCTAAGAACAGGACTGGCAGTGCTGGCTTCATTTAAATTGGCCGGGGTTAACATGATATCGCCTTCTACAATGTAATTGCCACCCATTTTACGTACATTATCTGCACTAAAACCCAGGTTTTTAATTTTTTGGGCTACATCGGCAGAGATGGCGGTTTTAGGATTGGCCTTGGTGTCGGCGCCCTGGTTGTTTTTGGTACAAGCAGTTAGTAAGGAAGATGCACATGCAAGGCATACCCCCATCTTAAACAAGAGTTGTTTTTTCATTTGTCGGTACTCTAATTTTGTTAATAGTTAAAAATACTTATAAACAATCATTGTGATAGCCGGCCAGCTGTTTGTTTACGATTATAAATATATTAAAATACAACGACATTTATTTTTTATTTGATAAATAAAAAGACCATTATTATCCTTAAAATTAAGAAATAGTAAAAATTACACCCCGTATAATAACTACCAAAAATTGACGTTATAGTTGATTTAAATTATTCCAAGACACTTTTCAGGGAAAAACAGGCCGGCCGCCGAACCCGTGTAAACACCTACTGCCTAACCGGGTAAAATACGGGTAAAATAAAAATGGACAAGCTCCGGAATTTATCTGGGTTTGTCCATTTTAAGTTTTCCTACAAGGGCTCGAACCTCAATCTTCAGAGCCAGAATCTGACGTGTTACCATTACACCATAGGAAAATATTGATACAAATATATCAGCTACGATTTTATGGTGCAAAAAAATGTAAGATGACAAAGGATCGCTATTCGAAAATTTACAATTCGCAGGCTTTTCAGATATATCATCCAGAGACACATTCCCTGCACAACGCATAAAAAACACAATATCAACGATTTTTATTACTATCAATTAAATTAATGCCCATTAATTCAATTGGTTTTCATTTTATTTTATTAAATTTTATAAAAATGTTATAAAACATGATATTTATCATACCATAAACAAGCATAGTTTATGGAAATTATTAATTAGACTTGCAATAATGCAGTTTATATAAAAATAAAAGGTGTAAATGAAAAAAATTCAAAATATTTGCGATGTGGAGAGCTGTTTTTTATGTAAAAATAGCTTAACTGAGTGGCGACCGGCAATATCGGCACACAAAACAACCTACAAAGTAAAAAAAGGTGAAGTTATTTTTAAAGAGGGTGATCCGGTAACAGGTATTTATTTTGTTAACTCGGGAAGTGTAAAGGTTTATAAAAAATGGGACAAGGATAAAGAACTGATTGTTCGCTTTGCTCGTGAAGGTTCGCTTTTTGGCCACAGAGGTTTAGGCAAGGGTGGTTTTTATCCCATATCTGCGGCAGCGCTACAGCCAACGGTTGTTTGCTATGTGGATATAGCCTTTTTTGAAGCAACCATGAAAGTAAACCCCAGCTTTACTTATCAATTATTGATGTTTTTGACAGAGGAATTAAAGCAGTCTGAAAGAAAAATGCGCAACCTGGCGCACATGTCCGTTAAGGGCCGCGTGGCTGAAGCATTAATCTCTCTGCAAAACCAGTTTGGCACCACCGCTGAGGGTTTTATCAATAGCGACCTGAGCCGGCAGGACCTGGCCTCGTACGCGGGAGCCACCTACGAAACCGTGTTCCGGATGATGAACGAATTGGTAAATGAAAAGCTCATCAGCCTATCGGGCAAAAGCATCCGCCTTACTAATCATCAGGAGCTATTGAAACTGGCGCAGGATATTGTTTTTATTTAAGTTCCCGTTAACCATATAAAATTTCACATTATTATATGTCATCTATCAATTATGAATTAAAATAGATATAATTGATGAATTTCTACATCAGCGCATGTCACACAACACCCCAATTCCCGAGTTATTTGTACTGGGCGCCGGTCCCGGCGATCCGGAGCTGATCACCGTTAAGGGATATAAAATTTTACAACAGGCCAATGTGATATTATATGACAACCTGGCCAACAAAGCATTATTAGATATAGCCAAACCCGGTTGTGAAAAAATTTATGTAGGCAAACACCCTTATGGCAGCTACACCCCACAGGAAACCATCCTGGAGATGATCAAACACTATGCTTTTACCAAGGGAAGCGTTGTGAGATTAAAAGGCGGCGACCCATTTATATTTGGCCGTGGATTTGAAGAGATAGCGTATGCCCGGGAACAAGGCATCAAAACGCATTACATTCCGGGTATTACCAGCATACAGGCTTCCGGCTTTTTAGATATACCGTTAACCCACCGGGCCATGAGCGAAGGGGTATGGATCATTACCGGCACTAAAAAAGATGGCTCTTTATCTGCCGACCTGAAACTGGCTATGCAAAGTAACGCCACCGTGGCCATTTATATGGGCATGAAACAAATTGATGCTATTGCCCAAACCTATATATCCGAAGGCAGGGGTGATACACCCGCGGCCATTATACAGCATGCATCATTACCACAACAAAAAGTAGCCCGGGGCCTGGTTAAGGATCTGCGCCAAATGACAGACTCGCACCAGTTAACTCATCCGGCAATCATTATTATAGGCGAGGTTGCGGGCTTAAGTGCTTAAGACCGATAGTTTTAAAAACCTTACGAAACTGTCGGCGTTTGATGTTTTACCGGTGCAATGATCTTTTACGCAGATAATTCAAAAGCTCTTTGGGGCGGTCTGTTTGTATGATGGTTGCTCCATGAGCAATCAGCCAGTCCCAGCTGTGTTTGCGTAAACAATAGGGCAAGTAAGGCAATAAGGCTCCTTCCAGAACTTGTCATATATACTCTTTCGTTAACCAATTTTTCTTCCGGCATCTTCCGCAGGGGTTGGCAACCCAATAGGGGTTAAAGCTTTGTAGAAAAATTCAGCTCCCATTCAGTGCCATGGGTACTGTACTCAGGTTGCATATCTACGGCATGCTAAATGATGGTTGTTTGTTTTCTACAAAGCTTTTTACTCCTACGGAGTATCCTTAAATAATGACATTGATCGTAGGGTCTTTCCCAGAGGATCATCAGGTATAAAGTTAGGAATAAACAACCTCAGGGTCCCTTTCAGGAGTCCATGAGGGGACTGTGAAATTCATATTAAAAAAGACAGGTCGAATATTGATTAACTCTTCAGCTTAATACTGGTATCATAAAACTCTTTTTTTTATTATATTTATACAGTATGAATAATTACTGGCGATTCCTGAAAAGCCTTTAGAGTAAGGATTAACCCAAAACCTTTAAAAATGAGCAAAAGATCACTAATTCTCAGTACAGTTTTTATGCTTTTTGTAACAATCAGTTACGCCCAAAAAGCAACCGGTGGCGACCGCGACAAACATGGCTGCATTGGATCCGCCGGGTATACCTATTCCATTATAAAAAAAGATTGCATACAAACCTTCGCGCAAAAAATTAAGCTAAAGGAAGTCGATCCAAAGAGAAGCTTTTCCACTATTGCAGCCGTTATTTTTAGTGACGATAACAAAAAAGCAGAGATATTTCTGTCTGATTACAAAGAGAGCCAGATCCTAATCAGAACCGGTAAAAAAGGAAACTACGTTTGGAAGAAAGGCGATTTGAAGCTGACTGATAAAGATGGATATCAGCTTAAAAAAGGAAAAAAACTCATTTATAGCCTGTAACGAAATGTTGTAAGCGCTGTTCAATATTTTCTGGATATATGAACTTTTACAAAATAAGGGCTAACAATTAAATCGTTGGCCCTTATTTTGTTTAACCAGCTCTGGAGTCGAACCGGCAAATTACTTTTAAGTTTTCCCAAGTGGGCTCGAACCACGATCGTCCGAACCAGAATCAGAAGTGCTACCATTACACAACCGGAAAATATAATACCAATATATTACTTGCCATTTCATTAGTCAAAAAGCACTTCAGTTTATAAGTTTATCCATTCATCACTTCACCTCTATTATATAGATCGCTGACCGCAATAAATGAAGTGCTTTCCGATACCTGGACCGGGTTTCGGTTTTTAAGGTTGCCCTGCCTTCTTATAAGAGTAATAGCCCATGAAAAGACTGCGTTGAAACCCACAAGGTTAAAAATAAACCGCAGAGCCGACTCATCGGTCTACGCTACGCTGGACCACCCTCTCTACGGCTTTTGCCGCAAAGAGGGTAAAGAAAGCCCCCTCTATGCGCGAAGCGGAGAGCGGGGTGACGAGCGCAGCGATGTCGGGGTGAGTCGATAGGTGCCTAATTTTCGCCTTATGCCTTTTAATGGGCTATTACTCTTATAACTCCCCTTTCTTCAATATCAAATAAAACAAAACAATTTTTACTATTAGTTTATTTTATTTCTATACAAATCATATAAAATATTAAACCATGGAAACTACACCAGCAAACACAAAGGATACCCAAAAGGGTAAATTACCCAACGTACAAAAGGAACCCGATGAACCACGCGTAAAAACAGTAACCCCCGATAATGATAGTGGCAACCCGGGCGCACCTGTTCAAAAAGATAACCCCAATGCTCAAAAAGATAGCTCCAATGTAGATAAAGGCCCTAAAGGCGAAAACCTTTAAAAGATACACTATGAAAAAGAAAATTTCGGTTATGCTGTTGGCTTGCACTGTTGCTGCATTTTTTGCTTGCAACGGCGATCACTCCGACAGGACTGTTCGGGATACTGCTAAAAACACACATGACAGCGTTCCCTCTAACATCGATACCTCCAAAACCACCACAACTACGGGCGATGCCAGCAATTTGGATAACAGCGCATCGGGCGGCACCCGGATAGCAAAAGACAGCGCCCAATTGGCAAAGCCAGACAGTAGTAAGAAGTAAGTAACATCATTAATTGATCATGAAAACAAAAACAGCGAAACGAAGAAAATGGTCGGCCAGAGTAACCAATACCAGCAATTCGCTCGACCTGAAGAACGGCGTATTCAAATTAAAGGATCCCGAAAAAATAGCTGAGTCATTGAAAAAGTCGGCCGAAGAAAGTCACCGCCGCAAGGCCTCGCCATTTCAAAGCGCCATGTCGATGCTGAATTTTTATGAGAACCGGGCGGGTAAAAACTTAAGTAAAAAGCAAAAAGCACCTCTTGAAAAAGCCAAGAATAAGCTGCGCAAGTTATTTGGCAAGCCAGAACAATAGGCTATTTATTTGCGATAGCCAGTTGCACTAACCATTGCACCAGGTCGTTGGCGGCTTTGTCATTCTCAAAACCGGCCGAGAGCCGGCCATTAACGTATTCGTTATATAACCAGGGATCACCAACGGCAACCACTGTTCCCTTGCCATATTTGGCGCTGGCTATAATGGTAGCGCCGTTGCTGTTCTTCAAAACCGATTTTGCCGGGCCATTAAGACCAATGGAGCATACATCCTTCATGAATATTTTGTTGGCAGAAGGAAACACCGGATTACCCGTGGTTTTTACAGCGCCATCTTCAAAATGAGCGTCATCAATTACGTGATTTTGCAGATCATCGTTGAAATGCATTCCAAATTTGGCAGCCAGGGTATTAAAATGAGGCAACTCTACATTAGCGCTATCATTGGCCATCATTAAAAGTACACCACCTTTTTTTACCCATTTGGCAATTTCCTCCACATCCTTTGGCTGAATGTAATTGGGATTAGGGTTTTCCTTTTTGGTATCCGGATCAACAATAATATAGATAGCCGTATTTTTGAGATTATCTGCTGTAGGTGCCTGATCAAGAGAATCCAACCTGGCACCGGCGGTTGCAAAAGTGGCACCTAAAATTGAAAAGCCAGAATTCTGCTTTTCGCCCCACAGGTAATGAAAACGCTCCTGCTGTCCTGCTTTATTTTTATGCACTTCATGGTTAAAATAATAATCGAGCATAACAGTTTGCGCGCTGGCGGCTGCGCTGGCACCCATTAACAAGGTTATTATGGCTAATTTCAGTTTCATAAAAATGGGTTTGTTGTTAATAACAATTGTAACAGACAATTTGTGTTGCTCCATAGGAGCTATCTATTTGTAACACTGCAAATAATGGTACCTTTTGCCTAATAGAGCAATGTCATTAAGTTAAGAGATCCCGAATGCGCCGTAGGTGCACAATGTCGGTAGAAAATTTATTTTTTAACATTTTAGCGTGCCATCGGTACGCAACTCGCCAAGTTCCGTACCGATGGCACGGTATTTTTACATGCTATTTTCTACCGACATTTGACCCCTCTGGGGCCGATCCTTAAATAAGGACATTGCCTCATAGAGGCTACCCTTATTGAGGGCTGCACCTACGGAGCAAAATCTTATCACTTTATTTTATTTACTATTACAAATAGGTAGCTCCTAACGGAGCATTATATTATAACAGGCCTTTTAGTCTGACAAATATTTATACCCCGCCAAATATTGAGAACCCGCCATCAACGCAAATCATGGATCCGGTTACAAATGCCGAAGCATCACTCAGTAACCAGGTCAATGCGCCCTTCAGCTCATCGGCATGACCGAAACGTTTAAATGGCGTTTGTTTGATCACCAGCTCGCCGCGTTGGGTATAACCACCTTCGGGCCTGGTTAGCAGGTTACGGTTTTGTTCGGTGAGGAAAAATCCTGGTGCCAAAGCGTTCATCCTGATCTTATCGCCGTAACGGTTGGCCAGCTCTACCGCAAACCATTGGTTATAGCAATCAACCGCCGCCTTGCCAATATTATAACCCAATACCTTGGTGATAGCACGTTTGGAGTTCATGGATGATATATTCACGATACTGCCTTTACCCGCAGTGGTAGCAATGGCTTCGCCGAATATCTGTGTAGGGATGATAGTTCCCCAGGTATTCAGGTCCATTACCTTTTTCATGCCGGCAATGTTCATTTTAAAAATATCTTCTTCGGGGGCTAAAACACCTTCGGGCATGTTACCACCCGCGCCATTCACCAGGCCATCCACCCGACCAAAAGCGGCTACAATTTTATCTTTGGCGGCTATCAGCTCTTCTTCGTTCAACACATCGGCCACTAATGCTACGGCTTTACCGCCATTTTTATTGATGGTTTCGGCACGCTCTTCGGCCACTTCTTTTTTACGGCCCAGGATGCCTACCGCGCCTCCGGCTTCCACAATAGCATTTACAAAGGCGTCGCCTAATATTCCGGTACCGCCGGTTACTACAATAACTTTACCGGCTAATGAAAATGAATTTTCCAATGTCTTTTATATTTTGTTAATCAATTGATCTTTATCTGATATCAGGTATGGCTATAGCGTCCATATCGGTATAGTCGAGGTTTTCGCCGGCCATGCCCCATATAAAACTATAGCTGGCTGTACCACTGCCCGAGTGGATACTCCATGGCGGTGAAACTACGGCATCATAATTATCCATCAGGATATGACGGGTTTCCTGCCCCTCGCCCATATAATGGAATACTCTTTGTCCCGCGGGTACGTCAAAATAAAAGTAAGCCTCCATCCGGCGATCATGCACATGTGCGGGCATGGTGTTCCACACGCTGCCGCCATGCAGTATGGTAAGGCCCATCACCAGCTGGCAGCTTTTGATACCCTCCAGGTGAATGTATTTATTAATGGTACGTTTGTTAGCGGTTTCGATAGAGCCGGTGTGCACTTTGGCTGCATCCTCATTAGTCATTAACGTAGTTGGATATACCGCGTGTGCCGGTGCCGAAAGCAGATAGAATACTGCGGGTTGCGCACTGTTTTTACTGGCAAACTTTACACTTTTAACACCTTTGCCTATATAAAGGCAATCCAGTTTGTTGACCTTAAAAGTTTGGCCATCAGCGGTAACTTCACCATCGCCGGCCACGTTGATGATGCCTATTTCACGTCGCTCCAAAAAATAATCAGCCCGCAGATCAGGGTAGTTCTCCAGCTCTACCGGTTTAGTCACCGGGTGCGCCGCCCCTATTATCATACGGTCATAATGGGTATAAGTACAGTTCAGCTTATCGGCCTGTACCAATTGGTCAATTAAAAAACGTTCTCTTATTTGTGCGGTTTGATAACTTTTAAAATCTTCGGGGTGTACGCTATGTATTACTTTCAAGGCTTTATGTTTTGGTAAGGCAATTCTACAACGTATCTTTTTTAAATCAAAAGTATTCGCCGGTTTATTCTACTCAAACGTTTGCGCTGAGAGGCCTTATTAACGTAAACGCAACAAAAAAGCCACTGACATAAATATCAGCGGCTTTATAAAATGATACTTGACCGGTGTTCGTTAGTCTTCGTTCACAAACGAACGCAGCATCCAGGTATTTTTTTCGTTAAATTGCATAAAGCGGTTTACCATATCGTTGGAGCCATCATCACCAGCCTCGGCGGTAATGTCAAGAATCTCTCTTTCCTTGGCAATTAAAACAGCCAGGTCATCAATAACAGCCTTTACCATTTTGGTATCTTTTAAGCCAATGGTTTGGATCTCTTTAATAGCCGATTTTTCGATGTAATCATTAAATGTGCTGTATGGCGATTTGCCCAGGGTCAGTATCCTTTCGGCAAGTTCATCAATAGTGGTTAACGCGGCTGTATACAGTTCCTCGAACTTTAAGTGCAGGGTAAAAAAGTTTTGCCCTTTGATGTTCCAGTGGCAGCCACGTACTTTTTGGTAGTAGATATGATAGTTGGCCAAAAGGTCATTTAAGTGGTCAACAACGGGTTTTACTTTACCTTCTTCCAGACTAATTTCTTTAGCGTTCATATATAAATAGTGATTTTTATGTTTAACATTTGCTTGGCAGCAATGTTTGGTAAATATAAGCAGATTTGAATTTATTACCCATATTTACACACTTTATGACACAGATGCTACCTTTTATCAACGAGCAATTTAACTGGCCCATATGGCGCATGGAAATTGATGATATGAGCGCCACTTTGTTTGTTGAATTACGTAACAGCGAAGATAAGAAAGTAGCTTTTGGTGCGATAAGCCTGCTCAATGGCCAGGTTTATTTTAAGGATATAACCACGCCCGAACGATGGCTCACGGGCATTGAAGCGGCTTATGATGGTACGCTCCTCGTGCACAATTATCAATCAGAGAACGGGCCTGTACATAAAGGCCTGATAGCGATAGATGGCACAAGCGGACAAACCCTGTGGAGCAATTATACTTTGGCCTTTGATCATTTGTGTATAAACGGCCCCACAGTTTATAACGCCCAGGTGCAACCTCCGAAATTATTTTTGGCCGATATTAAAACAGGCGGCCTTTTACAGGCCTATCAACCGGTAATTGACACTCCTTTGAATAATCATATAGTTGTGCCACAGATGCTCCCTGCAGATCTTTTAAAAGAATTGACCTTACCTGCCGAACCTTATGCAAATACCCTGCATTATTTGGAACACAATAGCTACAGAATTGTATCTTTGCACACGTTTTTTCAGGAAAAATTAAAACAGCATTTATATATTATTAACAGCGAAGGTGTAATTGTTTACCATGATTTGTTAAACAGCAACATACAAAAATTGCAGCCCGAGGCGTTTGTAGTACATAAGAATAACCTGATCTATATAAAAGAACGGTCAGCATTAATAGTTTTAAACTTATAAGCTAAGTATTTTAATTCATTATGAAAGTAAAGATTTTATTAGTCATCGCTCCCCTGCTTACCCTGTCCATATCCATTTTTGCAAGCCCGGTTGTTGACTCTGTTGGAGTTGAAAACCAGAACGGAAAAAAAGTTGTACTGCACAAACTTGATCCTAAAGATAATTACTACTCCATCGGCCGCCGGTATAATGTAAGCCCAAAGGCTATTATGCAATTCAATAATAATGCCCCGCTTAAAATTGGTGGTATTGTTAAAGTACCTACCGAACAATCGTTTACACAAACTACAGCTGCAGCCCCCGCCCCTGTTCAGCAAACTAAGCCACAAGCGCAGCAGCCGGTTCAACAGCCAAAGCCACAAGCACAACAGCCTGCAGCACAACAACCAAAACCGCAAACACAGCAACCGGTAGTTCAGCAGCAAGCTCCGGCCGCAACAGTAGCTACAACAACGCCGCCCCCAGCCGATACCACACCCGCCAAACCGGTTAATATGGATAATGTGCAGCAGTACAAAGTATCCGCAGGCGAAACACTTTACTCTATAGCCAAACGGTTTGGTACTTCTGTTGAGGACATCACCAAGCTCAACGGCTTAACATCCGACACCCTTACTCCAAACCAGGTCATCAAAGTACGCTCAGGCATGCCCCCCGCCGAAAGGCCGGTTGCTAAACAGGATGCAGTGCTAACCCAAGATTCAACCGTTGCCGCTATTGACAGCGCAGGCAATAAACTAAAAGCTAACCGTTTTGGTCTGTACGAAAAAAATGAGACAGGTGTAGCTACCTGGATAGATGATACCAGCCTTGACCCTAAAAAGGAACTGGTATTGCACCGTACCGCTCCTATCGGTACCGTGATCAAGATCACCAATCCTATGAACAACCATACCACCTATGCTAAAGTTGTAGGCAGATTTACCGACAGCGAGGCTACTAAGGACGTACTTATTGTAATGACCAAGAACACTGCCGACGCATTAGGTGCTTTAGATAAACGCATTCACGTAAACATCAGCTACGGCAGTCCGAACCCGAATGAATAAACCTTATATTATTGGAATTGCCGGTGGTAGTGGATCAGGCAAAACCTTTTTCCTGAAAAGTTTCCTGGAGCATTTTACTGCAGACGAGGTATGCCTGGTATCGCAGGATGACTATTATTTTCGCGTGGCTCATAAGATGACGCCCGAAGAAAATAAGGTGTATAATTTTGATCTGCCGTCCACCATTGACCATGAGCATTTTCAGCAGGATATCAGCAGGCTTTTTAATAATGAAACCGTTATTAAGCCCGAATATACCTTTAACAACCCCAATGCGGTACCTAAGATGCTGGAAATAAAACCAGCGCCTATTTTAATTGTGGAGGGTTTGTTTATCCTGCATTTCAGGGATATTGCCAATATGCTCGACATGAAAATTTTTATTGAAGCCGATGAAGAAGTTGCCATGAACCGTCGCCTGAAGCGCGACCTGATAGAGCGCGGTTATTCGAACGATGATGCCATGTACAAATGGGTAAACCATGTGGTACCGGCTTATAAAGAGTTTTTATTGCCTTATAAAGACGAATGTGACCGGGTGATCACCAACAACAGTCATGTTGCCGATGATATAATCAAGGTAACCGAAGAAATATCGGCGGATCTAAGGAAGAAATTATTTTAATGGTTGATGGTTCATAGATCATAGTTGATAGTTCATGGTATTAATCGCTACGAATTATCAACTATAATCTATTGACCACTTATGATTCATGAACCATTAACTATGATCCATGAACTACGGATCAAATAACAATCTCCGGAATATCGCCTTCAACAATCAATTTACCGGCTGTAGCATTTTTAATATCCTCTACACTTACCCCCGGCGCACGTTCCAATAGTTTAAAGCCGCCTTCGGGTAATACATCAAATACACCCAGTTCGGTTACTATTTTTTTCACGCAGTGCACACCGGTGAGTGGCAGGGTACATTTGGGCAATAGTTTTGATTCGCCTGCTTTGTTTACGTGCTGCATGGCCACAATGATGTTTTCAGCAGATGCCACCAGGTCCATCGCGCCGCCCATGCCTTTTACCATTTTACCGGGGATCTTCCAGTTGGCTATATCGCCGTTTTCGGATACTTCCATAGCACCCAGTATGGTAAGGTTTACCTTTTTGGCGCGGATCATCCCAAAACTCATGGCTGAATCAAATATAGCCGAACCCGGCAGCATGGTAATGGTTTGCTTCCCCGCGTTGATCACATCCGGATCTTCCTCGCCCTCAAAAGGAAAAGGCCCCATCCCCAGCAATCCATTTTCTGACTGCAGCACCACATCCATCGTTTCGGGGATGTAATTGGCTACTAATGTAGGGATACCAATACCCAGGTTAACGTAGTAACCGTCTTTTATTTCTTTAGCTATTCGCTTTGCTATTCCTGTTTTATCAAGCATGTTTTCTTATTTATTTCCCCCACGCGTCATTGCGAGGAGGAACGACGTGGCAATCCCCGATAAGCAGAGCCCTCTGTACAGTTTGGGATTGCTTCGCTCCTCGCAATGACGCGCGGTTTTAGTTCAGGTTCTTATATTCTTATTCTTGCTCCTTCGTCCTTACTCCCTCTATCCTTGCTCCCTCTATCCTTGCTCCTTCTATCCTTATTCCTTCACCCTCACTGTCCTCTGCTCTATCCTTTTCTCATAATCTTTCCCTTGGAAAATACGGTGTACATATATTCCAGGAGTATGGATATGATCAGGATCAAGCTCGCCGGGTTGAACCAGTTCCTCTACCTCGGCTATGGTTATTTTACCGGCCATGGCCATTACCGGGTTAAAATTACGCGCGGTCGACCGGTACACGAGGTTGCCCATGGTATCGCCCTTCCAGGCTTTTACAATGGCAAAATCGGCATCAAAGGCCATTTCCATCAGGTAATCCTTACCATTAAAATTGCGTGTTTCTTTGCCTTCGGCTACTTCGGTACCCACACCAGCAGGGGTAAATATAGCGGGCATGCCATAGCCGGCGGCCATACAGCGGGTAGCCAATGTGCCCTGGGGCAGCAGCTCTACTTCCAACTCACCGCTGAGCAGCTGGCGTTCAAATTCGGCGTTTTCACCAACATACGAGGAGATCATTTTTTTTACCTGGCGTTGTTTCAGCATCAGGCCGATACCAAAATCGTCAACCCCGGCATTGTTGGAGATACAGGTTAATTGCTTACGCCCCTGCTTCACCAGCGCGGCTATACAGTTTTCGGGCAGCCCGCAAAGGCCAAAGCCACCCAGCATTAAAGTCATGCCATCCTGAATATCGCGGATGGCCTCATCGGCACCACTAACTACTTTATTCATGTTCAATAATTGGTTGCTCAAATTTAGATATAAGAATCAAGAGTCAAGAATCAAGACATAAGAAATAGCCATATAATAAAGCTTTTTCTTTCTTGATTCCTGACTCTAATTTCTTGACTCTACTGGTATTTTACCACTTCACCCGCTTATCAATAAAGCTGATCAGATCATCGGCCATGGCCTGCTGCTCTTTGGCGCTGGGATGCCCAGGGGTATTTTTGAAAGGGAAAAAGTGAGTATAAATGGTTTTATCGTTGAGGCTGGCTACAGCCTTTTCAATATAACCCGGCCATGGCGAACCTTCTTTGGTGGCATCCATACTGCCCAGCGCGCAAATGATCTGTGCTTTGGGGTATTTTTTGCGGATATTTTTTACAAACTCCCGGTAGGCTTTAATGATCTGGTCGGGCTCGGGAGCTTTGGCACCAAACCGCTCTTTAAACTGCTCATTATTCGGTTGCTGAACTATCCAGGAGTCGTTCTGAAACAGGTTGATGACCACCAACTCAGGCGTATACTTCGAAAAATCCCACAAACTGGTCGGATCCGTGGGATCAAGCCGGTTATACATTTCGGGCATAATGAGCGGAAACCAGCTTACCAGCACACCGATGCCGCTTTTGGATGTACATATATAATCGGCATCAAAATGGCGGGCGGTAATGGCGGCATAGCTGATATAGCCATTTTCATAAGGAGCGGTACCCCTATCCTGCCCTGTGGTATCCTCCACAGCGTATCCGCAGGTGATGGAATTACCAAAAAACTCTATGCGGTGTTTTTTAGCGGGTGGCGCGGGTAAAGCCGTGGCATCCCTGGCCAGTATAAACTGGTAAAAAATAGTTTTACCCTTATCCCATTCTGTACGCTTAAATAACTCCAGGCTGTGCACACCAGCGGGTAACCCTTCGGCAAGGGTATAAACTTTTCTGGTATTATCCAGGTGGATGGTGCCCGTCACCTTACCGTCAACAATTATAGTAAAATAGTTTTCGCCGCGCTCATCCTGCAACATGGCCGAGGCTCCGGTACCGTTAAAGTTAATTTTCGCTGACGAACCCGTCCAGTAAAGCTCTGCGGCTTCATCCGTCATGTTGATACGGCCGGTATAGCGAATATGCGAGTCTTTACTTTTAAGTACCGCGATTTGAGCATTGGAGCAGCCTAAGCCGGCAGCAAAAATGAGGAACAGAACTACAGAGCAGATTTTGCGCATTGTTAATAGTTGTGATTAAAAGATGGGTTTACACATTGATACGACGTTAGTCTAACGGCATACCAAACTGTAATATATAGGCATTATTATCAAAAACCGCGAACTCCCGCATGCCATAATTAAAATCTTCAATGGGATAGCAGATCACGGCTTTCTCTTTCATTTCATTCCAGATCTCATCCACATTATTGGTGCGGATATAAAACGAACCCGTGAACTTGGGCACCGTAAACGTTTCGTGCTCGTTGGGGAGCGCCAGCATAATTTCGATATCATCCCTGCTTACGGTTGCCCAGCCCCAGTCTTCATCAAAACCAATACAGGTGAAACCCAGATTACTAACATAAAAATCAACGCTTTCCTTAACACGAAGCGTATACAACATAGGAGTGATACTTTTTAATGCCATCTTTTCGGAACAAGGACTTTTGGAACAAGGAACAAGGACGGGGAAAGTAAAGATTTTGGGAACAAAGAACAAGGACATCTACTGTCATTTTTACTCTTTAGTCCAAAAATCCTTATTCCTTACTCCCTAAATCCTTGCTCCTACAAAAGGCTAATTTACTTTAAATATGCATATGTTATACCATCTCCACCGCGGTCCGCGTGTTCATCTTCCAAACGGTCAACCTGGTCGTACTTTTTAAGGTACTGCCTGATCATTTTTCGCAGGATGCCGTCGCCTTTGCCATGAATGATCTTGAGATTGTTAAAACCCATCATCAGGGCACGGTCGAACAGTTTTTCAATAGCATGCAGAGCGTCTTCGGTACGCATCCCACGCACATCTATCTCCGGACTAAAACTGGCCAGATCATTGGTATGCGAATTAAAATTCCTGCGGATATCCTTTGGTACCGATGATTTCGAAACCTTGACAACCCGTTTCCTTTTGGCCACGGTACGCAAATCGCCAATGGCAATTACTACGTTGTCCTTGATCAGCTCGATCACCTGTCCGGTAGTTTCCGAGTCAGTTAATTTCACCCAATCGCCTGGTTTTAATTCTTCATCAACCGCTGGGTTGGGTTTTACGGGTTCAACCTTAACGGTATTTTTTTTAAGCTCCGTATTCAGGTTCTCGCGCAGGGCACGGGTCACTTCCTTATCGGCATTGCTGCTTTTTATTTCAGATATGGTATTCTCTACCAGCTTATTCGCATTCAGGATAATGTTTTTCGCCTGATCCTTAGCCTCTTTGATCAGCACCTTTTTATTTTCATCCAGGTAGCTTTTCAGCTTTTCATTTTCGGTTTGCAGTTCGTTTACCCGGCGCTGCTGTTTATCCAGTTTTTGTTTGGTTTCAAATATCTCGCGTTTCTCGCGTTCCAGGTCAACCAGTAAAGTATCTACCTTTTTCTGGCCTTCGCTTATCTTGTTTTTAGCGAGATTAAGCACGTTGGCGGGCAAGCCTATTTTTTGAGCTATCTCAAACGCGTATGAACTGCCGGGCTTACCAATTTCCAACTGATAAAGCGGTTTCATCTCCACGTTATTGAACAACATGGAAGCATTTTCGATACCCTCAGTATTGCTGGCGAATATTTTGAGGTTGGAGTAGTGGGTAGTTACCATCCCCCTTACCTTTTTCTGGTTCAATGATTCCAGCACAGCCTCGGCAATAGGTCCGCCAAACTGCGGATCGGTACCGGTACCAAACTCATCTATCAGGATCAATGTTTTACCATTAGCGTCCTCCACAAAGGTTTTCATTTTGCTCAGGTGGGCGCTATAGGTACTCAGATCGCTCTCTATCGACTGATCATCACCAATATCAACAAACAGTTGCTTAAACACACCAACTACACTGGCTTCGGCAGCAGGAATCAGCAAACCGGCCTGTACCATCATTTGCAGCAGGCCAACGGTTTTCATACAAACCGACTTACCACCGGCGTTCGGTCCCGATACCACAATAATGCGGGTACCCTCGTCAATATGCACATTAAGCGGAACCACCGTTTTTTGTTCGGCCTTAAAATTCAGGAACAACAATGGGTGGCGCGCATTGTATAGTTTCAATCGGGCTTCGTTAACTACCTGCGGCATTTCTGCCTCTATATCAATAGCAAACAAAGCCTTGGCGCGCACAAAATCAAGCTTGGTTAACAGGCCATGGTAGGATAGTAAAAGCGGTGTATAAGGCCGTAGTTCATCTGTTAAAGCGGTTAGTATTTTAACTATCTCGCGGCGGCGCTCAAATTCCAGATCGCGCACACGGTTGTTGAGTGTAAATACTTCTTCGGGCTCCATATAAACCGTTTGGCCCGATGCGGATTCATCATGGATAAAACCTTTAAGCTTCCGCTTATTTTCGGCCAGCAGCGGGATACATAAACGACCATCGCGCACCGTAAGTGAACCATCGGCCGTCCAGCCACTGCCGGATGCTGCTTTAAATATCTGGTCAATCTTTTTGCGGGCCTCTTGTTCGGCTTTGGCAATGCCCAGGGTAATTTCATTCAGTTCGCGTGAAGCATTGGGCCGTATCTTACCTTTGGCATCAATTACGGCATCTATCTTTTTAAGGATGGCCTTTTCAATGGGCAAATGCTCAAATAAAGCTTCAAGGTTAGGGTACAGTCCTTCCCGTTCGCTAAAGTAAGCGATCACCGCGAATACGGTTTGCAGGGAGGTTTGCACCTGGTAAAATTCTTCCTCCGACAAAAATACGCCCTCAATACGGGCTTTATTGGCTAAGGTTTTTATATCGAAAAAGTGATGAATGGGTAAGGCAGCATCATTAACCAGGATATTCTTAAACTCGTTGGCCTGGTTCAGGAACTTATATATCAGATCGTAATTGCTCATTACCTGTATCTTGTCAACCATTTGTTGACCCATTTCGCTCAGGCAATGTGCTTTTATTAATTCTTTTACCTCGGTAAACCCCAGCTTATCAACACTATTTTTTGGGTAAAGCATCAGGATGTTTTTGTTTTAATTTTTTTAGAGAATCGGCCTTGCTCACAGCCTTCACGGGCTTTTGCGCGGCTTTTTTGATAGAATCGGCTTTGTGGGCCATTTTAATGGAATCGGCTTTTAAATCGGCCTGGCGTTTTTGGGCCGCTATCTTGTTAACCGAATCAGACAGGGCTTTGATCCGCTCATCAACCTTATCATATATCGCCATAAGTTTATCCGGATATGTGGCATAATAATTCAGGCTTTTTTTAAAAGTTCCCGAATCGGTATGGAACCGCTCAAAAGCAGCCAGGTAATTACCCATACCATATTTGTACAAGGTATCCGGGGTTTGCAAACCGGTATATAAACGCCCATCAATAAGGTGGATTTCGGTTAATAAGCCGGCCATGGCATCAGGTTTTATTAAGCCTTTTGGCGGACTATCGTTTTTACAGGCACTTAAAAATAGTGATACTGAAAAAAACAAGGTTAAATATTTATGCATTCTGTAATTTAGCGGCTAATTAATTTGATTTGAAAATTTGAAGATGCGTTAATTTGAAAATGCCTAAATGATCCGAACATTTTCAAATCTTCAAATTACCAAATTTTCAAATTAAAAAAAACAAATTTACGGATAAATGAGCATTGCAGATAATATCAAAAGCTTAAAAAAAGAAACGGGCCCGGGGGTAACTTTATTGGCGGTGTCGAAAACTAAACCTGCTGCCGACCTGCAGGAGGCCTATGATGCAGGCCAGCGCCTGTTTGGCGAAAACACCGTGCAGGAAATGGTGGAGAAATATGAACAACTGCCTAAAGACATTCAATGGCATCTGATAGGGCATTTACAAACCAACAAGGTTAAATATATCGCGCCTTTTGTGAGCATGATTCAATCTGTCGATAGCCTGAAACTGCTGCATGAGATCAACAAACATGCTGAAAAGGCGGGCCGCATTATAGATTGCCTGCTACAGATATATATTGCTGATGAAGAAACCAAATACGGCTTAGGTTTTGACGAAGCCATTGAACTGTTACGGTCTGATGAGTTTGTAACTTTCAATAACGTACACATCCGCGGACTGATGGGTATTGCCACCAATACCGATAACGAAAAGCAGATCAAAGAAGAATATTACGAGCTGAAGACATTTTTTGACGGCATTAAGCAAAGCTATTTTCGCAAGATAGATACTTTTGATACCCTGTCGATGGGTATGTCATCCGATTATAAACTGGCCATTGAGCAGGGCAGCAATATGGTACGCGTAGGCAGCACCATTTTTGGCAGCCGGGTTATTAAGCACTGGAAAAATAATTAATGTCTGAATCAGAATTCTCAGGATTAAAGAATTAACAGAATAAGGTTTATTGGTGTGCACCCAATGAACTAATGAACAACTGAACCAATGAACATAAATATAAGAATTGCTAAAAAAGAAGACTGCCCGCGTTTAATGGAACTGGTACACGAGCTTGCCCTTTTTGAAAAAGCGCCCGAGGAAGTAACCGTAAGCCTGCAGGAGTTTGAAGATGCAGGCTTTGGCCCCAAACCCGTATGGAAGGCATTTGTTGCCGAAGCGGAAGGGCAAATCATTGGCTTTGCGGTTTATTACATACGCTACTCCACCTGGAAAGGCTGCCGCCTGTACCTGGAAGATCTCATCATTACCGAACAATACCGCGGCAAAGGTGTTGGTAAATTGTTGTTCAACGTACTGATTGCCGAAGCCAAAGAATTAGGCTTTAGCGGCATGGTATGGCAGGTGCTCGATTGGAATGAGCCCGCCATTAATTTTTATAAAAAATACGAGGCTAATATTGAAGCCGGATGGCTTAATGCCTCCCTGTCAAAAGAACAGCTTTTAAACTATTAAGCTATGAAAACCAGCTACAAATCAGATTCTTCCAAGGTTGATCCCGTTGCTGTAACAGCATACCGCAGACGACTTACCCCGTCCACGCTTCGCGGGGCGACCTTCTCTTCCGCTTTGCGGCAAAGCGGGTGGAAAAGTTTCTTTTGTCTGGAAAACAAGAAATCCAAAAGTCCTTTGTCTTTTTATCTTTTATTCATCTTTATTAGTTTCGCTTTCGCGTCGTGCCAGTGGGGTGTTCCGTCAAAGCAAAAGGATACCAGTGTAGACACGCTTTCTTACACTTACAAAAACATACATGAGCGGGCGGCTGATTGCGGCGCCAAGCCAGACAGCGCGTGTACAGTGGTAAAAGTTAAATATCCGGTTTTCGCAGGGCAAAAAAAGCTGAACGATTCGGTGATCCGGAAGCTCACCAGTCTGTTTGCAATGGATGGTAAACCGGATAGCAGCATTACCCTGATGACCAAAAACTTTTTGAAAGCTTATGCCGATTTCAAAAAAACGGATCCGCGTACGGAGATGTTTTTTGAGTTGAACAGTTATGCCAAAGTATTGCTGCAAGATTCCAGCTTTACGGCCATTGAAGTTGGCGGTTATACTTACCAGGGCGGCGCTCATGGCGGTTCGGCCACCTTTTTCATCAACTGGGATACCAAAGCTAATAAGAACCTGGTACGGGATGATATTTTTAATGCCGGCTATCAGGACAAGCTGAAAAAAATAGGCGAAGCTATTTTCAGGAAAGACGAAAAGCTGAGCGATACCGCCTCACTGGCCAATAATTATTTTTTCAAGGATGATAAATTCGCCCTTAATGATAATTTTCTGATCACTCCTTTTGGTCTTAAATTCTTTTATAACCAGTACGAGATCAAGCCTTATGCGGCCGGCACTACTACCCTGGTTATCCCCTATTCACAAATAAAATCATTACTACGGCCAAATACGGTTGTGACCAAATACATCAAATAAATGCTTGTTTTTAAATTCGGAGGTGCATCTGTTAAAGATGCCGGTGGCATTATTAACCTGGCCAGCGTTGTTAAAAAATATACGGGGGATCAATTACTCATTGTGGTATCTGCCATGGGCAAAACCACCAACGCGCTGGAAAGCCTTACCCGGGCTTATGTAGATCAATCGGACAATATGCACCTCATATACGAGGGTATTAAACAATACCACTTTGATATCCTGCATGAACTATTTGAGCCTAAGCATCCCGTGTTTGATGAAATAGCCAACACTTTTGTGGAAATTGACTGGATGATCGAAGACGAACCACAGGACGACTATGATTTTATTTACGACCAGATCGTATCCATCGGTGAACTGGTATCGACCCGTATCATCAGCGCATATCTGAACAAGGAAGGCCTCAAAAACCAATGGCTGGATGTACGCGGCTATATCCATACCGATAACACTTACCGCGAAGGCATTGTGCAATGGGATAAAACCCGCGAAAGTATTACCAGGGATATCCCGGCTTTACTGAATAAGGGCATTGTAGTAACCCAGGGCTTTTTGGGCGGCACATCCGAGAATTTTACCACCACGCTGGGGCGTGAGGGATCCGACTATACGGCATCTATTTTCGCGGCCTGTCTCAATGCACAATCGGTAACTACCTGGAAAGATGTACCGGGCATCCTGAACGCCGACCCTAAATTTTTTAAGGATACCGTAAAATTTGATGAGCTTTCCTATTCAGAAGCTATCGAGATGACCTATTACGGAGCAAGCGTTATTCACCCAAAAACCATCAAACCGTTACAAAACGCCCATATCCCCCTGCTGGTTAAACCGTTTACCGATCCTGCAGCTTCGGGTACTGTCATTAAAGAAGATGGTATAAACACCTTTATAAAGCCGGTTATTATTCTGAAACAAAACCAGGTATTGCTTTCGATATCGTCCAAAGACTACTCTTTTATTACAGAAGATCACCTGAGTGATATTTTCGGTTTGTTTGCGCAGAACCAGGTAAAAGTAAATGTAATGCAAACATCAGCCCTGAGTTTTTCGGTTTGTTTTGACTTTTACGAAGAGCGTTTTGACAAGCTGCTCAACAGTTTGCAGCAGGATTTCAAGGTAAAATATAATACCGGCCTAACGCTCATTACTATCAGGCACCATGCCGAGGGTGCCCTCAAAGAGCTCACCGAAGGTAAAACCGTGTTGCTGGAGCAGATAAGCAGGAATACGGCGCAGGTGGTAGTGAAATAGTTAAAATCCACAAAAGCGTCATTGCGAGGCACGAAGCAATCTCTACAAAAGCAGGGCAACTATGCTTGTTTGCTCAGTATAGCATAGAGATTGCTTCGTGCCTCGCAATAACGCTTTTAGCTTTTTAATAGCAAACAAACAACACAAATATGCCTCCTTTTAGCCTCAAACGGCTATATTTGGGCATGGACGCTATGAAGACAGTAAAGGATGCAATAACTATAGGGCTTGGGATATTATCTGCCGGATTTGGGTTAAAGGGCTTTTTATTATCGAGCCATTTTATTGATGGAGGAGCTACCGGTATAGCCATGTTGATATCTGATATTACTCACGCGCCCATCTCTATCCTTATTTTTATTATCAATGTACCGTTCCTTTGGCTGGGTTATAAAAAACTGGGGTTACAATTTGCTATCAAAAGCACCCTGGCCATTGGTTTGCTTGCTATAGTCCTGGCTACTGTTCAATTCCCGGATGTTACGCATGATAAGTTACTTACCGCCGTATTTGGTGGTGTGTTTATAGGTACAGGCAGTGGTTTAGCTATGCGGGGCGGAGCGGTGCTTGATGGTACCGAGATTGCTGCCGTACTGGTGAGTAAAAAAACACAACTGCTTAAAGTAAGCGATTTCATTTTGCTGCTCAACGTACTCATATTTAGCCTGGCCGCATTTCTATTAGGTGTGGAACCCGCCATGTACTCCATACTCACCTACATGGCTGCCGCCAAAATGATCGACTTTATTTTGAATGGTATTGAGCAATACTCAGGTATTACCGTAATATCAACCCATAGCGAAGCCATCCGCAAAGCCATTACCGAAACGCTTGGTCGTGGTGTTACCATTTACCAGGGTAAAAGCGGTTATGGCAAGGATGGGCATATCAACGATCCCCGTGATATTGTTTTTACCGTGGCCACCCGCCTCGAGATCCCATCGCTTAAACAAACCATCCTGGGTATCGATCCCAAAGCCTTTATCGTACAGCAAAGTATTGATGATACTACCGGCGGTCTGCTTAAACGAAAAGGACTGCATTAAAATCTGGAAGCTTAAAGCTGTTTGGATTTGGTTTGAGGTTAAATTGGTGGCATAAATATTTTTTTGTGGATCGCTGTATACCATAAAAATGTGCTTATTTTGCCGGCTTAACCTTATACACAAACATGAAAAAAATCTTTACTACAATTATTATTATCCTTGCTGCTTTTACAACAACTACTTTTGCCCAACAGAAAAAAGGCGACGTTGAATTTGGCGTTCATATCGGCTACAGCGCTTCTGGCGTTAGTAACTCCGACCTGGTTAATTCCAGTATTAGCTCGGCATTTAACGCGGGCATAGCTACCGACTTTTATTTCTCCAGCCGCTGGAGCTTAAAAACCAAACTAATTTTTGACCAAAAAGGCTGGGGCAGTGGCTTTTTTTCTAATGTCGACAACAAAAAATTCATTACTGATTTTCGTTTAAACTACATTACCTTACCCATAATGGCCAACTGGCATTTTGGTAAAAAACGTAACTGGTATCTGAATTTCGGCCCCTACGCCGGGTATCTGGCCGGAGCCAAAGCAACAGATATAAGCGTAGATGTGAAAGACTTTTTTCATAACGTTGACTTTGGATTGGCAGCCGGTATCGGTACCAAAATCCCGTTATCAGATAATGTTAAACTATTATTCGAGTACGACAATCAGGCTGGTTTAACCGATATTTTTAAAGAAAACCCCGGTTCAGCCATCAGAAACAGTCGCGGAAGCCTGAACGTAGGGTTTAGTTTTATACTCAAGTAGGCTAAAATAAGAAGCCCCGGTATACCGGGGCTTCTTATTTTATAGAACGCGTCATTGCGAGGTACGAAGCAATGACGCCTCAGTGTTTAAAGAACGCTTATCTTATGCTTATGCTCGTCGATAGCTACAAAGGTAAATGTACCGGTTATGGCCTTTTCGCGTTCAAAAGAGTACATTTCTTCAATGTAGATCTCTACCTGTACCTTCAGACTGGTATTGCCGATATGTGAAACCGTGCCGATCAGCTCAATGATAGTACCGGCAGGTATGGGTCGGCTAAAATCTATCCGGTCTGATGATACGGTTACCATTCGTTTGCGGGTAAAACGAGTCGCGGTAATAAAAGCTACCTCATCCATCATGTGCATGGCAGTACCGCCAAAAAGCGTATCGTAATGATTGGTTGTATTTGGAAATACAGCTTTAAATATGCGTGTTTCGGATGCTTTGATCCTTTCGTCTGTTGTCATGATTTTTTGTTGTTGAAGTACTTTGCACACATAAAAACGCGTCATTGCAAAAGCCCCCTCTAAATCTCCCCCAAAGGGGGAGACTTCAAAAAAAGCATTTTAAAGCCCTCTCCTTTGGAGAGGGTGGGGTGAGGCTTATACTGCGTTCCTCGCAATGACATGTTTACGTTATTGCGCTTAGTAATTAAAAGGAGAAAATGTGCTTTACGCAGTTCTCAGCTTACCCCATTTCAGCAGGGTGGCGCCCCATGAAAAACCGGCCCCAAAGGCGGTTAGTATCATGTTGTCGTTATGTTTAAAATCGTCTTTAAAATCCCAAAGACAAAGTGGTATGGTGGCAGCGGTTGTATTTCCGTATCGTTCGATATTTACTTTTACACGCTCGGCAGGTAAACCTAAATGATCACCAACGGCATGTATTATCCGGTAATTGGCCTGGTGAGGTATCAGCCAGTTGATATCATCAATGGTCATATCGTTACGTTCCAGTACAGCTTTACAGGTATCTGTCATACCGTTAATGGCGGCTTTAAAAACAACCCGGCCATCCTGGTGTATAAAATGCTTGTTGGCAGCAACACTTTCGGCCGTTGCCGGAACTTTTGAGCCCCCGCCCGGAACCAGTAAATGCTCCCGGCCTTTGCCCTCGGTTTTAAAAACACTGTCAATTAAGCCGGTACCATCTGTAGCAGGTTCAATTAAAACCGCTCCTGCCCCATCACCAAAAAGTATACAGGTGTTCCTGTCCTTATAATTAATAATAGCGCTGTTCTGGTCGGCGCCCACTACGATCACTTTTTTATAACGACCACCTTCAACCAAACTGGATCCTAAGGTATAAGCGTACAGAAACCCACTACATGCCGCGTTAACATCCGTTGCCCAGGCGTTGGGCATGCCCACCTTATCACAAACAATGCTTGCGGTTGATAGCAGCAAATGATCGGGAGTTGATGTAGCGATGATCACACAATCAATTTCCTCTGGAGAAACTTTAGTACTATCAAGTAAATTTTTTATAGCCCAGGTGGCCATATCAGAAGTAGCGAGCGTTTTATCGGTTAAAATTCTGCGTTCCTTTATCCCGGTTCTTGATACTATCCATTCGCTGTTAGTATCAACCATTTTTTCTAAATCGCTATTACTCAGGATACTATCTGGAACATAACCACCAATACCCGTTATAACTGCGCTGCTCTTTAACTTCATAAATACTAAAATTCTTCAAAAAACAGGCAATTATACGGAAATTGCCTGTTTTTGACGTCAGGAAACTGTTGTTTCTACAACTAACTGACGAAGTTGTTTTGCAGCCTGTACCATATTCACCAGCGCGGTTTGTGTTTCGGGCCATTTACGGGTCTTTAAACCACAATCGGGGTTAACCCATAAATTGCCCGCTGGTAACAATGCCGAGGCTTTTTCGAGCAGCGCAGCCATCTCATCAACCGTGGGTACGCGTGGTGAATGAATATCATAAACACCGGGACCAATTTCATTGGGATATTTAAAATCGGCAAAGGCGTTAAGCAGTTCCATTTGCGAGCGTGAAGTCTCTATAGTGATCACATCGGCGTCCATATCGGCGATGTTTCCAATAATGTCATTAAACTCGCTATAACACATGTGGGTATGGATCTGTGTTTCGTCCCTTACGCCGCTGGCCGATATACGGAATGCCCGTACCGCCCAGTTCAGGTAGTTTTCCCAATCTTTTTTGCGCAGCGGCAAACCTTCGCGTATGGCGGGCTCATCTATCTGGATCACCTTAATGCCGGCTTGCTCCAGGGCTACCACTTCATCGCGGATAGCCAGGGCTATCTGGTAAGTGGTTTCGGAACGGGGTTGATCATCACGCACAAACGACCATTGCAGTATCGTAACCGGACCGGTAAGCATACCCTTCATCAGCCTTTCGGTATTGGCCTGTGCAAAGCTGCTCCAACGCACCGTCATATCTGCCGGGCGACTAACATCGCCATAAATAACCGGCGGCTTAACACAGCGGCTTCCATAGCTTTGTACCCAGCCGTTTTTGGTGAACAGGAACCCCTCTAAACGCTCGCCAAAGTATTCTACCATGTCGTTACGTTCAAATTCACCGTGAACCAATACATCAAGGTCAATCTCTTCCTGCCAGCGAATGGCTTCTATGGTGGCCTTTTCTATTTGCTCGTCGTACTCGGCTTCGGTTAGCTCGCCTTTTTTGAGGCGTGCACGCAGCGTGCGGATATCGTTAGTTTGCGGAAACGAGCCTATGGTAGTTGTAGGGTACAGGGGTAGTTTAAAACGCTGCTGTTGTATTTTTTGGCGAACACTGAACTCACTGTCCCGGCGCGCGTCGGCATCAGTGATAGCGGCTGTACGTTGTTTAACCTCCTGCTTATGGATCAGTTTTGACAGGTTACGACTGCTGATAGCCTGAATATTGGCCTGCAGCAAATCGTTATTACCTTCGATGATCTGAGCCAACTCGTTCACCTCGTTCAGCTTCTGTTTGGCAAAGGCCATCCAATTTTTGATCTCGGTGTTGATAGTGGTTTCCAGGTCGAGGTCAAACGGGGTATGCAGCAGGGAGCAGCTTGGCGCTACCATCACCCTGTCCTTACCCAATACCGCAATGGCTTTTTTGATGTGCGATATGGATTTGATGTAATCGTTTTTCCAGATATTGCGGCCATCAATCACACCTAATGACAGGCTCAGTTTTTCGGGAAGCAGGGTAAGTACCTCGTCCAGCTGCTGCGGCGCACGCACCAGGTCGATGTGCAACGCACTTACCGGCAGGTTTACCGCCAGCTGAGTATTATCCTTCAGGCTTTCAAAATAAGTGGTAAGCAATATTTTGATACCGGGAGTATTTTTGCTGATCTCGGCATAGGCATACGCAAAAGCTTCTTTTTCCTGCTGAGTCAAATCAAGGGCAAGGAAAGGCTCATCCAGCTGTACCCAAACCGCGCCGTATTCTTTCAGGCGTTTCAATACTTCGATATAAACTGGTACCAGTTTTTTGATCAGGTCGATCTTGTTAAAACCCGCCTGTTTCTCTTTACCCAATAACAGGTAACTTACCGGACCTATCAGCACCGGCTTGGGTGTGCTGCCAGTATGTTGTTTGGCAAGCGTAAATTCATCAAATACCTTTTCAGAAAACAGCCTGAACTGTTGATTTTGTACAAACTCGGGTACAATGTAGTGATAGTTGGTATCAAACCATTTGGTCATTTCCATGGCGGTTACATCCAGGCCATCTTTTTGATAACCGCGGGCCATGGCAAAATACAGGTCGATCTCGGTATTGGCCTTGTTCTGGGTTAAAACCGGGGTATAACGCTCTGGGATAATACCCAGCATGAGCGAAGTATCCAATACCTGGTCATAAAAGCTAAAATCGTTACAGGGAATAAGGTCGATACCGGCATCAACCTGGGTTTGCCAATGACTGATACGTAGTTTACGGGCAACGGCAAACAGCTCATCACGGGTGGATTGACCGGCCCAGTATACTTCACTGGCCTTTTTGAGTTCACGGAGGGCACCTACACGAGGATACCCGAGATTGTTTTTGAGCATACGCATAAAACTTTTTTGGTTAAACATTAAATGGAATTAATGCTCCTTACGGTTTTCGGTATGCTTTCGGGAAATGGTAATAAAAGGCAAAAGCACAGCCTACAGGCGATGATTGCCCACAGTGCTATTCTTTTTCTTTGACTACTGCTTCAAAACGCGAAAGCATTGTCTTTTATACAGTGGGGCAAGTATCCTGGCTTGTAACATTGCTGCCATCCTTCTCAACCGCCGGCTGGCGGTCAATGGACCTGATAAAGGGCATCAATTTTTTATGGTTACTTACAGTTGCGCGACAGCCCGTGATTTGCACACGGTTCCTTATTAATCCCTGCCCGGTAAAGGCAGGAAACCACACTGCTGAAAAAAAGTAAAGAACTTTATTACAACAAATATAGTTTTTAATGCAACATGATAGTAAAAGTGCACAGGAAATTGCCATAGGATAAGATCGTACGGACAAAGGAAACCTACTTTTCGCTATTCATCTCCTGACTTACTTCCTCCAGACGAAAGTTATCCAGTTTGATCTTATTTTTCACCTTGTCAAACATGGGGTTTGGATATCTTGTAAGTGCAATAATTAAATATTCGCCCAAAGTCTGATACCTGAATTTATCATCAGTTCGCGCTGTTCTTTCAAATAAGGCTAAAGTTTGAGGTGTTGGATATTTAGCCAGTGCCTGATATAGTATGCGCCAAAGTGGATAATCATATGCTTTCAACGCCCATTCCCGTTCAAATATTTGAACCAACCGGGGATAAAATTTAGCGTCTGGAAATTCCCGTACAGCATATACCGCATCGTGCTGCGTTTCTTTTTTCTCTAAATAATCGTTAATGATATTTAAATCATTCGGGTTTTTATACCTGGCTAACGCCACTACGGCAATTGAATTATTCTCGGTAACAGCAATCTCCCCGACACGATCATAGTTTTTTGCCTTAGGTTTTAGATTAGCCAGCAACTCGTTCTTTGCTTGTAAAACCACCTGTTTATCATACAGTAAAATACTATCTAACTTTTCTTTTTGAAGCGTATTCAACTTATACGTTTTTAGGTCGACCTCTGTAGTAGTGACCACATCAATAAAATAATCTCCCGCTTTTTCTGCCCAACCCAAATCAAATGATATACCTTCTACCAGAGCGGTATCCCGTAAATGCGATAATAGGATCGGGAAAACAGCTGTATCTTTTCTTAATGCTAAACCATGAAATGCGTAACATCTGACCACCACATTATTATACTGGGTGAGCGCCCTGAGTTCGACACTCTCAGCAATTTGGTTTAATTTTTCAAAGCGGCTCCATTGTTTTGATTTTTCACCGGCATAGCCGATAAGCTTATCCTCAAACCTTCCAACTTTCGAGATGTCATTAACTATTTTCATCACCACAGGCCGTACAGAGACGGTGTTGGTATAAGGCTGGCCTATAACCTGATCAGCACCAAGCAAAGCCACCAATAAAAAAACAATAGTTACTATTGATATTCGTTTGCTTGCTGATTTTTCAGGTTTCATCTATCGTGACAATTACCTACTAAAATAGTTAAAATACTTTTTATATTGACTGATCTTTATCTGTACAATGCCATCATCAAACGAAAACACTATCCAATTCAAAGTAGCCTACCAGGGTCACATTACCGAGGTACAGACCTACCCTAACCAGTACTATAGCTTGATGACGCTGATCTCTGACCAGCTGGCCATCCCTGGTTTTGGTTTGTGCTGTGGCATGGGGAGCTGTGGCACCTGCCTGGTACAGATCAGCAACGGCTATCATCAGGGCGTTAAAAACGTATTGGCCTGCGCCGTCAGCGTTAATGATGAACTGGCCAACGCGCTTGTTACCATAGCAGGTGTGTTTTAAAGAATTTATCTAAGCTATAAAGAAGTTTGTCGTCCTGAGTATAAGAAAACAAAAAAGCAAGCCATCCTGGCCTGCCTTTCTTTCTTCGTGTCTCATCGGGATAACTCTTACGCCGTCCGCTTAAAACTTTTGATGATTTCGTATAGATATAACGGCACGGCCCATCCCATCCAAAACAGGGAAGGAGAAATTTCTTCAAAACTGCCCAATTGTTTGATCATGGGTAGTTTCAATGTAAGACCTGAGATAACAAAGGCCAGGGTTACAATATAGCTTCTGACCATCCACTCTTGATGGAGCTTAAATTTCTTGATGATCGCGGCATAATAAGCGATCGTGGTTGCGCTGATCCACACGCTTACCCATACTTGTAAAGAAAAAGCATAGGCCCAGTTTATTTGATACGCCGTAGTAAAAGCCAAAATCACCGCACAAATGCTGCTTACCAAAACCGCCAATAAATATAATGTGCCAATTATCCGGTGCAATTGCCAGCTATATGTGCGCAAGTTGGGCCAGAACTGCAGAAAGCCCAGTATAAGCGATCCGCCGCCGGCTGTAATGTGAGCTATCAACACCCATTTTATTTTAAAATATTTACCCAGTGCCTCTGGTGTTAATTGCAAAAAATGATCTGCGCCGTGCATAAACAACCACGTTAGCAATATGATAGTTACCCATACAAGTAGCGGGATGATATCGCGCGGGCTTAGCCTGAAATTGGTAGTTTTTTTTATAATGGTTCTCATTGTTTGTTTACGATTCTTGCGCTTCCTGTTTTTCTACAAAATTCCGGTAAACGAAACAGGCAGACAATAACCGATAAAAGATTCGGTATCCATCAATTTTAATCCGCTTGCTGAATTAATTAACTTTATAAATTAAAAGCAGAAACGATGTACACTAAAAAAATAGAGGAGGATCTGGATTGCGGGCTCCGCATTGGTTTTAAAATATTTGGTGGAAAGTGGAAAATGTGTATTCTTGATGCCATTAACAACGGCTTTACCCGACCCGCGGAAATTTACAGAAGTATGCCCGACGCCACATTAAGGGTTATTGAAATGCAGCTGGCAGAATTGCTGTCCTTTGGTGTTGTTGATAAATATTCCGAAGATGTGTATCCAAAGAAAACCGAATACCGGCTTACCAATCTTGGTAAAAGTATACTCCCCATTTTATCCCAAATTGATAAATGGGGAACAGAACACTCAGCATTCGTAAAAGAAAAGCTTCAGGAATTAGATGAGGTGCAATAATGATTATACTAAGAAACCAGCATCCGCATAACCCGAACAGGCGAATTTATGGCCTGCCGTAATAATAAATTACCGGCAAACATGGTTAACGCGCTGAAACAAGTACATGCCCGTTTGTTATAATACCGGGAACGGTTCTCAAAAGGTTGGAAATTGGTTATTACCTTATGAACGATCATAGGTAAGTAGGTGTTTAGCAAGGCACTATCCTCATAGATTTTACCTATTGATTATAGAATTAATCGATTGTGATTGTTGACTTCAATATCCTAATTTTATCATCGTCAGGAATACCTCTTGAAATTAAATCCGATACCATAAACTTATAAAAATGGAAAACGAATCAAATGACATCAGTAAATGCCCCTTTCATAATGGCAGCATGAAGAATAATGTTGGTGGCGGCGGCACCAGGAACCATAATTGGTGGCCCAATCAGTTAAAACTGAATATCCTCCGTCAGCACTCTTCGTTATCAAACCCCATGGGTGAAGACTTTAATTATGCCGAAGCCTTTAAAAGCCTCGACCTGGAAGCAGTGAAAAAAGACCTTCATGCCCTGATGACCGACTCTCAGGATTGGTGGCCGGCAGATTTTGGTCATTACGGTGGTTTGTTTATCCGTATGGCATGGCACAGTGCCGGAACCTATCGCGTAGGCGACGGGCGCGGAGGCGCGGGCGCTGGTCTGCAGCGTTTTGCACCATTGAACAGCTGGCCCGATAATGTGAGCCTGGATAAAGCCCGCAGGTTGCTTTGGCCTATCAAACAAAAATATGGCCGCAAAATTTCATGGGCCGATCTGTTGATCCTGACTGGCAATATAGCGCTGGAATCAATGGGTTTTAAAACTTTTGGCTTTGCCGGTGGCCGTGAAGACGCCTGGGAGGCTGATGAATCAGTATACTGGGGTGCCGAAACTACCTGGCTGGGTGGCGATCTGCGCTATGCACATGGTTCTCCTGGCGTACAGGAAGGGCATGGCGTATTGGTGACAGACGAGGATGCCGATGGCAATGTCCACTCCCGCAACCTCGAAAAGCCGCTTGCAGCCGTACAGATGGGATTGATCTATGTAAATCCGGAAGGTCCCGATGGTAATCCCGACCCCGTTGCTGCCGCCAAAGACATCCGCGATACCTTTGGTCGCATGGCCATGAATGATGAGGAAACGGTTGCACTGATAGCCGGTGGCCACAGCTTTGGCAAAACCCATGGTGCCGCCTCTGCCGACAATGTAGGCAAAGAGCCGGAAGCCGCAGGCATCGAACAGCAGGGCTTTGGCTGGAGCAATAGCTATGGCTCTGGTAAAGGCGCCGACACCATTACCAGCGGACTGGAAGTAATATGGACCAAAACGCCAACCAAATGGAGCAATGACTTTTTTGAGAACCTGTTTGGCTTTGAATGGCAACTAACAAAAAGCCCAGCCGGCGCGCACCAATGGATAGCTAAAGACGCAGAAGATATTATTCCTGATGCTTATGATAGCACCAAAAAGCACAAACCCGCCATGTTGACTACCGATCTTGCCTTAAGGTTTGATCCCGCTTACGAAAAAATATCAAGGCGTTTTCTGGAAAATCCGGATCAATTTGCCGATGCTTTCGCGCGTGCATGGTACAAGTTAACACATCGTGATATGGGTCCCCGCGAACGTTACCTGGGTCCGGATGTACCACAGGAAGAACTGCTTTGGCAGGATCCTATCCCAGCGGTTGATCACCCATTGGTAACTGATAGTGATGTTACCGTCTTGAAAGCACAGATATTGGCATCGGGCTTAAATATCTCCGAACTGGTTTCTACCGCATGGGCTTCAGCCTCTACTTTCCGTGGTTCTGATAAGCGCGGTGGCGCCAACGGTGCCCGCATCCGCCTGGCTCCGCAAAAATACTGGCAGGTGAACAACCCGGCGCAATTGCAAAATGTATTAGGCGTGCTGGAAGGTATTCAAAAGGAATTTAACGCGGGCGGTAAAAAAGTTTCGCTGGCCGACTTAATCGTACTGGCCGGTAATGCGGGGATTGAAAAAGCAGCTAAAGATGGTGGTCATACCATCACCGTTCCTTTTAAACCGGGCCGTATGGATGCTTCGCAGGAACAAACCGATGTAGAATCGTTCGGTTACCTGGAGCCTGCTGCCGATGGTTTCCGCAATTATCGTAAAACCAAAGCCCCGGTATCAACCGAAGAATTACTGATAGATAAAGCGCACCTGCTTACGCTTACCGCACCCGAGTTAACCGTATTATTAGGTGGCTTGCGTGTATTGAATATTAACTTTGATGGCTCTAAACATGGCGTTTTTACCTCACGTGCAGGGCAGCTTACCAATGATTTCTTTGTAAACCTGCTGGATATGGGCACCGTATGGAAGGCTGCATCTGCAGATAAGGAAATTTATGAAGGCAGCAACCGCGCCACCGGCGAAGTAAAATGGACTGCCACCCGTGCCGACCTGGTATTTGGCTCCAACTCAGAACTGAGAGCCGTTGCCGAGTTATATGCCAGCTCCGACGCTCAGGATAAATTTATAAATGACTTTGTAGCCGCCTGGGATAAAGTAATGAATTTAGACAGGTTTTAACCTGATCACTTCTTAGAGATGGCTTTATGGGCATTGCTTACAACTGAATAAAGTTGTGGGCGGTGCCCTTTGTTGTAAATAGAGGTCTGTAGGTATAAGATACAGCAGAAAGAGCAACAGTAAGAATCAGAGAATAAACTTTTGTGCCCATGTACATGCTATTTACGCATATACATGGGCAGGTTTTAAATTAGCCCTTTTTAAAATATCTGCTTTTAATAAAGGACGTGAACAGGATACCTGCCACACTACAGGTAACCAGAAGATAAACGATCAGGATGTGTTTCGGCATTTGGGTTTATAATTTTCATAAATGTAACGGGTATAATACAATAGATGCAAGTGTTTTGAAAAATAATCTTTTAACCCGATGGGATAAAAAGTCAGCTAAATGTCATTTGCCAGTCTGTTTAATGTCATTATTGTCGATCATTACTACCGCTATTCGTTGTATTTATACATGTTTCATTTTATAATTGTAAAATTATAAGCTATCATGAAAAATTACATCGTATTGTTCAGGGAACCGGATGGCCGTGTTGATGAACATCCGGCCGAAGCCATTAAACAACACCAGGAAAACTGGGCTGCCTGGTTCAAACAATGGGGTGCGGCGGGCAAACTGGCCGGCGGCAGCGGGTTAACCCTGGAAGGCCGCATCATTAAAGAAAATGGCAGCATTGTAACAGATATTCACCGGGTGGGTACCGAAATAATAGGCGGCTACCTGCTGCTCAAAGCAGACAATATAGATGAGGCTACGCAGATAGCCGCCTCCTGCCCTATTTATGAGTTTGGCGGCTATGCCGAAGTACGGGAATTGCAAAATCAATCGTAACGTAAAGTCATGCCACAGAGCCGACTCACCGATCTGCGCTTCGCTGGACCACCCTCTCTGCGGCTTTGCCGCAAAGAGGGTAAAGAAAAAAAGAATTAAAACCCCCTCTATGCGCGAAGCGGAGAGAGGGGTGACGAGCGCAGCGATGTCGGGGTGAGTCGACATGGCCTTTCATGGGGCATTACCCGCTATTGAGCGTTGCCCCGTTTCTTTTCTTTGAAATGTTTAACTTTGGATATGCCAACGTCTGAGTTAACCCAAAACAATTTTTATAATCACGACACCATCACCAGCGAAGCTGTTCAGTTTAGGGTTGCAGAAATTTGCCAATCCAGCTGCGATCTGAGCGCCTATAACCGTCGCGATTTTTACAAGATTACCCTGTGGCTGGGCGGCAGCAGTCAATTGAACTATGCCAACAGAGCTATCGTCATCGATAAACCCGTCCTGGTGTTTACCAATCCGCTGGTACCTTATGCCTGGGACTGCGACCATGCACACAGTACCGGATATTTCTGTCTTTTTACGGATGAGTTTTTACAAACCGGCAATCGCACAGAAAGCCTGGAAGAATCAACCCTGTTTAAACCCGGTGGCGACCCGGTATATTTCCTTGATGAAACCCAGGTACAGTACCTCCAAAGTATCTTTCAACGCATGCTGCAGGAATTTGACAGTGAGTATACTTACCGGTATGAGCTGCTGCGCAATCACCTCAACCTCATTATTCACGAAGCGATTAAAATGCAGCCGGCCATAGCCTATTTTACACCACAAAACGCCGCGTCGCGCATAGCCAACCTGTTTTTGGGTTTGCTCGAAAAACAATTCCCGGTGGAGTCGCCCAGGTATATGCTGGCGTTAAAAAAAGCAGGGGACTATGCCGATAAGCTATCTGTACATGTAAACCATTTAAATGCAGCAGTACGGGAAATAACCGGCCGGTCGACCACCGCGCATATTAACGACAGGATTTTGAACGAGGCCAAATCATTATTAACGCATACCGACTGGAGCGTTGCCGACATCGCGCGCAGCCTGGGATTTGATTACGCATCTTATTTTAATAATTTTTTTAAAAAACATACCGGACTCACGCCTATGGCTTTGCGCAAAACTCTTTGAAAAGTATAATTATTACTTTGAAACCTTTAACAAGCGTTCAGGGCTTCCGTTTTAACTTTGTTTAACGAAAACATAAAAGCAACATATTATGATACAAGCAAAAGCGTATGCCGCTCAAACGCCGGAAACTGACCTGGCGCCATGGGATTTTGAACGCCGTGAAGTAGGGCCGCATGATGTACAGATAGAAATACAATATTGCGGTGTATGTCACTCCGATCTGCACCAGATCAAAAACGATTGGTTTCCGGGGATATTCCCGATGGTGCCGGGCCACGAAATTGTGGGCAAAGTGGTTAAAGTAGGCGATCACGTTAAAAAATTCAAAGTAGATGATCTTGCCGGTGTTGGCTGTATGGTTGACTCCTGCCAGGTTTGCGAAAATTGTAAAGACGGCTTGGAACAATATTGTTTAGAAGGCAATACCCAAACCTATAACAACAAAGACCGCAGCGGCATACCTACCTATGGCGGTTACTCCAACACCATTGTGGTTCGGGAAGAATTTGTACTGCACATTTCTGATAAATTACCGCTGGCAGCAACTGCGCCCCTGCTTTGCGCCGGTATTACTACTTACTCGCCATTACGCCACTGGAAAGTGGGCAAAGGTCATAAATTAGCCGTTTTAGGTTTAGGGGGCCTGGGCCACATGGGCGTTAAATTTGGCGCGGCTTTTGGTGCCGAAGTAACCGTACTGAGCACATCACCATCAAAAGAAGCAGAAGCTAAAGCGTTGGGCGCACACCATTTTGTGGTTACTTCTAATCCTGAGCAATTAAAAGCAGTAAAAGGATCTTTTGATTTTATCCTGGATACCGTTTCGGCAGAGCATGATATGAACCTGTACCTGTCGTTATTAAGAACAAACGGCACATTGATTGGCGTAGGTGTACCATCGCAACCTTACTCCATTCACCCATTCTCATTACTGGCTGGTCGTAAAAGCATGGCAGGTTCCGGTATCGGCGGTATCCCCGAAACTCAGGAAATGCTTGATTTCTGCGCCGAACATAATATCGTTTCTGACATTGAACTGATCGATATCAAAGACATCACCGCGTCATACGAGCGCATGCTGAAAGGCGACGTACGTTACCGCTTTGTGATTGATATGGCAACCTTGTAATTAGTGAATTATTGATTTAGTGAATTATTGAATTTCTTTCAACGTCGGCAGGTAAACATTTTAATTATTGATTCATTGATTAAAACATAGGGTAACACCGTAATTGATTAACTATTAACTAAACTAAAACAAAAAGCGCCTTTCTGGTTTTCCAGGGGCGCTTTTTTAATTAGTGAATTACTGATTTAGTGAATTAGTGATTAAACAATACGTTCTTCTTCTCCGTCAGCAGATAAGCTTCGGGTGAAAGCGGGCAGAACGATGATGGGTGGTGCGGCAGGGAAGGGCATAGCAAGTTTTGCAGAAGAGGCGGAATTGAGGGTGCGAAGCAGGGCAAATAATTGCAGCCCGTGGTTCTGTCCGGTTTGCAGGGTAAAGGCCTTGTGCGGCAACGAAGCATTTCTGGTGACAAGCCCTTTGGTTACTTTGTGGCTACAAAGTAACTGGCCCCCCGCGGCCAAGAGCGGGTATTCGCAAGGTAAAGCGACTCTGTGCTATCATCTCCCACAAAAAGAAAATTTTCGCATAAATATCTGATAAAGAATATATTTATATTTGCATATCACCTGCTTGAAACCATAATGAACTACCGTCAGTTATCACCGCCTGACTATCTAAAAAATCACATCCGCTTTTTCTGGACACTGGAAAGCGATGATTCCGCTGTGTTTACACGTTCCTTCAGAACCATGGCCGAAGGCTGTCCGGGCCTGATCTTTCAGTCGCCGGATAAAGGACCTATGTACCAGTTTGATAAAAAGCTGCCCCATATTTTCATCTACGGGCAATCAACCCGCCACGCCGACATTCAGTTTGGCACCGTTTTCAGTACCATTGGCGTTTGTTTTTTTCCCAACGCGCTCAAAGCCATATTCGGGTTTGATGCCAATGAACTCACCGACGATTGTACCTGCCTTGACCTGATAGCCCGCTCTGACGGCGTTTTACTATCGGAGCAGCTACTGGAGACTGATTCGCTGGCCGATCGTATAGAAGTATTGTGCGCCTATCTGTTTTTTAAGCTGCAAAGAAATACCCGGTATGAAGATGAGGCCATGCAATTTGCCATAACACGTATTGTACAATCAAAAGGAAATATCTCCCTCAAAGAGTTGCAGGATTATTTGCAGCTTTCGGAACGGAGTTTTGAACGCAGGTTTAAGCAATATGTAGGTATCTCACCTAAATTGTATTCCCGGATCTCCCGGTTCCAGGCTGTGCTCAACCAGATCCGCCTTGGCCAGCATAACCGCCTTACCGACCTGGCTTATGAGAACGACTATGCCGATCAATCGCACTTTATACGCTCATTTAAAGAATTTGCCGGCTGTTCGCCCCTGCAATACCAAAAGCAATCCATGCGGCAGGTGGAGAATTTTTATGAGAAAGTAGTGTAAAAATGCTGCTATTTTTTGCGCGCGTCTCATGCAAACCAATCTTTATTGAAACGAGATTTTACGGATCATGTTATTTCCGCTATCTGCCACATAAATATTCCCGTCTTTATCTGTAACAATTGCTGTTGGAATATTAAAATTTGCTATTGCGGCCGGACCGTCACTTGCACCGGGAGCTTCATTACCGGCAAAGTCAGTAACAACGCCAGTAGGGTCAATTTTCCTGATCATGTTGGCATCTATAACATATTTGCTATCATTTAAGTCAACCGCTATTTCGCGAGGTAATATAAAACTCGCTTTACTCCCCAATCCGTTCACATGCGAAGAAACTCCGTTTCCGGCAATGGTACTCACCACTGCTGATGGAGTGATCATCTTGATCTCGTAATCTGATTGGATGATGGTAACATATAAATTATAATTCTTATCAAAGTCCAGCGCGGTTACAAAATGAACATTTGGCGTGGTAGCTATTATTGAAAATGTACTTACAATACCACCTGGCGTTATTTTTCTCACCGCATAGTTAGCCAAATCAGCAACATATATATTCCCTTTGTCATCAACAGCAACATCACTTACCCCATCAAAGGTCGCCTTGGCAACCGGCCCATTAATAAATCCGTTAGTTCTAACAATACCAGCCAATGTAGTTACGTTATTTGCAGGGTCAATTTTACGGACGATGTTGTTCCCATAATCGCCAATATACAGGTTACCAGTATTATCAACCGCTACGCTGCCAGGATTAAAAAAACTGGCAACATTTCCTTTTCCATCAGCAGAGCCACTTATTCCGGTACCGGCAATAGTAGTTACTTTTCCATCCGGGGTAATTTTTCTAATAGCCTGATTAAACTCGTCGGCTACAAACAAAGTCCCGCTTGCATCCACAGCTATACCGGTTGGCGCATTAAAACTGGCGGCCGCGCCTATACCATCTTTAAACCCTTTTACAGTACTACCGGCAACGGTGCTAACAATCCACGAAGCCTGGTAGGTAAATACCGGACCTTTTATTTCAGTTCCGTTATTCACTTTTAAGCTCACACTTCCGGTACCGGCAGCCAATGGAACAGCAACCGTTAATTGTGTAGCCGTGGCCGAATTGATAACAGCCAATTTCCCATTAAAAAACACCTGATCGTTCGCCGCTGTAGTACTAAACCCGGTACCCATTATAATTACTGTAGTATTGTAAATACCTGTATTTACACTCAATGAAGTGATGGTTACCTTTGGGGTATCGGAAGGTGTTGGTTTGGAGTTGTTATCTTTTTTTGAACAAGCGACTATAACACAAAGCATTAAAGCCAAAGCTGCAACAACAGCCGAAAATCTTTTAGGAAAAGTTTTCATTAACGATAAGGTTTATCTGAAAATTGATTAACTAAAGTTATATAATATTTTCTGATTTTATACCTATTGATTTTCTGCAGAAAGCATGTGCGAGAAGTCTGGCAATAATCTGTTTTTTTGAACCTCTATATTACTTCGCCTGCCCATAATAAGCTTTTACCAGTGTAGCTTTACCATAGCTGTCCAAAACGGCTACATCGGCTACCATAGCTCCTGTTTCCCGTTTGTAAATAATGGTGATGCCATCCGTTCCGCTCAATACGTCAATAAGCTCAAAATACAGGTTTGGGGCCAGTTCCAGGCCTTTTAAAAAATGTGCTCTTAGATTTTCTTTCCCGCTAATCTTTCCATCAGCAATGCCCCAGCGTTTGGTAACGGTGAGTGAATAAAATACAATATCATTGGTGTAGTGCGTCATGATCCGGTCAATGTCCCGTTTATTCCAGGCATCTATCCAATCCAGCGCTATGGCTTGCGTATCCATTTGGTTTATTTATGATATATAAATATACGGTTTTAGTTATTCAAAGAATACTTTCCTCAACCTCCTTTGGCGACTGGTTGGTCTTAATCCTGCCGTCGTTTATTTTAAAGATCAAGCCGGCAAATAAAATACATACCCCTATGATACCCAATGCCACCGGCAGGGTAAGCAGTTGTGCTATAAAACCGATGAGTGCCGGGCCGGCCAGTATACCCGCATAAGCCATAGAAGTAACCACCGGCAATGCATAAGCCGGTGAAAGCCCAGGCATATTACCTGCCGTTGAAAATAGAATGGGGATGATGTTGGCACAACCCAGGCCTACCATCAGGAAACCCACCAGGGCCAAACTCACATACGGAAAACAAACAGCGATGATCAATCCCGCCGAAGCGATGATGCTGCCCCATATCACCACCTTCAATCGCCCTACGGCGGCGATAACACTGTCGCCTGTTAAACGCATAATGGCCATGGCTACCGAGAACATGGCATAACCTACGCCCGCAAATTCGATACTTAAATGCCGGTTTGCGGTCAAAAAAACGGCGCTCCAATCGAGCATAGCTCCTTCGGCCAGGGCCGATATAAAGCAGATAGCACCCAGGATCAGTAAAGCGGCCGATGGCAGCGTAAAACCTTTGCGGGCTTTCTCCGGTGTTTTTGCCGGATCATCACTCATTAAGCTGGAGAACTGTGAATAAGTAATGAGCACCAGCAAAATAGATATAAAGATGATGGTGGTCATGGCATCCAGGCCCGCTTTAAGCAGTAAGCCAAAACCCAGCGAGCCAACCAAACCACCTATACTATATAAACCATGAAATGACGACATGATATGTTTTCCGTATGATTGCTGCACTTTGATGGCTTGCGTGTTCATGGCCACGTTAATACCCCCGGTTGATGCCCCGAAGATGAGCAGGCATATACTCATTTGATAGGTATGATCCAGGATCAACAACAAAGGCAATATGGCCGCGATCAAAGTGCCCGAAACCACGATAACCCGTTTACTCCCGAAGAGGGTAACCAGTTTGCCAGTAAGCGGCATGGTGATCATGGCGCCTACGCCAAAAAACAAGAGTAAAAGCCCCAGGCTACCATTATCCAGCCCGAGTCTGGTTTTAGCTAATGGTACCAGCGGCGCCCAGCTGGCTACACCTAAACCGCAAACTAAAAACATTAACGAATTAGCTATTCTGGCTTTTCTAAGATTGCTCATCATTCAAATTTTTAAAGGTGATTGATTTAACACTGCAATATTATGCAATTAAAAGCAAATAATTGCATTTAATGTGCAATATTTTGCAATTATTTTAAAAAAGCAACTTAGTTACTACAAGCCCGTTCAAACCGGAGAATGACTAATCCGGCTTTCTCATTGTCCATTTGCCCTATTTAATGGTTAAATGGAGACCCTACTAAGCACACCTTTGTATCAATAAACAAAAACTCAAATCATGGAAACGAAAAAAGACATCTTTGCCGGTATCATTATTATAGTTGCACTGGCTTTATTAACTATCTCAACCTCCGCCTCGGCACAGCAGCAAGGCGTTAAGCGTAACGATTTGCAGCGTCATGATCTCAGCATTCCGGGACACGAGACCGTACAGGCACGCATCGACTTTGAACCGGGAGCCCTGGCCGTTAAACACAAACACCCCGGCGAAGAGATCATTTATGTACTGGAAGGTTTACTGGAATACCAGGTAGCTGATAAACCATCCGTAACCCTTAAAGCCGGCGATGTATTGTTTATCCCTGCCGGTACAGTCCATTCAGCCAAAAACGTGGGCACCGGTAACGCGAAAGAATTGGCTACCTACGTGGTTGAAAAAGGGAAACCGCTTGTGGAGCCGGTTAACTAAGAACATGCTTTTTTAATCTCTCCCGCTCCTGTAAGTTTCTAATTTACAGGAGCTGGAATTTCGTATTTATGAATGAGTTTAACGTGAGAATCTCTCAAACTTAAAACATAATATTGCCTAAATTGGTCTACATATAAATAAACGAATGATCATCTGTTTCTTCAATCTGTAAGCCCATGAAAAAAGCAGCGCACAACCCGATCTTTAAAACCGTAAAATTCAGCCTGATCAAATTATTTATGGTAAGCTTTTTATGCCTGCCTTTAGTTTTTGCTGCGACAGGATGTGCCGCGCAATCTACCCCGGCTCGTTCCCTGTTGGCACTTTCCAAAAGTGATCATATTCTGGCCATTATTGATCCGGTTAACCTCAAAGTGCTCGCACGCATCCCGGTGGGATCTGATCCGCATGAGGTTATCGCTTCGGCGGATGGAAAAACAGCTTATGTTTCCATCTACGGTGGCGGGAGCCTTCATGAGCTCAGTGTGATAGATCTGATGACGCAAAAGCCCCTGCCCTCCCTGGATACCAGGCCGCTCATGGGGCCGCATGGCTTAGCTTTTGCCAATGGTAAAGTATGGTTCTCGGCAGAGGGCTCTAAAGCGGTTGGAAGCTACGATCCGGTGAGCGCCAAATTCGATTGGGCCATGGGAACCGGTCAGGACAGAACGCATATGATCTATGTAAACCGCGATGGAAAAAAGGTTTATACCACCAACGTTAACGCGGCAACGGTGAGCATTTTGGAGGACAACGCTACAGCCCCGGCGTATCATGAATGGGTACAAACCGTTATCCCGGTGGCCAAAGGCTCTGAGGGTTTTGATGTATCGCCCGATGGTCGTGAATTGTGGACCGCTGGTGCCGCCGACGGAGCTATTTCCATCATCGACTTGACTACCAAAAAGTTAACCCGCACAATCGACGCGAAGGCTGTAGGGGCCAACCGGCTCCAGTTTACGCCCGATGGCAAGCGGGTGCTGGTAAGCAGTCTCAGAACCGGCGATGTGTTCGTTTATGATGCCGCATCGCATAAAGAGTTAAAGCGCATCAATACCGGTCATGGCGCCGCTGGCATCCTGATAGACGACGACGGATCACGGGCCTTTATTGGCTGCACCGGCGATAACTATGTGGCAGTAATTGATCTCAAAACGTTAACTGTAACCGGACATATTGATATACGCGGGGCCGATGGCCTGGCCTGGGCGGTTAGGCCATAAGTTCGTACTTGCGCCAATTACTCAACTATTTTTATCCAATTTTTCGAGCAAAGCAAGAATTTTGTCGAGCTTATCTGCTTCTATGGCATTCAGGCGCAGCTGTAATTCCTCAATTTCCTTTTTGGCTTCTACATTGGTACGGAAATCTTCATTGGCCTGGACGCGGTCGCGTTCATTCTGACGGTTTTGGGCCATCATAATGATCGGCGCGGCATAGGCTGCCTGGGTAGAAAATAACAGGTTTAATAAAATATAAGGATATGGATCCCAATGACCGACAAGAGCCACAACGTTTAGCAACATCCACACGGCCACAATAATGGTTTGAATGATGATAAATCGCCATGAACCCATGCCACTTGCCACAGAATCAGCCAGGCGTTGCCCGAAGGCAAGCGATTCTGTATGCCTTTGATACCAATTTTTTTTACCGTTTGCCATTTTTAAGGGGTTAAGCTTTGAATGATAAATATAAAAAATTAATTGGCTGGGGCTCCTTGCCTTATAGCTCACGCAAGTGCTTATATTTCTACTACTATTTTCCCCTTAGCCTGGTTACTTTCCATATAAGTATGTGCCGCTACGATCTCATCCAGTTTAAATACTTTATCAATGTTTAAATTGATATCGCCTTTGGCCACTGTATTGATAAAATCCTGCAGCAGATCCTGATTTAAATTGCCCGCATCGCCACCATAAATCGTTAACCTGCCCAAAGAAGGAATATCCGCCATTGGTGTAAACTCCTTCATCGTCCACTCGTTACCTAATATCCCGGTCATACAAACCGTACCTTTTTCCCGGATACATTTCAGTGAATCTTTGAGTGTTACGGTACCAATGAGCTCGAGCACCTTATCAACACCCTGCGGAAACAAGCTTTTTAGTTTGCCGTTAATCCCACCGTTGTCAATTAAAACATAGTCGGCGCCATTTGCTTTCAGATGCTGTTCTTTATCAGGGTTTCGGGTGGTGGCAATCACTGTTAATCCATAGTGTTTGGCTAACTGGCAGGCCAGCATCCCGATAGATGACGTTCCGCCACGAATTAATAGTGTTTCGCCTTTTTGAACTTCCAAAGCCTGGGTAAGCGATCCGGATACCGTCTGGAACATCTCAGGTATAGCCCCCAATACATTCCAGGGCAGATCGCTTTCAAAAGGAAAAGTAATTTCCAAAGGAACCGCGGCATATTCGGCATAGCCTCCGTCAAAATCACGACCCATACCGCCCATCAACGCGGCTACTTTCTGTCCTTTTTTATAGGTTCCGGAAGCATCTTCTTCCACTTCACCTACACATTCGATGCCCTGTATCCTGGGGAACTTTACATTTGGCGAATGTCCCTGTCTTGTAAATATCTCCGACCGGTTAATGCCAAACGCTTTTATCCTGATCAGGATCCAGCCTGGTTTCACTTCGGGTTTTGGTTTCTCCTGTATTTCAATTACGTCGGGGTTACCCGCTTTGGGGGTTACTGCTGCTTTCATGGTGCTGATTATTTTCAACTGCTTATTAGTTTAATAACAGTGCAAAAATGAGGCAATAAGAAAGAAGTCACCTACAAACAAGTTTAAGAAATACCCTTAATGTAGATTAAGGGTTGGTTACTTTTTGGCGATATTATTACGGATCTTACTTAAAAATTCGGGCGTTATACCCAGATAGGAGGCAATTTGTGTATTGGGGATCCGGTTTGCAAGCTGAGGGTATTGTTCTAAAAAGCTTTGATATCTTTCTTCTGCTGTGGAACTGATGTTTTGCAATATCCTGTTCTCCAGATCAATCACCTTATTCTCCATGATCACCCGGAAGTTACGGTCGAACTTGGGGAAGTTGCTGTACAGATGAAACAAATTCAATCTTTCTATCTGCAAAATCACCGAAGGCTCCATAGCCTCAATATAAAGCCGACTGGGTTTATTGGAATAAAAGCTGCCTATCTCCGCGATCCACTCATTTTCTGATGCAAACTGAATAATATGATCGGTTCCGTTTTTATCAACCCCATACATCTTAAAACAGCCGGAAATTACAAAGGTGAAATACTTGCAAACATCCCCTTCCTGCAAAATAAATTGCCGGCGCTTAATGTTTCGTTCCACTGCACGATGGCTCAATTCCTTTTTTTCTACCTCATCAAGCGGAAGATAATTTTCAAAATGAGTAAAAAGTTGATTTAATGACTGCATGCTTATTCTTCGATAGAACCCGTTAAGGTAAAAACGGAAGCTAAATCTATAAATAAACTTCAATAAAAAGACTGCGCCAACGCAAGTGTCCTGTGATTATAATGCAGGACACTTGTTGTAGCAGGGTAAACAACTACGGTTTGGATGGCGCTGCCAGAAACACCCTTTCTCCATTTTTAAACGACGAAACAGCATCAAAGTTTATGGGTCCCGAAACCAGGTCCTTATCATAAGCAACCCTGCCCTGCCCTTCGTTGATGAATACGCCAGTTCCGTTTTTGTTGTCGATATTGATGATGCCGTAAGTAACGTTTTTTAAATCTGTACCATCTTTTGTTCCGGACAGTAGTATCCCGAAATAAGCAAATTTACTTTTATCAGCAGAAACAGACTTTACCTTTCCATAAACGGTGAAATTATTGCCGCTACCGGAGATAGCTGTAGTGATACTGGTATCCGCAGCATTAAGGAAAAACTTTCCGACTAATTTTATCCCAAAGTCCTTGGTGCTTTGTTCAAAGAATTTTACGCTGGCATCATGAAAGCTTTTACCAGGATAATCGGTTTTGATATTACTGTTTTTCAATATTAATGGCGCGATACTAAAAGCGCCCTCCACATTGGGCGGCGTTGTACCCTGATTTACCGTCAGGCCCAATTTTGCCAGGGTATCAATGTATTGCTGAGGCAGGATGTCAGAGATTTTCTTATTTAAAATATCTTGTGGGCTTGGGTTTACTTTATCACTTTTTGAACAGGAAACTATCATCATAGCAGATAGTAAACACAACAGAACTAATAAATTTTTCATAGGTAAATGAGTTATGATATTAATGTACTTCCAGGGGAGTTCAAAAGTATATAGCTTCCAACTATGTATCTATACCTACATTTTGGTATTTATTTGTACCGGCTTTTAAGTGATGAGGATGGTAGAAAATGATGAATAACTTCTCTCTCCGCTGCCGCAAGCGTCCCGCTTGTGGTAGCGAAGGAAATTCATTGCTGCACAACTGGCTTGTTTAAATTGTTCGCTTCAATATGATGGCTAATAAGCGCCTGAATATCATATTCATACTCTCCTGAATAATTTGATAGATATTCCTTACGGCACATTGGACAATGATAATAACCATCACCCCAGCTTTTAGAAGTTTTAATATTACAAACATCACAAACTGGGGATAGATTTTCAATTATAAAAGTATTGTTATAGCTGTTAACGTGATATTTCCAATCCCGCTGTCCGAAGTCTCTGACTTCGGACGATTATGCCGGTAGTTTTCAACTACCGGTACCTGAAGCAAACGTTGTTGCCGTTTTACTGTAGTCGCAGAAACAAACATAATCAATCGGACAGCGCAGAATCGGGACAGCGCAAGAACTGTTCAAAAGACGACCGAAAATTTGTTACCGTAGGCATAATATATTATTGAAATTTCATTATAAATTTATATCACCTAAGCGGTTGTTTTGCCACTCAAAATGGGATAACCTCAAAGAGCCGATGCAGCGATTCCCTGCATAAAAACAACCATTTCACAATGAAAAAACTATTTTACCTGTTATTGTTCTCAATGCTCATAGGCTGTAACAACAAGCAAAAGCCTGTTGAAAAAAAATCCAGTTCACATGTTCCTGCCATTTCAAAACCAACGAGTAATACACCCCCTAAAAAAATCCAATACAGCGACCAGCAACTCGAACAATTTTTAGATAGTGTAGGTCACCTGCCAACACAGCCGCTTGCAGCTAAAACAGCTTTTTGGGCCGATTCAATTTTTAAAAATCAGGCACAACTTGATAGCGTAATCTCATTGAGTGATTTTAAAAAACTCAAACAAGCAACCCATACCGGAGCAATAGATATTCTTACAGCAAGACGGATTTTTGGAAATAAGAAAATTGACAGTGCCTGCAACGAAGAGAGTGTGCTTTTAACTTATAAAGAAGGACTTATCCCTGTGGTTTATTACCCTTTTGATAAACATAAAGCAGATTTTAATGAATATGCTATTTGTATTGGAGCTCCAACCCACTGTGAAAACGCTTATTTATATTTTTTTAAAGGGAACAAAATCATTGCCAGGCATAACGGGTCCAGTCGTTATGGGCTCAATCTGGAACATTATAAAGACACGGATGGAAAAACCGTAATTTACTATAAAGAGGAATTTGATGACGGCTCAGGCATTTGGTGGAATAACTATTTCTTCTATAAATATGATGGCGATAAATTAATTCCTGTTTTAAACGAACTCCAAAATGGAAATTTGACAATATCAGTAGGTCGGGCTTTCTGGCTCGAATCATTTGTTCAAAAAACTAATCCTTTAACTATTAAAATGGTTTATTATGATCAATTTCCAGTCTCCTCTGATACCACTGATTTCGGGCCCGATATTATCAATGACTCCACTATAGTTAAATATAACTGGAATGAACAATTAAAAATCTTTCAAGGTGATTACAAAAACTCAAAGATCAGTAAACCGCAAGTTCTATCTTATTATTTAACAGGTGATGATGATATTATATTTATCAATGCTTACTATAAAACATTAAGAGCCGCATTGCTTGATAAAGTGAAGAAAAAACGCACGCTGTATTATCTTAACGAGGTGAAGAACTATCAACGCAAGCATTAGAAATCATACCGTTTATGGTAACGGAGAAATCTCCCGCTGTCCGAGGTCTCCGACTTCGGACCATTATGCCGGTAGTTTTCAACTACCGATACCTGAAACCAGATTAAGCGTTGTTTCTCGTTTTACTGTAGTCAGAGACTACAAACATAGCCAATCCGAAGTCGGAGACTTCGGACAGCGCAGGACCCTTATCTAATTTTATTCAGTCGTGATACTTGATACCCGCTACTTGATACTAAACTGCTAAACTATGCAAGCGTATTAATAGGCTGCTGTTCCAGCGTATGCACGGTATCTTTGTGGAGTTGTGTTTTGCGCAGGAAACGAAAATGCAGTATACCGATGATGAGGGCTACTATACCCTCCAGCATCACCGTATCGGCCGTACCTATCCATTGCGACACCGCCCCTACCAGCAAACCACCCAGTGGTTGCATGCCAAAAAATGCCATGGCGTAAAAGCTGATCACCCGGCCGCGCATATCCGGCGCCACCGTAGTTTGGATCAACGTGTTGCTGATGGTGATCTGCGACATCATCCCGAAACCGGTTACCGCCGCAAACAACAGGGCCAGCGGATAACTGGGCATGTGCGAAAAGATGACCAGTCCGCCGCCAAATATCAGCGTGTTAACAGCCAGGATCTTTTTGAGGTTATGGCCGGGCTTAAGCGAGGCCAGGTAAATAGCGCCCGAAAACGCGCCCAAACCTATCAAACTATCCAAAACACCAAATGTGGATGCCGTGCCTTTAAAAATATCCTTGGCATACACCGGTATCAGCGTACTAAAGGGTAGTACCAGTAAACTGATAGCCGCCAGCATAATAAGTATGGATTTGATGGACGGCGTATTACTGATGTAAACAAAGCCTTCCTTCAGTTCGGAGAAAATATTTTTATCGTGTTTTTTGGTCGCCATTTTGGGTAAGCGCATCATCAGTAAGGAACCGATTACAGCTATAAAGCTGAAGGCATTTGCGCCAAAACATATGGTATCGCCAAATTTCTCCAGCACCAGTCCGGCTATGCCTGGGCCGATAAGTCTGGAAAGGTTAACCATGGATGAATTGAGGGCGAGGGCATTAGGCAGATCGGCTTTGTTATCCACCATCTCATACACCAATGATTGCCGGGCTGGCACGTCGAACGCGTTGATAAAACCCAGCACTGCGCTCAGCGCGATGATCTCCCACACCACATAATGCCCCCAGAATATCAGCGCGGTAAGCAGCAGCGCCTGTATCATGGATGCTGCTTGTGTGACCAGCAGCAAACGGTAACGGTTATAACGATCGGCCACTACACCACCCAGGAACGAGAATAAAAACGAGGGGAACAAACTGGCAAACAGGGTAAGCCCCAGCATAAACTCCGAGTGGGTAAGCGAGTAGATAACCCAGCTTACCGCGGTTTTCTGCATCCAGGTACCAACTAACGATATGGACTGCCCGGCAAAATACAACCGGTAATTGCGGCTCTTAAAGGCATTAAATGTACTTATGTTCATCCTTTGCAATGATTGAATTAGTGAATTAGTGATTTAGTGATTTAGTGATTTTTTTCAGCTTTGATCTTTCATCAATCAAAATCGACCAATTTGGTTAGGGGGCCAATGGCTTGTTTCAGTAATGCTTTTTCCTCTGTTGTGCAGGTGGCATCTAAGGCTTTGTTAAGCCATTCGTTGCGCTCGCTTCGTACCTGGTACAGCAGGGTACGACCAAGATCGGATAAGGAGATGATGGCCTTGCGTTTATCCGTTTCAGAAATACGCCTCTTGATCAGGTCCATCTGCTGCAGCTTGCTCAATATTTGCGACATGCTTTGCGTGGTGATCTTCTCCATCGCGGCCAGTTCATTGGGCAGCAGTTCCACATGTTTATCCAAAAGGGCGATGATCGACCGCTCGGTGAGCGATAGTTTATCGGCTGTGGATGATTGTTTACGCAGTTTTTTGATCAGCCGTGTTACCACGGTACGCAGCTCAGAAGCCAGCAGGATATCTTTTTGCTCTGTCATAATTCATCAAGTAAACTTGTAAGTTTACCTTACAAATATAAATATTGTTTTATCTGGCTAAAGTCATAAAGAAAAAAGGGCTGGCTTACCCAACTCATACTATTAATACACCCGTCATTGCGCAGCGTGGCAATCCCCGATATATAGGTTCGCTCTGTAATTGAGGGATTGCCACGTCGTTCCTCCTCGCAATGACGAATTAAGAAAAGACTCTTAAATAATTTGACCAAAAAAATGCAACCTTTTTTATTCCTTTTGCGTCTTGCATACAAAACTATTATCTCAACATGCGTCAACACCTGAAACCCATCATCCTTACAGCCTTACTGCTCAATTTTTACATCCATGGCTTCGCGCAAAACGGTTTTTCCAATTTGCCCGACAGCGCGCGCTTTGTGACCGGCGATATTGATAATTTCTGGAAAGCTTTTGACCATTTTAAAAAGGATACTTCCCAAAACACCTTTGGCAAAGAATACATCGACATTGGCAGCGAGGGCGTAAAAGGCTTTACCCCTTACCGTATCCGCAGTGCCGATAACTTATACAAAATGGTAAAGAAGCGGCAGGCCGATTATGAAAAAGTAAGGGCAAACACTTTACGCATAAAAGAAAAGGAAAAACAATGCCGGAGCACTTTTTATGCTTTAAAATATTTATATCCGCAGGCCAAATTCCCACCGGTTTACTTTGTGATCGGTGCGTATAATTCGGGCGGGACTTCCGGCGATCAAGGATTATTTATTGGTGCCGAAATGCAAAACAATATTGATGGCTTACCGGGCATTGTAGCGCATGAACTCATCCATTTTCAACAGAACCTAACCAGCGAAAACCCGACCTTACTACAACAAAGCATAATAGAGGGCAGTGCCGACTTTATAGGTGAACTGATATCCGGAACTCGTGGCGATGATGCCGCGAATAACTATGGTAATGCGAATACCGCCCGGCTTTGCAAAGAGTTTATTTCCCTCATGAACGGCACCGAGCGTAACGACTGGCTTTACGGAACTTCTAAAAAAGATGATCGTCCGAACGACCTGGGCTATTGGATAGGCTACCAGATCTGCGCCCACTATTACGCTAAAGCAACAGATAAAAAACAGGCCATCTATGAAATCCTGAATATTAAAGACTATCCAGATTTTCTGAAAAAAAGCGGTTACTTGGATAAGTATCTTAATTATTGAATTAGTGATTTAGTGAATTATTGATTAAGAACAACCATTTTTTCCTTCCCAGTCAGCAGAACAGCTTCAGGCGAAAACGGGCAGAACAATGGTGGTCATGTGCGGTTGCAGGGGCATTGCAAGTTTTTGCTGAAGCCCGGGATTGTGCGAACGAAGTAGGGCAAAATAATTGCAGCCCGTGGTTCTGGTTGATTTGCAGGGCAATGGCCAGGAGCGCAAAGAAGCATTTCTGGTGACAAGCCCTTTGGTTACTTTGTGGCTACAAAGTAACAGCTCAGCGGCAATTGAGCGCTCTGCGACATGCATTTTTCGCTCAGTATGCGGGGGATTATTAATGATGTATTTGGTTTTATTGATATCAATAAGCTCCCTTTGGTCGGTTGTCTTCGTACAGCAGTGACGCATGTGTTTTGTCTTGATTCTCGATTCTTGACTCTTATATCTTGACTCTCTCCCCTACTTCCCCCAAAAAGCTTATTCTTTAAATTATTTGTATCGCGTTTGTTACATTTAGGGAGCATTATACGTATTTGAGAAAGTGGTACAGGCTCGGGGTGGAGTGACATTCATTGAATATATTTTGTTCAAACAAAACATAAACTGCTATGAGCAAATTTCAAACTCTTTTTCGCGTCGCTATGATGCGGCGCAACAATCTGCTATTCACAAACTCCTAAAATATCAACAATGAAAAGCACAACAACATTTAAGGTATCTGTACCTCAATCCGTGTTAGATGATCTGGAAAACCGTTTAAAAAACACCCGTTGGCCCGGTGAAGCAGAGGACTCCGGCTGGAACTTCGGCACCAGCGAAACTTATCTGAAAGAACTGGTAAATTACTGGATCAATCATTACGATTGGCGCAAACAAGAAGCAGAGTTGAACAAGTATCCTCAATACACAGCTGATGTAAATGGTGTAAAAATTCATTTTCAATACATTAAGGGCGAAGGCAAAAACTCCAGGCCGCTTTTGTTAACCCATGGCTGGCCAGATAGCTATTATCGTTTCCACAAAATCATCCCCTTATTAACCCAGGGCGATCAAAGTTTCGATCTGGTTATTCCATCTATCCCGGGCTTCGGCTTCTCCGAAAAAACGGCTATCACCAGCGAAGCAGTTGCCGATCTGTGGAAGGTACTGATGACCGAAAACCTGGGCTATACCCAATTTTATGCAGCCGGTGGCGATGTAGGCATGGGCGTTACCAAGGCCCTTGCATCAAAATATCCTGATGCGGTGGGAGGCGTGCATTTTACAGATGTTGGTTACCCAATGGGCCAGGAAGACCCCAACACCATGACCGAAGCCGAAAAGCAATTTGCACAGTTTGTGCAGCAATGGTGGTATAGCGAAGGTGCGTATGCCATGGTGCAAGCCACAAAACCACAATCGCTGGCTTACGGCCTGAATGACTCACCCGCAGCGCTAGCTGCCTGGATGCTGAGTTTCGGCAATGCGGGGGCCTCTCCTGAGATCCTGGAAAAAGCATTTGGCGGCAGGGATGAATTGCTAACCAATATCATGATCTACTGGACTACACAAACCATAGCCACCTCCGTTAAAATGTACAAGGTGGATGCAATAGCACAATGGGGTAGTGCAAAACCTCTGCAAAAAAGCAATGTACCCGCGGGTGTATCGGTATTCCCGAGGGAAGCACAATTTCCCAAAGAATGGGCAGAACGCTTTGTGCATGTGACCAGCTATAAAAAAATGAACGAAGGAGGGCATTTTGCCGCCCTGGAAGTACCGGATGTTTTTGCTGATGAATTAAGAAGCTTCTTTTACAGTATCAATTAGTGGTAATAGATCTGCCATTTGTAATTCCACCCCAATTTTCGTATATCGTATAAAACCGCGGCCCGGTGCTCCTTCATCAAGGGCACCGGGCTGTTTTGTTAAGGATAAAACAAGACCAAAAATCGATCGTTTGATAAAAAATAAGGTTACCACTTTTTAAAGTTTTCAAAACCGATCAAAACCGCATTAAAATTTGTTAAAAAGTGTTAAAATCGATGGTTTTGGATCAATTTTTAAGCGTTTTTAGTCCGCTTTTGAGCGGAAAAGTGTTAAAATTTAAGGTTTAAAAAGTTTTGGACAGCATTATCAGAAAAAAACCGAGGCGTCAAAAATTACTTCATCATTAAATATTTGTCGCCTCAAAACACCACTTTTGTACCGAGTAATTATGGAACCCAAACACGACATAGCCACATTGGATGATATCAAACTACTGGTAGATACTTTTTATACCCACGTAGCTGCTGATCCTTTACTCGCCCCTATATTTACCGAACGTCTCGGCGGGCACTGGCTGCCTCATCTCGAAAAAATGTATACTTTTTGGCAAACCGTACTACTGGAGCAATATACCTATAACGGCGCGCCTTTTCCGCCCCATGCCCGTTTATCGGTAGATGAGCAGCATTTTGAAGCCTGGCTTAACTTATTCTCGGCCACGGTAGATAGCTTGTTCCAGGGCGAAAAAGCGGATGAGGCCAAATGGCGGGCAGGTAAAATGGCCCAGATGTTCCAGCTTAAAATAGCGCACGTTAAAAACAACCCTCGCAATATATTATAGCGAATTGAGCATGGCATACCGGCATTTTTGTAAATTTGTGCCGTGCCACCTACCGAAAAAAAAGTTACCGAAATTCCCAACCCCTTTGTCCCGGTGAAAAAGAAAGCTCCTGCTAAAAGAAAAACCGTGGCCCAAAAGAAAAAGGATCAAAAAACCACCATATACTGGCGAATAGCTATAGTCGGACTGTTACTCATCCTGCTTTCGCCTTTTTATTATGGCTATGTTTTGCGGAGTTTTAGCGCTACCTGGCGCTGGGTATTGGATATAGGGCATGATACTCGCTATCGTACCTATAAAAGCTTTAATGTGCGTATTCCGGCGGGGTTTACAGTTCACGGCATCGATGTGTCATCGTACCAGGGCAAAATAAACTGGCAAAAGGTAAAAGCCATGAATGATGACGATGTGCATATCACTTTTGCCTTTATCAAAGCCACAGAGGGGGTTTTAAGTGTAGATCCCTACTTTCAGCGTAACTGGCGCGAAGCGCCTAAAGCGGGGATCATATGCGGGGCGTATCATTACTTTCTGCCGCAGAAAAGCGGCATATGGCAGGCCAGGTTCTTTCTGCAAACCGTAAAGATGGAAAAGGGCGATCTGCCTATGGTGGTTGATGTAGAGCAGCTTTACAGAACCCCGCCGACTAAAATGCGTGAGCAGCTGATGTCGTTTGTAAATCAGATTGAAAATAAAACGGGCGTAAAACCCATTATTTATACCAACATCAGCTTTTACCAGGATTACCTGCAGGGCTATTTTGACGATTACACACTTTGGATAGCGCATTATTACCAGCCTGTGTTAAATATCAGCAACAAAACCAACTGGCAATTTTGGCAACACTCTGATAAAGCGCGCATTAACGGCATCAATCAAAAAGTTGATTTTAATATATTCAGGGGCGATAGCACGGCTTTCCGGAAACTGCTCATCAATCCATGATTTTTTGTAACGGGTAAACAGTTACAAACGTCAATAAAATAAAAAACATGAAAATACGTATATACCGTCTCCTGATAGCCATCACTTTTTTGCTATCCTGCACATTTTGGCGCAATAATGTACAAGCTCAAGCCACCCAAAAACATATAGACCCAAAGCTGTATAATACTATTTTGCATATGGACAGCGTTTGTTTCGACGCTTATAATACCAGGGATCTGGAAACGCTAAAAAAGGTATTTTCCCCAAGCTTAGAGTTTTACCATGACCTGGGAGGCCTAACCAATTATGAGCAAAATATACAGGCTTTTGAAAAAAACTTTGCCAACAATAACAATTCGGGCTTAAAAAGAGAGCTGGTAAAAGGCAGCCTGGAAGTTTATCCCATTAAAGATTATGGCGCTATTGAGGTAGGCATGCACAGATTCACTCATATGGAAAACGGCAAGGAAGTAGTTGGCCTGATGAAATTTTTACATGTATGGCAATACAAAAACAATGAATGGAAAATTACACGGATAATCAGTTATGACCATTAAAACGGTAATTTTCCCTAAATCTTTTCAATTCTTTTAATGCCATTTTCAGGTAGCCCGGTTTTAAGTAGCGGGCAAAAAGAAAAATGGTGCGGGCCATCTGCGGAAACAGTATAATCTCTTTATTTTGAGCTACACCCTTTAAAATATGATGAGCCGCCTCTTCTGCCGGCATTCCGGGTTCAAATTGTTTTATCGAGTCCCGGTTCCAGCTCGGATCGGCGTTAACTGCAGGCAAGCTGCCGATGATGGGCGTGTCGATCAGTCCGGGGCAAACGATGCTTGCTTTAATATTAAACAGCTTTGCTTCCTGCCGCAGGCAACGGGTATAGTTTACAACAGCGTGTTTGGATACGCTATAAGGCGTAATCAAAGGGATATACCCCACCACACCAGCCAGGGAGGATGTATTAACAATATGACCGCTACCCTGCTTTATCATGTATTGATAAGCTGTTTGTGAGCCATAGAGCACACCATAAAAATTGATATCAAGCACCTTTTTCCATTGGTCAATACTGATATCGCGCAATTCGCCGGTTATGGCTATTCCCGCGTTGTTAAATATCATATCCATGCGGCCATGTTCTTTTACAACATCGGCTATTACCGCTTCAAAATCGGATAATTGAGCAACATCCAGTTTGCGGGCGACAGCGTTTTTCCCGCTTTGTGTTATCAAGCTTACGGTTTCATCGGCATTTTGAGTATTGATGTCGGTACAAATCACTGTAGCGCCAACTTTGGCAAGCTTTTCACATAGCGCCCGGCCCATGCCCGAGCCTCCACCGGTTACTAAAATAACTTTATGCAGGTAGTAATTGTTGTACATAGTGAGTGAGGTTGTTAGGTTTATTGAGCTGACAATTGTCCACCTAATATACTAATATATAACATCTTAAATCCTAATAAACCTAAACTAATCAACTATAATTCAATATAAAAGTGTCCATCACCGATATATTACCTGGTGAGGATATTATCTTTATAGTACAATTAAATTATCACAACCCTCTAAATACCTGCAATCATGAACAATTTTTTAAAATTTGCTCTTTCGCTACTCAGCTTAGGAGTTATTACAGCCAATATAGCGTTGGCGCAGCCAGGTACCAATGGCCACAAAAAGCAGCAGCACATTAAAAAGGCTGTCTGGCTATTGGGTGACTGGCAAAACAAAACAGCAAAGGGCATAAGCACCGAAAGTTGGAAAAAGCTGAACGATTCCACCTTCCTTGGTAAAAGCTATGTATTAAGAGGCGCGGATACGGTATCTGCCGAACACATTCGACTGGAAGAGCGTCATGGTAACCTGCTTTATACTCCTACCGTCAAAAATCAGAATGAGGGAAAACCGGTAATTTTTACCATGACCACGGCATCGGCAGAGGGCTTTGTTTTCGAGAACCCGGAACATGATTTTCCGCAGAAGATCAGCTATAACCTCATCGGCAAAGACAGCCTGATGGCCGAAATTTCGGGGACATACAAAGGGAAGCAACGCGCCATAAAATTCCCAATGGGTAGGGTCAAATAAATTGTATCTCAGAACCGCGCTGTAATTTTCGGTATTGCATCGGCATAATTTATTTTTTTTATTTTTTTGAAAAGATGTCCAATTAGTGAAAGTCCGCTTGATATGGTGGTATAATTCATTGATCAGACAACTTTTAAAAATTAAAAAAATGAAAGAGTACGCATTAATTTTCAGACATGAAGACGGCCAAAAAGTGGCCTCACCAGAGCAAATACAAATCTGGATGAAACAAACCATGGACTGGATAGCCACCATTGCCGCCAAAAATAAATTTGTAAGCGGCACCGGCCTGCCCTTTAATGATGCACGGGTTGTGCACGCTGACAAAACGGTTACCAATGACCCATTTGGTGAAATTAAAGAAACCTTAGGTGGCTACATTATTGTAAAAGCAGATAATGTTGATGAGGCCGTCGAATTTGCAAAAGGCTGCCCAGTATTACAGGGAGAAGGAAATACGGTTGAGGTAAGAACAATTGCCCATCACTGATAATGTAGTTAATTTGATAGGCATCAAAACAGAAAAACCGCTGACACATTGCCAACGGTTTTTCTGTTGCTATAAATTAAGGGAGATTAGTTCACTTTATTGACCCTCCCCGAGCCGGTGTACCTGGTTTCGGCAATGGTAGCGTTGCCGGAGTAAGTTACTCCTCCAGAGCCGGTAATACGTGCGGATACGGTTTTATTAGCTACCACTGATATACCGCCTGAACCGCTAATGGTAGCAGTAAGCATTTCGGTAGTTAAACCTTTACCATTGATCTCGCCCGAACCACTGATACGAAATTTCGCAGCATCAGTGCTACCTTTAAGGTTAATACCACCTGAACCACTAATGCGCGATTCCAGTGTAGATGCTTTTACGGCGGCACGCATATTGCCCGATCCGCTTAAGATAACTGATACATTTTGCCCTGTTAAAACTCCATCAAGGTCGAGATTTCCTGAACCACTATTAGCCAGGGCACTGAGTGATTTGGCGGTAACATAAATGTCGCCACGTTTAATGTTATGGTTGCGTAACGAAAAATTATGGCGGAAACCTATTTTTAAAACACCGCCTTCAACCTCGGTTTTAACATCATTTACCACATCGTCATCAATGTCCAGACGAACACTTTCGGTGCCGGTAATTTTAACGTGTACATTAAAGGGGCCTCCTGATTCAATACTGTTAAAGCCAGAAACAGACCTGGTTTGCCCACTTTGGGCGAAGGTATTTAACGAGAGCATGGTGATAGCCAATGCAAACAGGATAAAGATTTTTCTTTTCATAATTCGATTGTTTTTTAGGAGACGCTATATCTTGGTAAATAGTTGCAACAAATAATAAGGGATAAGTATTTTCTTTCCGGAACGGGTTTATTTGTATTATTTTGGATGAAGTTAATATATAAAGTTCATATTTTAAATGCCTGATCAGCTTGTTCGCTTTCATAAAACCCGCATAGCTCCTACTCCAAGTGGTTTTTTACATTTGGGTAACGTACTGTCGTTTACCCTTACAGCTGCACTGGCGAAGCTGCATGGAGCTAAAGTATTTTTAAGGATTGATGATATGGACCAGGCCCGTGCAGAACAAGCGTATATACAGGACATTTTTGACACGCTGAACTTTTTAGAGATACCCTGGGACGAAGGCCCCCGTAACGCCGAAGAATTTAAGGACGTTTACTCGCAAATGCACCGGCTGGAACTTTACTCGGAGGTTATTAAGCAACTAAGAAATAATGGATCGCTATTTGCCTGCACCTGTTCGCGCAAACAGCTCGAAAAGGAAACCTGTATCTGTTTTGACCGTAAAATTCCCATGGATACAAAAGATACTGCATGGCGCCTGCATACTCATAACACCCGCGGACTAACCATTCAGGGTTATAACAACCAAACCGTTAACACCATTTTACCGGCAGATATGCAAAATTTTGTGATCAGGAAAAAGGATGGGTATCCTGCCTATCAGCTTACTTCGGTAGTAGATGACATGCATTATGGGGTCCATCTGATCATTCGCGGGCAGGATCTTTGGCCATCAACCCTGGCTCAACATGAACTGGCACTGGCTCTTGGCAAAAAAGAATTTCAGAACATTACTTTTTACCATCATCCATTACTTACAGATGAGCTGAACCAAAAACTTTCCAAGTCGGCAGGAGCAACTTCGGTACGTTACCTACGGCAAAACGGTAAAACCCCAACTCAAATTTATACTATGATTGCGAATATGCTGGGAATGGATACAACCATCAGCAAATGGGAACAACTGGCCGAAGGGGCCTTAGCTTTATTTTAGTTATTATTTTCTGTATCTAAATAATTACAAAACAGTTGATAGTTAAAACTGTATTTTTACAGCAGTTAAAGTTATGTTGTGAAAACGCGGAAACAAATCATAAGGCAATGTATTGTAATATCACTCTTAGTGATATTACAGGCTGTATCTTTGATCCACATCGCGTCTATGCCTAAGTTCTATACCCCGATCAACAAACCCCAATCGTCTTCAAGTATAGATCTTCTCCATAAAAATCACAGCGCGGGTAATGTAAGAACACCTTTTCAGCGCGGCATCGAAAACCACCGCAGAGCTTTAATAACTCCTCCGAATAAGGCTTTTTCCCTTATTTTTTCATTCTTTTTAGTTAGCCTTATCTCATTGGCTATAATTAAAAAGCGTAACACTCATTTAAGTCAGCCGGGCATTCTATTACAGAGTTCATATCTGAGATTGTGCACGCTTAGAATCTGACCATCTCCTGCTATTTCCTGCTATATTGATTGAAGCTTCTAAATTGATAGAAGTTCCGGTCCATGATATGTCTGTTTTCTCACTTTTCGCAGAGCAATGCGGCATATCCGGTTCGTTCATATAGTTCAAAAATTTGTTACTCAAAAACAAACAGGAAAAAATTATCGATCGAACCCTCTTCCTGATAAAACTAAATACGGATGTGCCAGAAAGCACAAACAATATGTTTTGAAATGAATAAAATACATTTTAATATCAAGCACAACCTTTTCGTTGTATTCTCGGGTTTGCTGTTTTTATCATTGAGTGCACAGGCGCAAAATGGTAAACCTAAATCCAAATCGTTCCCCGTTCCGGAAAATATCCCTGACACTAATAAAGTTGGCTTTCCTGTTATGCCTAATGCAACAAATTCAGGCAATGGCACTGATCAGTATATGACACTAAAACAGTGCATTAATTATGCTATGATCCATCAACCTGCATTAAACAAATCGCTGATCAATGTCGATATTGCCAAAACAACCAACGCTATTAATTTATCGGCATGGTTGCCCCAGGCCAATGCCAATGGTAACCTGATCCATTATATACAGCAATCCAACGCCAATATTTCAACAGGCGTAGGTACTGGTGGTACCACTACCGGCAGTACCGGTACGGGTACCGGCTCAACCACTAATGTGCGGTCGAGCTATTCCAATACATTTATTCCCGAACTGGCGGTTACACAAGCCATAGTGAGCCCTAATTTATTATATGCCGCTAAAACTGCCCCTCTGTTGGTTAAACAAGCCCAGCAAGTAACTGATAGCACCAAAATATACCTAGTATCGGCAGTAAGTAAATCATTTTATAATGTATTGCTTACGCTGCAGCAGATCAATGTTTTAAAGGAAGATACCACCCGCCTGGGTAAAAACCTTCGCGATACTTACCACCAATATAAAGGTGGCATTGTTGACGAAACAGATTACCTGCAAGCTACCATTACTCTCAACAACTCCAGGGCTCAGCTTAAGCAGGCTAATGAAAATGTAGTGCCTCAGTATGCTGCCTTAAAACAGCTGATGGGCTATGAGCCTGATAAGGATTTCAATGTAAGTATTGATACGGCGCAAATGATGAGCGATATACAGATTGATACCACAAAGCAATTACAATATGAAAAACGGATAGAGTATCAGCAGATAGAAACCCGGAAAGATCTGCAAACCAAATTAAGCAGCTATTACAAGTATCAGTTTTTACCTACGGTATCTGGATTCTTTAATTACAGTGCGCAGTTCGCTAACAATAATTTTCCGAGTCTTTTATCCAAAGCTTATCCAAGTTCGTTGGTGGGACTGTCAGTTAGCATACCCATATTTACCGGTTTTGCCCGTTTGCATAATCTGCACAAATCGCATTTGCAGGAACAGCTGATCGGTTGGGACGAAGCTGATCTGAAGCTGCAATTACATAAAGAGTACGCCACAGGGTTAGCCGATTACCGGAGCAACCTTTACAACTTTAATGTTCAGCAGAAAAATGTGGCCATGGCCAAACGGGTATACTTTGTGGTCGACCTTCAATACAAACAAGGCATTGTGGCTTACCTGAATGTTATAACCGCCGAATCGAACTTAATTACAGCAGAAATCAACTACACCAACGCCCTGTTCCAGCTGCTTTCGAGCAAAATTGACCTGGAAAAAGCAATGGGAGATATCACTTATTAATATAAAAAACCAACTCCATGAAAAGAGTATTTTTAAATGCCATTTTTATAAGCCTTATTATTCTGGCAGCGTGCAATAAAAAACAACCACCTGTTAATTCTGAAGTTCCTGTTAACTTATTTAAGGTTAAGGAAAAACGGGTATTATATTACGATCAGTACCCTTCTACCACAGCCGCGCTTAGCCAGGTTACGCTGCTTCCGCAGGTTCAGGGAGCGGTAACAGGTATATTTTTTACAGAAGGAACTCATGTAAAAAAAGGCCAGAAATTATACGAAATTGACAAGCGCATATACCAGGACAGCTATGATGCCGCGGTAGCAAACCGTAAGGTAACCGAAGGAACTTTGGTACAGTCGCAACAGGATGCCGACCGTTATGAGTATTTAAATAAGTATAATGCTGTTGCCAAACAACTTTATGACCATGCGGTAATTACACTGCAAAACGCGCAGAGCCAGGTTAAATCGGCAGATCAGGCGGTAAAAACAGCCCGTACAAATTTAAATTATGCTACCGTGTACGCCCCTTTTGATGGCACCATAGGTTTTAGCCAGGTAAAACTGGGTAATGTGGTTACAAGCGGATCTACTGTGCTGAACACGATATCCACAGACGACCCGATGGCCGTTGATTTTGTGATCAACGAAAAGCAGCTGCCCCGCTTTGAGCTGTTACAGCAAAACAAACACCAGACTGCCGATTCACTTTTCACCATTTTATTAGCCGATAACTCACTTTATCCCATAAACGGAAAAATTTCGGTGATAGATCGCGCGGTTAACTCGCAAACAGGCTCTATTACTATCAGGCTCGTGTTTCCAAATCCCAAGGGTATGTTAAGGGTTGGTATGAGCTGCGTGGTACGGGTACACAATCAGGAGAAAGGTCCGCAGTTGGTGGTTCCAGGCAAAGCCGTGGTTGAGCAAATGGGCGAATACTTTGTATATACAGCAAAAGATAGCCTGATGAATAACCCCAAAGCCGGTGCCGACTCCGCTATAAAAAAGGTAAAGAAACTGATAGCCGTACAGAAAAAAGTTCAGGTTGGTCAAACTATAGGACCTAACATGATCATTAAAAGCGGTATTAACAGTGGCGAACGGGTTGTGGTTGACGGTGTGCAGCTATTACATGATGGCTCGCGGATCACAACTGCTAATAAGATTGCACCATCAGCAGGTGGTAAAGGCGGACGCTAATAGCATCGCTAAAAAACACAATCTAAAATTTTTAGACAAAGTATTGTATGATTGCTAATACCTTCATTAAAAGACCTGTAACTGCTATAGTTATATCTATTGTACTGATTATTACCGGTACAGTAAGTATACTGCTTTTACCGATAGATCAGTATCCGGATATTACGCCGCCTATTGTACAGGTGAACGGTCAGTTTACCGGTGCCGATGCGCAAACCGTTGAACAAACCGTGGCCACCCCTATTGAAGAACAGGTAAACGGAACTCCAGGCATGGAATATATGCAAAGTAATAACACCAATAACGGGCAAATGAGCATGAATGTAACTTTTAAAATGGGGACAGACATTGACGTTGCCGCGCTTGATGTTCAAAACAGGGTGAGTATTGCTACTCCCTTGTTACCAGCCGTAGTAAGCCGGCTCGGCCTTACCGTTCGCGCGGTTAACCCCAGTATGCTGATGATGGTAGCTATTTATGCACCGAAAGGAACGCATAACATCACCTTTCTGGATAACTACACCAACATTTTTATTCAGGATGCCTTATTGCGCGTACCTGGTGTAGGCAGTATCAACCGGTTTACGGATGATTTCAGTATGCGGATCTGGATGAACCCGGATAAAATGGCCGCTTACAGCTTAACCCCGCAGGATGTGATCAACGCCCTTAACGCGCAAAACGTGCAGGTAGCAGCCGGTACGGCAGGTGTGCCGCCGCAAGCGTCGAGTCAGACTTATGAGTTAGGTATCCTGGTTAACGGTCGCTTGAGCAAAGTATCGGAATTTGAAAAAGTTATTGTAAAAACTGTACCGGCAACGGGTCAATTGGTATATCTGAAAGACGTTGCCCGGGTTGAACTGGGCAAATTCACTTTTTCAAGTAACTCCTTTGTCGATGGGCATAAAGCATCCTATCTGCAAATTTACCAGGCACCGGGCAGCAATGCGTTGGAAACCGCCAATGGTGTGTATGCCGCGCTGGCCAAATTGAAAACTAATTTCCCTTCGGATGTAGAATACAAAGTTCCTTTTGAATCGGTTACCGTGGTTAAGGTATCTATGGAAGATGTGGTGGGTACGTTATTAAAAACCCTGGCATTGGTTGCCGTTGTGGTATTCCTTTTCCTGCAAAACTGGCGATCAACACTAATCCCGGTATTGGCTATCCCGGTATCTATTTTTGGTACATTCTGCTTTTTTATTCCCTTAGGCTTTACCATCAATACCCTAACCATGTTCGGTTTTGTACTGGCGATTGGTATTGTGGTGGATGATGCCATTATCGTGGTAGAAGCTGTACAACACTACATTGATCATGATGGCATGTCAGCCAAAGAGGCTACCTACCAGGCCATGAAGGATATCTCGGCACCGGTAATTGCCATCGCGATGATATTAGCGGCGGTATTTGTCCCGGTTGGGTTTATCCCGGGTATTGTGGGCCGTTTATACCAGCAATTCGCTATTACCATCGCCATATCGGTGATCATATCGGCATTTATAGCGCTTTCGTTAACGCCGGCACTGTGTACCCTATTACTGAAACCATCACATATTGATAAAGAAGCAAAAGGTATCAATAAATGGTTCTTTAAATTTAACAGTTGGTTTGACCGGGTAACGGCCAGTTATACCGAGGGTGTGCGAAAGAGCATCAAAGCATCGCGTTTTGTAGTGATCATTTTGGCGTGTATTTGTGTTGGGACTTATTTTATGTTTCAGCATAAACCTTCGGGCTTTATTCCGTCTGAAGATGATGGCAACCTGTATGTGACCTTTCAACTGCCACCGGCATCTTCTACCGCTGCATCCGTTGATGTGATGTCGAAACTCATGAAAGTTATCGGGTCGACACCGGGTGTAGCCCACTATGCGGCCCTATCCGGTCTTAACGTGGTAACCAATGCCAGTAACTCTAACAACGGTACCATTTATTGCCAGCTTGCCCCTTGGGACGAGCGCAGTAAATCCACCGAACAAGTGCCCGGAATTATCGGCGAGTTGCAAAAACGTATTGCCGATGCCGGTATAAGAGATCCCAACGTGGAAGTGATTCAGCCATCTCCCCTTCCGGGTATTGGTACAACTGTAGGCTTCAGTTTGCAGATAGAGCAGCGTAATACTAGCGATAATCTACAGGATTTTGAAAAGGTAGTGAAAAACTTTGTGGCCGAGGCCAATAAAAACCCGGTCATCAGCAAAGCATTCAGCTTTTATACAGCCCATACGCCTAATTACAGCTTAACGGTAGACAGGGAGAAATGCGAAAAATTGGGTGTAAATGTTGCTGATGTGTTTACCACTATCCAGGCCTACATGGGCAGCCTTTATATCAATGATTTTACCACCTACAACCGCACATTCCACGTAGTGGTACAAGCCGATACAGCCTTTAGAAAGGTAGTTGGAAACATGGATAAATACTATGTGCGTAACCAGGCTGGTGATATGGTACCGCTGGGTACGCTCATCAGTTACAAACCGGTTGACGCGCCACCGCTGATCTCGCACTTCAACATTTTCCGTACTGCCGAAGTCGATGGCTCTGCAGCACCTGGTCATAGCAGCGGCGAAGCCATTGCAGCCATGCAGGAACTGGCTAAAAGAGTTTTACCGCAGGGTTACGAATATGAGTTTTCGGGCTTGAGTTATGAGGAGATCAAGGCGGGTTCAACCACCATTTATATATTCCTCTTTTCTATCACTTTCGTATTCCTCTTCCTGGCGGCATTGTATGAAAGCTGGTCGGTTCCTTTTTCCGTACTGCTGGCCGTACCTGTGGGTGCTATGGGTGCAATTCTTGCCCTAATCCTGGTGCCGAGTTTAACTAATAATGTATATGCCCAAATTGGTCTCATCACATTGATCGGTCTCGCGGCCAAAAACGCGATCTTGATTGTGGAGTTTGCCAAAGTAAGGGTGGATATGGGCGAAGAGTTGATCAAATCAACACTGGAAGCTGTGAGCCTTCGTTTACGCCCCATCATCATGACCTCACTTGCCTTTGTTTTAGGTGTATTACCATTGGTACTGGCCACAGGCGCGGGTGCGGTAGCACGAAGGACTATCGGTTTTACCGTTTTAGGCGGTATGATCGCGGCTTCAACGCTGGCGATATTTATTGTACCTGTTCTTTTTGTATTGATAACCCGTTTTTCTTATGGTAAAGAAAAGCTCGAATACCTGCAAACACATAAAGAAAACCTGCGGGAAAAAGCAAGAAAAGTTGAAGCTCAAAATATTGATCCGGAACTGGAATATGAGATTGAAAAATCCCGTGAATTACATAAAAGCTAACAAGGATGGTTTCAAATACATTTATAAAAAGGCCGGTAACCGCAATTGTTATTTCATTAGTTTTAATGATAGCGGGATTGATCTGCCTGTTCAACCTCGCGGTTGATCAATATCCCAATATATCGCCGCCAAGCGTATCGGTAAACGGATCGTATACCGGTGCCGATGCTCAAACAGTTGAGCAAAATTTAGCTACACCTATCGAAGAACAGGTAAACGGCACGCCCGGTATGGAATACATGACCAGCACCAATACCAACAGCGGCAGCATGGGTATAAGGGTTACCTTTAAAATAGGCACAAACGTACATATCGCAGCGTTGAACGTGCAAAACAGGGTTGGTATTGCCGCACCCTTATTACCTTCGGTTGTAAGTAAACTGGGCCTGACTGTACGTGCCAGTAACCCCGACCAATTGATGTTGGTCGCAATTTACTCACCTAAAAAAACTCACAACATTACCTTCCTGGATAATTATACCAATACGTTTATCCAGGATGCTATACTCCGTGTTCCTGGTGTGGGAGATGTTAGTGCACGTACTGATAATTTCAGTATGCGGATCTGGATGAATCCGGATAAAATGGCATCTTATAGTTTAACTCCGGCCGATGTTACAGCAGCGCTGAACGCCCAGAATGTTTATGTTGCCGCAGGTTCAGTCGGCGCTCCGCCACAACAATCGTCGCAAACTTTTGAAACAGGCATTTTGGTTAACGGAATGCTGAATAAAGTTTCGGACTATGAAAAAATTGTGGTAAAAAGCATACCTGGAACCGGTCAGTTAGTTTACCTCAAAGATGTGGCCAGGGTTGAACTGGGCAAGTTCACTTTTTCCAGCAACGCGTTTGTGGATGGAAACCGGGCATCAACTATACAGGTATATCAATCGCCAGGAAGTAATGCACTGCAAACCGCCGAGAATGTTTACGCGGCGCTTGCCAAACTAAAAAAATCCTTCCCAAAAGATGTGGATTATGTGGTGCCTTTCGAATCGATAACCATTATTAAGGTATCGATGCAGGAAGTAATAGGCACCCTGGTTAAAGCATTGGCTTTGGTGGCTATTGTGGTATTCTTATTTCTTCAAAACTGGCGTTCAACGCTGATACCTTTACTGGCCATTCCGGTATCAATCCTGGCAACCTTTATATTTTTTATACCGCTGGGGTTCACTATCAACACATTAACCATGTTTGGCTTTGTACTGGCCATTGGTATTGTGGTAGATGATGCCATTATTGTGGTAGAGGCGGTACAGCATTATATAGACGAAAAGGGCTTGTCGCCAAAGGAAGCTACCTATCAGGCTATGAAGGAGATCGCGGCACCCGTAATTGCGATAGCATTGATCCTGGCATCGGTATTTGTACCTGTAGGCTTTATTCCGGGTATTGTAGGTCGTTTGTATCAGCAATTCGCCATCACTATCGCCATATCTGTTATTCTTTCGGCTTTTGTTGCATTATCATTAACACCGGCGCTTTGTACCTTGCTTTTAAGGCCAACTCCTCCGGTAACAGCAAAGTCAAACTGGCTTACCAAGTTCTTTGATCGCTTTAACCATGTATTTGAAAAAGCAACGCTTAAATATACTAACGGTGTTCACCGTAGCATTAAAGGGGCAAGGTATATTGTGATCATACTGGTGTGTATTTGCGCGGGCACTTATATCATGTTCAGACTTAAACCATCAGGGTTTGTACCCGCAGAGGATGGCGGACGTTTATATGTGACCTATCAACTGCCCGAGGCATCATCAACTATTCAATCCGTTAATGTGATGGAGAAGTTGATGAAAATAGTAGCTTCAACGCCTGGTATATTGCATTATACAGCCATATCTGGTTTTAACATATTGAATGGTGGGGCCAACTCCAACAACGGATCCATGTTCTGTATGCTTACCCCATGGGATGATCGTACCACCCCGAATACCAGGGTACCCGGACTCATGAATGTGATCAAACAAAAGATCGCTAAAGCGGGTATCAAGAACGCCAACGTAGTGGTGGCTCAACCTCCGCCCATCAGGGGTATTGGTCAGGCGGCCGGCTTTAGTATGCAGATTGAGCAGGGAAATACCACCGACGATATTTATGCTTTTGAAAAAGTGGTTAAAAAGTTTGTAGCAGCGGCAAAGACCAATCCGGCCACTGCAGGGGCCTATAGCTATTTTTCGGCACATACGCCAAGCTATGAGCTTAATGTCGATCGTGAAAAGTGCGAAAAGCTGGGCATTAATATTTCGGATGTTTTTTCAACCATGCAGGCTTATATGGGTAGTTTATTCGTCAATAACTTTACCTTATATAACCGTACCTACCACGTAGTTGTACAGGCGGATACCGCTTACCGCGCGCTTATATCCAATATGAACAAGTATTATGTGCATAATTCTGCCGGACAAATGTTGCCTTTAAGTACCGTGATCAGTTACAAACCCATCGTAGCGGCACCGTTGATAACGCACTTTAATATCTTCCGTTCGGCTGAAGTTGATGGTTCTATACCTACAGGCTACAGCAGTGGTCAGGCTATAGAGGCGTTAAAAGAATTAGCTGCGAAAACATTACCGCGTGGTTACACCTATGAATTTTCGGGCTTAAGTTATGAGGAGATCAAAGCGGGCTCAACCACGGTGTATATCTTCCTCTTTTCCATCGTTTTTGTATTTCTGTTCCTGGCCGCATTGTACGAAAGCTGGTCGGTTCCTTTTTCGGTGATGCTTGCGGTTCCTATCAGTGCCTTTGGCGCTATCCTGGCGCTTACCATAGTGCCTACCATCACCAATAACGTATATGCCCAAATAGGATTGATCACTTTGATTGGTCTTTCGGCAAAAAACGCGATCCTCATTGTTGAATTTGCCAAGATAAGGGTTGACCGTGGAGAGGAACTAATCAAATCGACACTCGAAGCTGTACGCCTGCGTTTACGTCCCATCATCATGACCTCTCTGGCATTTATTTTAGGTGTACTACCGCTTGTATTGGCAACTGGTGCAGGTGCCGAATCAAGAAATACCATAGGAGTTACTGTTTTGGGTGGGATGATCGCGTCATCAACCATTTCCATATTTATTGTGCCGGTTCTCTTTGTTTTATTTACCCGTTTTTCCTACGGCAAAAAACAACTGGCTTATTTACAAGAGCATCATGAAGAATTAATGGAAAAAGCCCGGAAAGTAGAGGCTCAGAACATCGATCCCGAATTGGAATACGATATAGCCGAAGCTAACGCCAAACATAATGCAGACAAACAAACAGGAAAGGAAAATAACCATTAGTGTAGCAACCCATGAAAAACACCCAGCTGATATCAGAAAATTTAAGACTGATCAATAATTTATATAACAAGAACCTTGCTAAAGAGTTATCACCAATTAAAGTAAATCATCACTTTGAGGTATTATTGATCCTTGCTAAACAGAAGGGACCTATCACACAAAATAAACTGGCAGAACTGCTGCATGTAGATAAATCGAGAGTAGTCAATATTGTTTTTTCATTGGAGCAAAGAAAAATGCTGATCGTGAAAACGAATCCGGCCGACAGGCGTCAGCACTATATTTCTTTGTCCCCTCATGCCTTAGTTTCAATTCCTTTTATCGAAACAAAAATAAAACAGGTAAATGAATTGGCTAACACAGGTATCAGCGAAGAAAAACTGGATACTTTTTTCGAAGTAGCTGAAGCGATAATGCAAAACCTGACAAAAAACAAGCACTGAAACATTTTCCAGATGACAGTCAAAATTATCTGCTGTTAAATGTGTCGTGGTTTAAAATATCCACCATGAATATTTAACAGCAGATTTAAAATTCAACAAAAAGCCATACTTCTATCCTTAATAAATGTCCTCCTGTTTATTGGACATGCGCAAGTATGTGTGCAATCCGGCGACGCTTTTAAGATTGAGCTAAAAGCTCTTTGAAAAGCTTAATTTTTTATTTGAATATCATTATCAGAAAAACATAAATCAATCGATATTTATATTGGAATTTTTAGGCTAAATTTACTTAACTAACCATTTGCTTATGATCAATATTACAGTTAATGGTCAACACCACGATGTAGATGCTGACCCAAACATGCCGCTCCTTTGGGTAATTCGGGATATTCTTGGTTTAACCGGTACAAAATATGGATGCGGGGCCGCACAATGCGGGGCCTGCACGGTACACCTGAACGGGGAAGCTGTACGCTCCTGCGTCACCAAAGTAAACCGGGCAGCAGGGCAAAATATTGTGACTATTGAGGGGCTTTCAGCGAATAATAATCATCCATTACAACTGGCCTGGAATGAGATGAACGTTCCGCAGTGCGGATATTGCCAATCCGGGCAAATCATGTCAGCAGCGGTGTTGCTCCGTGAAAAACCCGACCCAACCGATCAGGATATTGATGATGCCATGTCGGGAAATATCTGCCGTTGCGGAACTTATCAGCGTATCCGTGCTGCTATACATAAAGCTGCGGCAATGCAAACAGAAGGAGCCCGGCTATGAAAAAACTCATCTTTTTAGGTATGGTACTGGCTATTGCAGCTATTGCGGAGTTATCATTCAAAACAGAAGCGGTAAAAACTAACACATATCCTGCTTTACCCAAAGACAGTATTGGCTCGGTAAAAGCGTTTATGTCTGTTTATAGAGTTTTGAAAAGTGCGCGCTGCATGAATTGTCACCCAGCTGGTGATGCACCTTTACAAGGTGACGATAGCCACATCCATACAATGAATGTTAAGCGGGGGGCTGATGGAAAAGGTCTTTATTCTGTACGTTGCAGCAATTGCCACCAGGCAGAAAATACGGCAGGGCTGCACATGCCTCCTGGAAATCCTAAATGGGGGCTGCCGCCTGCTAATATGCGTATGGTATTCCAGGGGCGTACACCGCGTCAGTTAGCATTACAGCTTCTTGACCCCAAACAGAATGGCGGACGCAGCAAAACACAGCTAATTGACCATATGGCCAATGATGATCTGGTTGGTTGGGCCTGGCATCCGGGCGATGGCCGTACTCTACCGCCAATGAGCAGGCCGGCTTTTGCCGCGCAGGTACGTTTATGGATAGCTAAGGGCGCTTATGCCCCACCGGCTAAAGCAAAATAAAAGGATTCAAACAAAACACAGTAGCCATTATGGAAACTAAGGCAATATCAAGAAGAAATTTCCTAAGAGTATCCGGTTTTGCCGGAACCGCGCTTTGCTTAGGTTTTTATTTTCCAGCGAATGCAAAAAAGGAACAGTTAATATCGGCAGCAGACCAGTCAGCGTTTGAATTCAATGCCTGGATGCGTATCGACACGAATGGTAAGGTTACCCTGACGGACCATCGTGCAGAAATGGGACAAGGTTCCTATCAGTCTGTGCCGCAAATTATTGCAGAAGAACTGGAAGTTGACCTTAAAGATATCGATGTTATATTTGCCATAGGCGATCCTACTAAATATGGAAGTCAGATCACCGGCGGCAGTTCTACTATTAGAGGTTCCTATAAAAAGCTATTAAAACTAAGTGCAACCGCTCGTGAAATGCTCATCACTGCAGCAGCAAATAAATGGAACGTTCCTGCGAGTGAGTGCTATGCCGAATCAGGGCATGTGATCCATAAGCCTTCGGGCAAAAAATTCAATTATGGTGAACTGGTAGCTGATGCATCAAAGCTTTCACCGCCAAAAGAGGTGAAACTCAAAAATATTTCGGAATATAAACTGATCCGCAAACCGCTTCAAAGGCTCGATACGCCTATGAAAACCAATGGCGGCGCTATCTTCGGTTTAGATAAAAAACTACCCGGAATGTTATATGCATCGGTTGAACGTAATCCCAGGCTGCGCGGAAAGGTAAAAAGCTTTGATGATTCAGCTGCGTTAAAAGTTCCGGGCGTTAAACGGGTATTTAAAATACAAATGATGGTTTTTAACACTACCCGTGATGGCGTGGTGGTAATTGCCGATTCAACATGGGCAGCTATGCAGGGCAGAAAAGCATTACATGTTGAATGGGACGACACTGGCTTTGAGCATGTAAATACCAGTGATATTTATAAAGCCCACGAGGAATTGCTTAAAAAAGAAGAGGGGCTTTTTTTAAAAAAGCAGGGCGATCCGGATAGCATCTTAACGCAGGCTACAAAAAAGATAGATGTGATCTATCAAACCCCATATCAGTCGCATGCCGCCATGGAACCATTAAATTGCGTGGCCCATTACCAACCCGATAAAATTGAGATATGGGGACCGATACAGGCCCCCGATTGGGTACTGGGTAATATTACCAGCAAATTCAATATGCCAAAGGAAAAAGTGATCGTTAATATGACTTTTTTGGGCGGTGGATTTGGACGAAAAGCTTTCCTGGACTACCCCTACGAGGCTGTCTTGATATCAAAAGAAATTGGCGCACCCGTTCAGGTTGTCTGGAGCAGAGAAGATGATATAAAACAGGGCCCTTATCGTGCAGGTATCTCCTACAGGGGCCAGGGAGCCATTGAAAATGGCGACATCACTGCCTTAAAATTTAAAATGGCAGGGCAAAATATCGATCATTGGAATGGGCCTGCAAGAGGTAAAGCGAATGGAAGTACATCGGAAGGCTTTTTAAAGCCTTATTATGATAGCATTAAAAATATCAGTTTTGCCGATGTGCCTTATGAAATGCCCCTACCCAATATGTGGTGGCGTTCGGTTTATGCATCGACCAATGGCTTTGCTTATGAAAGTTTCATGAATGAGGTGGCGGTTTTAGCAGGACAGGATCAGCTTGATTTTCGCAGAAAATATTTGAAAGATGAGCGTTGCCAAAAACTTATTGACAGAATAGAGGAAGTGTCGGGTTGGAAATCAAGGCAAAAGAACCAGGGATACGGCGTAGCGATTACCGAATGTTTTGAAACTACCGTTGGGCATGTGGTAAAGGTATCAAGAAATCCGGAAGGAAAAATTAAGATCGACAAAGTTTGGGCGGTGATGGATTGCGGTTGGTACGTTAATCCGGATATCATCAAAGCACAGGTAGAAGGTTCCATCGTGATGGCTCTTGGCGCAGCAACCATACATGAGATCACTTTTAAAAACGGATTAGTTGAGCAAAATAATTTTTACGACTACCTGATGCCGCGCATGAGTGATATGCCACCTGTGGAAGTACACATTATGGATAATACTGCGGACGCAGGTGGTGTAGGCGAACCAGGCCTGCCGCCATTTGCGCCAGCACTTACAGATGCCATTTATGATTTAACCGGCAAAAGAATAAGGAAGCTGCCATTTAATTTAAACGCTGTTTAAAATAATCGATAGGTCGGCCGGTTTAAGAATGAAAGAAATTATAGACATTGTAGCGGCTTATGAAATCGCTGTAAAAGAGGGAAAGAAAACCGCGTTAGCCACTGTTGTGCTTGTGGAAGGATCTGCCTATCGCAGAGCCGGGGCCAGGATGCTGATCACAGAAGACGGACAATTAACAGGTGCTATTAGCGGTGGATGCCTGGAAGGCGATGCTTTGCGCAAAGCCAGAATGGTGATCATGCAGCAGGAGCCTTTGTTGGTTACTTATGATACAATGGACGATGATGACGCCAAACTGGGTGTTGGCCTGGGCTGTAATGGCATTATACATATCCTCATCGAGCCTGTTAATGATCATAAGATAAACCCGATCATCCTGTTAAAAGCCGCGATTACCGCGAGGGATAACGCCGTTCTGGTTACTTTATTTTCTCTTGAAGATCGGAAAGCACCACAGCCAGGCTCTTGTTTATACCTCACAAATGATCAAATTCTGCCAAATGGCTTAGCGATTTTGCCCTATAAAAATGAATTACTGGAAGACGCCAAAAACGCATTGAACAGCCGGCGCTCTGTTATTACGGCTTACCAAGGTTATACAGCATTTGTAGAGTGTATTAAACCTTTGATCTCACTGGTAATACTTGGGGCCGGGAATGATGCTATTCCCTTAACCCGGATGGCGGCCATATTGGGCTGGAATATCACAGTTGTTGACGGCAGGCCCAATTATGCATCCGTTGAACGCTTCCCATCAGCCAAAAAACTGGTGATTGCCAAACCGGAAAAAGTTTTGGAGAGCCTGGAAATAAACGAGTGGACGGCTTTTGTACTGATGACTCACAACTATAACTATGAGATTGCGTTTATGAAAGACCTTTTACCTGTAAACCCTTCCTATATTGGAATTTTGGGTCCCAGGAAAAAACTGGAACGCATGTTGGATGAACTGGAGGAGAATGGGGCTGTCATAACAGAACGCAATCTGGAAACTATCCACGGCCCTGTAGGTCTGGATATAGGATCTGAAACTGCCGAAGAGATCGCGCTATCCATTATCGCGGAAATCAAAGCCGTATTCACCAAGCGGAATGGCAGATCATTAAAATATAAAACCACCCTTATTCATAGCATTTAAATGGCATTACCTAACGCCTATACTTCCAGCAGAAATAAATTAACCCGGGTCTGCTGAGTTCGATGAAAATTTTCTTTTAGTTGAGAACAACGATATGAATATTCATACAAGGGTTATGCAGTGAAGAAATAACAATCAGCTCATTTTTTTGTATTATATTAAAAATGGCTAACTGCTCAAGGCATGGAAAACCGAGCACCTTCCTACTGGCTTACCCGTTTTATGATACTCCGCTTACTGGGGCTGGTTTATGCGGTAGCGTTCCTGATCGCCATTAATCAGCTCGTTCCGTTAATAGGGTCTAAGGGCTTGCTTCCAGCGGATCTCTATCTGAAGCAAGTAAGTACAGCACTTGGTTCAATAGGCGCTGGTTTTATACGCTTGCCCTCCTTGTTTTGGTTCTGGCATTCAGATACGGCCCTGCTAATGGCGGCCTGGACGGGTTTTATCCTCTCCGTCATTGTGGTGTCAGGCTATGCCAATGCGCCTTTGCTGGGTATTTTGTGGTTCATTTACCTGAGCATCGTTCACATAGGGCAAGACTGGTATGGCTATGGTTGGGAAATTCAGCTAACGGAGACCGGTTTTCTGGCAATCTTTCTTTCCCCGCTATGGGATTTGCGGCCATTCCCTAACCGGCCACCTCCTGTACTCATTATTATTTTATTCCGGTGGCTTATCTTCCGCATCATGTTTGGTGCCGGGCTGATCAAGTTTCGCGGTGATGCGACCTGGCGTAATGCAACCGCGCTTTATTACTATTTTGAAACACAACCCATTCCCGGTCCGCTGACCCGGTGGTTCCATTTTTTACCTCATGCGTTATTGAGAATCGGCGTCTGGTTTAACTGGCTGGCCGAGCTGGTGGCCCCCTGGTTTATCTGGTGGCCACGGCTATCGCGACATATTGCCGGATCAATAATTGTATTGTTTCAGTTCGCTATTATTCTAAGCGGTAATCTTTCGTTTTTAAACTGGCTGACGATTATACCGGCTTTAGCCTGTTTTGATGATAGCTTTTGGTCGAAATTTCTGCCAGGCAAGCTCGTCCGTAAAAGCGAGGCTGCCGCGAGCAAGGCCGAAGAATCCAAACACATGCAGGTCACTGTCTGGGTTGTTACCAGTTTGGTAGTGTTACTCAGCCTACAGCCGGCACTTAACATGTTATCACCAAACCAGGTCATGAACACATCGTTTGACCCGCTTGATCTGGTAAATACTTATGGCGCGTTTGGCAGCGTGGGACAGGAACGGCTGAACGTGGTATTTGAAGGAACGATGGAGGATACCCTTAACAATAAAGCACACTGGAAATCCTATATTTATAAGGGTTTGCCGGTATTGCTGAATAAGCGGCCGCCCCAGATCGCACCTTACCAATTACGATTGGACTGGCAAATGTGGTTTGCTTCGATGTCCACAGCCGAACAGTATCCCTGGACCTATAACCTGGTATGGAAGCTGCTGCACAATGACCCGGAGGCGGTTGATTTGTTTGCCAACAATCCTTTTCCAAAAAAGCCGCCCCGCTACATCCGCGCAGTATTGTACCGTTACCGGTTTGCAGGGAATGGCAATCCACAGGGGCAATACTGGACCCGGGAACGCATTGGCGATTGGATGCCGGTTTTAACCGCGGACAATAAACAACTGGTCGCTTTTCTGAGAGGACAGCGTTGGCTTCCCTGAATTTGGGGAATCCTCAACTCTTTCTTATTCAAAATATCTCTGGCTACAGAAATTTACTGCGCCTTGTGGTTACTGTTAAACAAATCTCTGAATATCTTCCAGCCCATCTTGGTTCTTCTCCACAGTTTTAAGTATTTACCATCGTCCAGAAGTTTTCCCTGCAGATCAAAAACCTGCCAGGTACCTTCCTCGGTCACATATTCTTTGCCGTCGCCATAAACATTACTGATTTGAAACTTCACACCTTTAACCTTTCCTGCTGCAAACGTGTCTTCAAAATCTTTTTCAAGCGCTTTTCTTCCAGTTATAGGAGGCGTGTTAGGAGCTAACAAACTTGCATCTTCGGTATAAATGTTCACGATGGATTTGTCGTTTTTTTCAAACAGGTTAAAATAAAGCGTGTTGGTGTTTTCAATGGCCTTTTTAACTGCAACTAAACCTGGGCTTGTGGTGATCTGAGCCCGGCAATTGTTATAAACGAAAAAAAGGGCAATACATGCAATAGCTAATATCAGGTTGTTTTGTTTCATGATCTTTCAATTAATTGATTAAATAATTAAAACAAAACTACCACCACAAAAAGAATATAAATTGTAAAAAACGGAACAGTCAATTATGGAGAGTTACAAAAAAATCGCTTGAGCTTTCAGGAGAAAACTGAGAGGGTGTTGAACCCGTAAAAAACTTAAAGTCCTTTATAAAATGCGACTGATCGAAATAGCCACATTGATGCGCGATTGCCGTAAGCGATGAATCTTTGCCAGCAACCAGATGAATACTTTTCTGAAACCGGGCTATCTTACTAAACAGATTTGGGGTAAGACCAGAATAATTTAAAAATATTTTTTGCAGGTAACGCGATGAGATACCATATCTGGACGCCACTGAATTCATATTTTCAAAAAAGTTATCTTGGTTTAAATCATGCATAATACTGTTAACCAGCGCCAATCTGGTGTATTTATTCCGGGAAAGCGAAAGCTTTTGCAGTAAAAACTTTTCTATTAATTCAATTCTCCGATCTATAGACTTAGCTTCCCATAATTTCGAATGCAGCCAAACGGCCTCCTTCCCTGCTATGTCTTTAAAATCAATTACCTGATCATTAAACTCTTCTATCGGTTCATTAAAAAAGCAAGCCGCAGTATGTGGAAAGAACCGAACGCCAAACATAGTATGCTTTCCGAAAGAGGTAAAAGTAAATGGCTGGATAGTTTGCCCCCACAGCTGGACATCGGGCTGAGTTATTAGATCACCGTTAATGAGTTGTTGCGGACTATCCGTTCCCAAATTAAACATGATCTCGATGAAACCTGTCGCGAAAACTTTATCCTGGGTAAGTACAGCAGTATCTGTTTCACATACAAAGTAACATTGTACGTAATTTTTTAAAAAGCTATTCGGACTAAATTCTCTGTAGCGCATATATAACTAATAGCTATACCTAAGTTAATATAAAACAGAGGCATTTTAAATAAAGTTAGATATTTTGGAGCTCGCATTAGTCCTCTCAGAGTTCTCTGCGAGAGACCCTAAGGTTACAAATTTACACAGGTCGAAATACTTAAACAATAACGATACACCTATAACGGCGTAACTGCAATGCACGATAAATAGCCACTTTTTCCAATCGGGGCTGAAAGATATATCGGTATGCTGTTTTTCCATACCGTTGGCACCGACTTCTTTTGATAAGTAGATTGCCCGGCGATATAAACATCATTATTAATTACTGCAATCCCGTATACATCTGCAGCAGATCCGGAAAGGAAGTTTAATTTATCATTCTTAAAATAGCCGCCACCTTTTTCTGTGAAACAAGCTACATATACATCCTGTCCGCTTACTGCCAGTTTGGTGGCTAATATGGCTATCGTCCCGTCACCTAATGTAACAGGTATGCTGTTTTTCCAATAAGTAACATAAGCTTTGTTCAAATTTGGGTACGAGGCCGCTACGTATACATCACCGTTTTGCACCGCAATATTGCCCGCATAGCCAGGGTGGCTATTGGTGAGTGCTGCGGGTACAAAATTTTTCCAAAAAGTTGGTCGCCCCCCGGTATTTCCTGAAATATAAATGTCGGATCCCTGTATCACCATGCCTTCTGTCGAGCCGCCTCCCCCATTAACACCCTGTAGGACGAACATTTGCCCATTTTTCCAGTAAACAGCGCTAAACTCAAAAAATCCGGTCACATAAACATCGTTTCCCTGTACAGCAATACCTGACGTTGAAGCACTTGTAGTATTGTCCGTTAAATTTACCTGTACCCCATTTTTCCAATAGGCTGCAATGTAGTTACCATTTTCGTCCTGTACATAACCAGCCGCATAAACATCGTTGCCTTGCACAGTAATAGCGTTTACCGACGCTGTTTTTTTTATGTGTGTAAGAACTACCGGAACCTGATTTTTCCAGTATACAGCCTGGTATGCATTAGCCAATGAATCGAAAACTGTGCCACCTACATAAACATTCGCGGTATATTTGGGGATTGTATCTTTGGGGATTGTGTCTTTAGGAATTGTATCCCTGGGAACTGTTTTTGTAGTATCTTTTGGAGTGATCTTAGCTAACAGACTTTTGAAGTCATTTTTCTTACATGCAGCAAATAGCAACGTTAAGATAAGTGCAAGGCACGCGACAATTTTATTATTTACCATGATAAGTGTTTAGTAGGCTTAAATATAGGCTTTTTAAGCAATTTATTATTAATCAAAAAAACTCGCACTTTCGTGGGAGGCTTTTGGGTGGATAATGGTAAAAATCCAAACAGTAACGGGTACCGAAGCGTAAATTCACATTTTCAATCAGGGCTAAGGGTTCCGGCTATATTAAATGGGAGGATTTATATACAATTCGCAATGCAGGGGTATCTTTTGAACCCACTTTTTTCAATAAGGCTTCCCTAAGCGTATTTGAAACAGGGTAATCAGACATCAACCTCCAGCTGTAACTACTCTTTATCGCCCAGTATCTGCGATTGTTAACCAACAGTTTGACAAGTTTATAACCATTTATAAAATCAACTTCTCTGATAACAATCTTATACCATTCGCCATCGCATTTCAAAGTGGTGTTTCGCACTCCTTTTACTTTCATAAGATAAGACATTGGTGCATTACAAAAGTATATTTTGTGATAAATCCCCTCAAGGTATTAATACCACGTGGCAGCGTGGTAAATACGTAAAAATCGCAATGGTGCTGAAATGCTAAATGATCTTGAACCTTATTATCGAAGGTTGAAAAAATTAAAAAAGGAGCAACGTAATTTAATTATAAATTAAATAATTTAATATTTTAAAAACCACTTTAAATCAACAGTGTTCTTATTACAGTTGTGATTATATACAGTATTTGATATAAAAAATTGTAGTTATGAATAGATATAAACAAATCATCTGGGTGGCTGCTATTGCATTGCTTTCAGCTTGCCATGGCGCAAATAAAGATAGCACCGAAAAAGCGGATAGTGTAAATAATAAATTTGATTCATTGAATAATAAAAATGGCGGGACCGGCGACAAGGAACTCAGTGGGGCTGACGCAAAGTTTGCTGTAGAAGCGGCCAACGGCGGCATGGCCGAAGTTGAACTCGGTAAACTGGCACAGGAGAAAGCGCTTGATCCCCAGGTTAAAAGCTTTGGGGCTATGATGGTCAAAGATCATTCAATGGCTAACATGGAAATGAAAGAATTAGCTTCAAGTAAAAGGATAACCCTGCCCGATTCTATCAACTCCGAAGAGCAGAAGCTTAAAACACAATTGTCAGCCAAATCAGGGTCCGATTTTGATAAGGCTTATGTGGATGCTATGGTTAAGGATCATCAGAAAGATATAGCTGCTTTTGAGGAAGCGCGGGGAAAGGTGAAATATCCAGAAATGACGGTATTCATTGATAAATCGCTCCCTATGCTTAAAAAGCATCTGCAGGCTATAGAAAGCATCAGCAAAAAAATGAACAAAAGGTAGGCTATTGAATAGTTACCGTCTATACGGTTTTAGAACTGGATGTACATTTAATTTGTTTAACCAATGAGGTTATACCGGGTTACCATTATTTCGGTACTATATCTTTTAACCCCGTCTATTCCAACATTTCTTTTCGTTTGAAGTTTGCCCTCGATCCATATCAGTTGATCTTCTCCGAAAAGGCCCTTTTCATCAAATAACAGATGCGTTGGGATTTGAATTATATGATATTCCTCATGGGATTCATCCCCTGATTTTTTTGATATTTTTTCAAGCGTTTTAAATTGAAACCGGAAAAGTTTACTATTATCATTTTGATACCCTGATTGTGCCCTGTCATGAACATATCCTACTAAAATTACCTTATTGATTCCCATACTTATCAAAATGCAAACTTTAATTCCGGAATGGTACAAGAAGATCTTTTATACTGGATACCAACTCATCGAGGTCAAAAGGTTTGGCGATAAATTTATCACAACCATAGGTTCCAAGTGACAGGATCACTTTAGGATAGGCAGAGATTATAATCACGGGCAAGTCACTCGTAGTGGGATTAACTTTCATTTGATGGCAGATCTCGCCGCCATTGATTCCTTCCAATAAATAGTCTATCAGAATCACATCGGGCTTCTCCTGTTCAACTATAGAAAGTATATTATTGGTATGCTCGTAAGCGGTTACAGTAAAACCCTCATAAACAAGCGCTTCCTGCATTATATCAAGTACATCAAGATCATTATCAATAATCATTACTTTTTTCAGTTCTTCCATAACTTATTGTTGAATTTTCGTAGACGCCCTTTAAAAACAGTAAATTATTTCATGCGGGCAACTCTGATTATTCAAAAATAGCGAGCGGTATTTTTAACCACTAAGTATTAATACTTATAATAGAGAGGAATAAGTACTATTTTTCCGAAAAAATATAAACGATATGATAAATATTAATTGATAATGCCGTTTACCAACGCAAAGCGGATCAATGCGGCCGTATTACGGGCACCGGTTTTATCAATAAGCGCCTGGCGGTGCCCTTCCACGGTTCGTTTACTGGTAAATATTTTATCTGCAATTTCCTGGTTGGTGTAACCTTCTGCTACGAGGCCCAATATTTCTATTTCCCGGCTTGAAAACTCTATCCCATCAGAAAATTCGGTAAGCGCCACATCTGGAATGGATAATAACCGGTTTAAAAAACGTGAGGTAAGTTCTGAACAAATGTATTGGGAACCGGCATATATATGTCTGATGGCAAAAATCAACTCGTCTGGACTTGCACTTTTCAGCAGGTAACCGCTTGTGCCGGTATGAAAGGCCTGCACTACATATTTTTCATGATCAAGCGCACTCAAAACAATAACCTTGCAAAAAGCCCCTTGATCTTTCAGCTTTGAAATTAGCTCTATGCCAGACAGTTCAGGCATATTCATATCAGCCAATACAATGTCGGCAGGGATTCCCTTTTCAAGTAATTCTAAAACCTCCCTCCCATTAACGGCCTCGCCGGTTACCTCAAAGTCATTCTCTTTCTCTAAAAGCGACCGGATGCCATTCCTTACGATATTGTGGTCTTCTGCCAGGATAATCTGAATCATGTTGCTGTTATCTATGTCTTATTCATTTGACCTTAAAACGAATACTTTAGACTATTAAAGATAGCCTTCATCTAATGGCCCGGTTTTGCTGATAGCCACCAGTAAAGTTTTTAAACGTTCGATATGCACTGATAATTGTTCTGCTTTTTGCCGATAGGTAGATGAGAGCTCACCTGCATGCAACCCCTTCTCCCGGCCGCCAATATTCAGAAACAGGTTTCGACGCTCTTCCAATATTCGCACAGATACCCATAGTGATTCTTCCAGTGCTTCATTCTGTTTTTCAACCAATGCATTTTCGGTATATACATGCCCGGTGTGACAACGGTACCTTGCCAGATCCTCATTTTTTATTTTCCAAAGCCCACCACCACAATCGGGGCAGGTGAAGTTGCTGTGGGTGCCTATTTTTTCCATCTCCTGAATACTGCTAATCATTCTCTCGGTGATTTCGGCTTCAATTTTCACATCCTCCGGTATCGGTAACATCCCGGTTGGGGGTTTGGAAATTATCTCATTGATAATATAACCCATATCGTTGATCAATACCCGGTAATCTACATCTACGTTATTGAGCACACTTCTTGGCATATCATCAAACTCGGCTTCATCAGGTTCCTGCACAATACACACTCCACCGCTCCTTTTTATGGCCGACATACCAGAGGTTCCATCATCCAGCAGACCGCTTAGTATAATCCCTATTACTTTTGAATCATATGCTGCCGCCGCCGATCTGAATAAAACATCGATAGAAGGCCGCCAGCGGTTTTCGTGGGGACCGTGGGTTAAGCGGACGATGTCCCGCTTTATGAACAAATGCCTGTCGGCCGGTGCAAGGTAAACTTTACCAACTGTTATTGGTTGGCCATCTGCCGCAATAAGGCATTCATACGATGTTTTCCGTTGAAATTGCCTGCACAAAACTTCAGCCTGTGATTTTATGGACATGTGAATGACGATAAATATGGCTACTGGCAGATCCGGTGATAGTTTGCCGATCAGTTGGTCTACCGCTTTGATACCTCCTGCCGATGATCCAATAACAATGATCTGTTTTAATTCCATATTTACCGCTTTTCTACCTTCACCTACCTACGTATTGTATTGTATTGTATTGTATTGTATTGTAAGCTAATCATAACTGCTGTTCCCATTCCGGGTTCAGATAACATCTTCATTTGACCATTGTAAAGGCTTAACCTGTTCCTTATGCTGCTTAAACCAGCACCTGCCGGAGAACGTTCCTGTTCAGCAACATCAAAACCTTTGCCATTATCCCTTACTTCTATGTATATATCTTTACCTTTTTTTATTTCCAGTTTTACCAAACTCGCTTCGGCATGTTTCATACAATTATTGATGAGCTCCTGTATAATCCGGAAAATACTTGTTTCTAAAAGCAGGTCCATGCGTTCATTAAAACCCGATGCTTTGGCTTTAATAACCATGTTTTTCCCTGAAAGCCGCTTGGCCAATTCATCTATCGTAGCCGGAAGGCCGAAATCAATTAAAATGGACGGTGCAAGCTCAAAGGATATATTTCGCGTTTCGCGGATGGCCATAGCAAGCAATTCATTAATCTCATGAATTGGTTTCATAGCAGCGCTTTGATCAAGCATGCCCAATTTAATTTTAATCCCATAAAGTAACTGGCTAACGCTGTCATGTAACGCGTCGCTGATACGCCGGCGCTCACTTTCTCCGGCGGCCAAGGTGGCCAGTGTGATGGCTCTTTGCTGATTTTGCTCCAACTTTGAAGCAGCGTCCTCCAGCCTTTTTTTCTCCGTGATATCCATCATGATACCAACCAAACGTTTTTGTGGGCCAGGCTCATCAATTACATGCCCTCTTATAGCCGCATAACAGGTTTCCCCCTTGCTGTTGATCATCCTGCATACCAGGTCTATTTCTTTTTCCTGGTTAATAGAGTTGCGAAATTGCTGATCGGCCATCTCCCTGTCATCCGGATGGATCAGGTTGATGAAGGTTTGGTACTGGCCGTCAAATTTACCACCAGGTATCGCGCAAATGCGGTAATTGAATTCATCAAGGTAAAACTTCATGGTTTCCAGATCAAGCTCCCATGTGCCAGCGGATGAAGCCTCCAACGAAAGCTCCAATCTTTCCTTAACTTCTGCCAGGTCCTTTTCAGTCTTGATTCGTTCAGTGATATCTATTACCGCAATATAATATTGTTGGGAATGCTCTGCGTATCTCTTAGTAAGGATGCCTTCCAGTTGCGCATAAAACGGCTTCGCCATTTTGGTGATCATTTTTAACTGGCAGCGCTGGCGTTCGCCGGATTGCAGAGCTTTATAAAAGTTCCGGAAAATTTCCTGTTGGTCGGCACTTATAAAAATATTAAGGGGTTTTCCGATCAGACTAAACCGTCCTGCTTCCAGCAATACAGTACCTGCATAATTGACTTCCTCAATAACACAGGCATGTGTGAGTATAAAGTAACCGAGCGGAGCTAGGTCATAAATATCAGCGAAGCGGGCTTGCTGGCGTTCAAGCGCTTCATTTGCAAGATTCAATTCATCGTTTTGCATTTCCAGCTCAATCTGGTGCACCTGCAGCTCCTGAAAAAGCACCTGCATATCCGTTTCATTCAACGTGGTTGCACCATCGCCCACCTTTTGCAGTACTTTTTCTGCCTGGTTACGCAAATTGCTGAATGAAACTTTATCTTTCATCTGTATTAACTGGATTTTATTAAGGTGACCACAAATTGTTTTGAATCACTTCTGTCAGGACCTTTCAATTGACTCACAGTAAGCCGATAAAGCCCATTGTCAAATTCCAACTCTACAATTTCCTGGTCATCTGTTTCTACTATAGAGTTGAACAACCCAATCTGTTTTTCGTTTTTGAAATAATTATTTAACAATCCTATAACCGGTTTTTGCATAACTTCTTCGGCGCGCAGCTTAGTAAGCTGTAAAAACGCGGCATTTGCATGCGTTATCTTTAACATTTGATCTGTAACGGCAATTGGAACTTCCAAAATATCTACGAAATTGTCCGCGTATTTCCGGAGTAACTGAAGGTTTTGTTCTAATTCCTTGTATTGGGTAATCAGTGTGAAGGTAATAACGGCCCCCGATATAAAGTTATCAAGTGTGCGGTACGGCATAATACGTACGCGGTACCATTCATCGTTTTTTGTTTTTACCTCCAGCTCCTTAACTACTAACTTTTCAATTACTTCATTAATGTCGTCTTCGATATTGGAGTTATCAAAATTGGATACTACATGCAATATCGGCCGGCCAATATCTGTAGGAATCAGGTTAAATAGCTTCCGGACCTGGGGTGTATAACGCAGGATATCGAGGTTATTATCCAGGAATATGGTGCCGATCTCTGTAGAATCCAACAGGTTTTTCATGTCATTGTTGATCCTTGTCAGTTCATCTGTTTTGGCCTGATACTGCATATTAATGGTCATCAGCTCCTCATTCAGCGATTGCATTTCTTCCTTGGTAGTCAATGATTCTTCATTGGTACTCTGTAGCTCCTCGTTAGTGCTTTGTAATTCCTCGTTGGTTGATTTCAGTTCTTCAACGGAGGTTTCCATTTGCTCAATGGTACTGTTAAGCTGTTGTTTGGTATATACCAGTTCTTTCTCCAACTCCTCTACCGCCACATCTTTTTGCTCGACACCTGCACGGGCTTTCTTCTTTCTTTTTAGCAAGCCTTTATCATCAAAAACAAGCAACACCAACCCTTGCAGCCCGGTATCTTCCAGCACACTTGCTTTCAAGGATACCAACCTGATCTGTCTTTCTTCTTTCAATTTGATATCATCAACAACAACAGGCTCTTTTTGGCCCCGCGCCCGGTGTATTACGTTACCAATAACATAACGCAGCTCCTCGCGCGCCATACGGTGTATATTCATTATTGCTTCACCATGCGGCAATTCCAGGAATCTCCCTGTTTTACCGTTGCTGTATAAGATATCCCCCCGGTCATTCACCAAAACGGCCGCAGGCGTGTGATGTTCCAAAAGGATCTTATTAAAAGTATCTGCTACAGATCTTTTGATTATTATTTTATCCATGTCATCTGCTTTTACAGCCTGGGCAGGTAGCTGCCTGGCTACGTTAAACGGAAAATCGATCATTTTGCCAGCTGAAACATTACTACCCTTCCGCTCGTAAATTTTCCATTTGGGATCAACCGAGGTAAACATATCTGTAAAGCCGCCAATGGTTTCGGCCGGCCCCATGAACATCAGGCCTTTGGGGTTAATAGCATAATGAAATACCGGGATGATTTTTCGTTGAAGTTCGGTAGTCAGGTAGATCATCACGTTGCGGCAGCAAAGCAGATCAAGACGGGTAAAGGGTGCATCCTTAATGAGGTTATGCTGCGCGAATACGATCATTTCCCGCAGTTCTTTTCTTACCTGGTAAGTGTGTTCATTTTTAATAAAGTATTTCCCAAGGCGTTCCGGTGAAACATCAGCCGCAATATTATCATAATAATAACCTGCGCGGGCATGGTCAATAGCCTCCGCGTCAAGATCGGTGGCAAAGATCTGTAGTTTTGGCCAGTCATTTTTTTCAATTTCGTCCAGACTTTCCATCAGGAGTATGGCGATAGAATAAGCCTCTTCGCCGGTGGAACATCCCGCCACCCAGATCCTTACAGGCTCATTGCTCTTTTTATCCTTCATCAGCAGGTTCAACCGTTTTTTAAGGGAATCAAAGGCTGCAGAGTCGCGAAAAAATTTGGTAACACCTATCAGTAATTCGTTGAATAACACGTCCGTTTCCTGGGGGTTTTCTCTTAAAAACGTCACGTACGTTGCGTAATCAGCAATTTGGTGATAAGCGATTCTGCGGTCGATCCTACGGGTGATGGTACTTTTTTTATAAAGGGAAAAATCATGCCCGGTATGCGAACGCAGCAGCATCAGGATCTTTTGAATAGCATTGGAGTTTTGGATGGCCTGCCGAACATGTTCAGAGGCTTCTTCTGCTAAAACCGGGTGGTTCATATACTGGATCAGCTTAACCGGCATTTCTTCGGGCGATAATACGTAATCCACAAGGTTGGTGCTGATCGCCGCCAGCGGCATGCTGTTATACTGAGCGGTTTGCGGATCCTGCACCATCACCATTCCCAGCTTTTCTTTGATCATGCGTACACCCGTCTCACCGTCTGATCCCATTCCCGAAAATATGATGCCTACCGCTCTGTTCCACTGGTCATCGGCAAGACTTTGTAAAAAATAATCTATGGGCTGCCGGTAACCGTTGGGCATAGTTGGGTTAAGCAGCAGCAGCCGGCGGTTGTGCAGTCCCATGTCCTTATTAGCAGGTATCACATAAACCTTGTTTTCTTCCAACTGCATACCATCAGCTGCTTCAATGACAGGCATAACGGTAAAAGTTTTTATTAAATCGGCAACGTGGCCCTTATGGTTAGGATCGAGATGAATGATGATGACAAATGCCATCCCGCTTTCGGCAGACATGTGGGTGAAGAAAAGCTTAAAGGAGGCGAATGCTCCGGCAGAACCTCCAATCGCAACTACAGGAAATGATCTGCCTTTATTTTTAACGACGTTATCATCAACGGCAATAACAGCTGGCTTAGTTTTTTTTAAAGGCTTAACAGGTTTTTCTGGCATGACAGATCAAATAAAAATAACGGGTAGATTTTCAAAAATAGTTATAAATGGGAAAGAGCAATTAAAATATTAAAAAGGGCGAACGCATGGTTCGCCCCGGAAGAACTTTGATGTATCGGCTTATATAATAAAGCAAGGGCTGGTCTCCCTGTTGCCGTTATTAAACGGTATGTAAATATAATAATGTTAACCGCGTTAACAACATCCCTATTTTAACTAAGCCAGCGCTGTATAAAACTTCATGATGAGTTGCAAAATGTTTTACGCATTTTTTTCTTTATCCTCAATTTGTGCAGTGCGTACGGCCAGGCGGCTGTGTATTTTGCTCCCTTAGCTTTTGCATAAAAGCTCTGGTGAGCGTTCTGTCATAATCCGTTGCCAGTACATGGTAGCGCATAATTTGTCTTTATTAAATTAACCCGGAACTGCTGCGGTTATTTAAGTGGAATAAAATTGGATGAGTAATAATATAAACTTTTTGAGTTTAATAGGGTTTTGTTAAAGTAGCCGATCGATATGATGAAATTACAGCCGTCAAAATCGTTAACCAAAGATCAAACCGAATCCGGACTGAAATTGGTGATCGCTGACGGTATGACCGCCGAAGCTATGGTGGTTTTTACCAGCGGTACTTTTCTTACGGCCATGGCTATCAGTTTAGGTGCAACAAATTTCCAGTTAGGTCTTTTTGCCGCATTGCCTACTTTTACCACCATTTTTCAGCTGGTGGCCATCTGGCTGGTTCAACGGTTCAACAACCGCAGGGTTATCACATCCATATTTAATCTGCTGGCCCGACTGCCCATTATAGCCATTGGCCTGATGCCTTTTTTGTTTACCCGCGGTACCAGCGTACAGGTATTACTTCTCCTGCTGTTCTTTCAGCATATTTTTGGAGATATTGCCGGAGCCAGCTGGAATTCGTGGGTCAAAGACCTGGTGCCCGAAAAACAACTGGGCGTATTTTTTTCCCGGCGAAGCCGGATGGCCCAAACCCTGAACGTTACCCTAAGCCTGGCAACCGCTTTTGGTATAGACTATATCAAAGCACATTATCCTTCCCAGGAGATCATCACCTATAATATTTTATTTCTGATTGGCGGCGGGCTTGGTTTATTAAGCGTAGGTTTTTTATTACGTACCCCGGAACCACGGGCAAAAAAAATAAACCGCAAACTGCTCACCTTATTTACATTGCCTTTAAGAAACCGGAATTTTAAAAACCTATTGGCATTTAACTCAGTTTGGGCATTTGCTTTAAATTTAGCTACGCCATTTTTTTCGGTTTACCTGCTCAAAACCCTGGGGATGCCGTTGTCATATGTGATATCTCTGGGTATTTTGAGTCAACTCAGCGGCATCCTATCCTTTAAATTATGGGGACAATATACCGACCGTTTTAGTAATAAGACCATCCTCAGCATTTGTGCCCCTTTATATGCCTTTTGTATCCTGTTTTTCGCTTTTACGGCCATGCCAACCACCTGGTTAGGCCGGCTCGGTTTATTGGTACTCATCTACCTGGTAAGCGGTTGGTCTGTCGCAGGGATAAATCTCGCTTTAAGTAATATCGGATTGAAATTGGCCTCAAAGAATGAAGCTATTGCCTACCTGTCTGTAAAAAATATGTTTGCGGCTTTTTTTTCAACTATAGCACCGCTTGTTGGCGGTTTGCTGGCCGACTTTTTTTCCAGCCATCAATTTAATTGGAATATGCAGTTTATCAGTACCACCTCCGTTACAAATTTCACCTTGGTGAATCTCCGGGGATGGAACTACTTTTTTATTTTCGGCGGGCTGTTGGCCTTGCTTTCGCTGAGGTTGCTTAAGTTGGTTAGGGAACCAGGAGAAGTTGATAAGATGCGAGCAATCATCCATCTGCGGGCCGATTTCAGAAAAACATTGCGAAACCGTTTTGGCCGCCAGGTGGCCGACCATGTATACCTACCAGCTATTATTGCCAGACGTAGAAGTAAAAAACTACTCAAACAAAAACGGTACTCCGCTTTTCCTGTTTTACCAGACAAAAATCTAACTTAATTTCTTTTAAAGAAATAAATTATCATAAAAGTGCATTTTACTATACACCTTGTAGAGGTATGTAAACACTCCTGCAATGTTGTCAGCAGTGTTTCAAAAGATTAAAACGCTTCTGACATTTTGGTTTTATTTTTGAAACGTTTGGGTCATAAACATCTATTTATGAAACAAAGGCCTAAAATATTTACGTGGCATATCCACGGGAGCTATCTTTTCTACTTATCGCAGGGTGATTATGATATTTATATTCCGACCAGGGCAGGCAAGCCTGAGGGGTACTATGGCCGTGGGGAAACGTTCCCTTTCGGTCCAAACGTTATCGAAGTTCCCGCAGAACTGGTAAAATATCAACAATTTGACTGTATTCTTTTTCAAACCAATCAGAATTATCTGGTTGACCAGTTCGAAATTCTATCGGAGGAACAAAGAAATTTACCAAAGATCTATCTGGAACACGACCCGCCGCGTGGGCATCCGACGGATACCAGGCATATTGTGCAGGATCCAACGATTACCCTGGTTCATGTAACTCATTTCAATAAGCTGATGTGGGATAATAATGAAGTACCTGCTACAGTTATTGAACACGGTGTTATACAACCAGAAACTACCTATACCGGAAAACTAAATAAAGGTATTGTGGTGATCAATAACCTGCCCTCACGCGGCCGTTTGCTTGGCCTTGATGTTTTTCTTGAAGTGCGCAAACATATTCCGCTTGATCTGGTAGGCATGGGAACAGGTGAGCTTGGCCTTGGCGAAGTTTTGCATCCTCAACTACCGGAATTTATCAGTCAGTACCGATTTTTCTTTAATCCAATCCGCTACACCAGTTTAGGGCTGGCCGTATGTGAGGCTATGATGATGGGAATCCCGGTAGTAGGTCTGGCTACCACAGAGCTGGCTACCGTTATCGAAAACGGTCACTCCGGATATATTCATACCGATATCAATTATCTGATCGCTCAAATGAAGTTACTGCTTAGGGATGTAGAACATGCCAGGCAACTGGGCGAAAAAGGCAGGGAAACAGCCAGCCAAAAATTCAATATCAGCCGATTCACCCAGCAATGGGAACAACTCTTTTTAGCCGTAATCAATAAACAACAATCTTTATTAATTACTGAAAAATAAACCATTATGAATAAATCCATGCATCACGTTGCTTTCATTAGCGAACATGCCTCTCCGTTAGCTGATCTGGGAGGCGTAGATACCGGCGGGCAAAATGTTTATGTGGCACAACTGGCTAAATGCCTGGCCAATGAAAATTATCAGATCGATATTTACACCAGGCTGGAAGACGCAGGGCAGCAACAAATCGTAAACTGGCTGCCGGGAATCCGGGTGATCCATGTCAAAGCCGGTCCTGCACGGGTTTTGCCCAAAGAAGAAATATTACCCTTTATGCCAGAGTTCAGGGATAATATGTTAGCATTTATTGCTGAACAAGGAATCGAATACCAACTGATACATGCCAACTTTTTCATGTCGGGCTGGGTAGCAGCGGAAGTTAAATCTATATTGGATATCCCTTACACCATAACTTTTCATGCATTAGGTTATATCCGCCAATTGCATCAGGGCAATAACGACAAATTTCCGCCGGAACGTTTAAGGATCGAAAAACACGTAGCAGAGTCAGCCGATTGGGTGATAGCTGAATGTCCGCAGGACAAGGAGGATTTGATCAATTACTATGAGGTGCCTGCGAATAAGATCACTATAATTCCCTGCGGTTTTAGTCAGGACGAATTTTACCCGATTAAAAAGAAAGAAGCCCGTAAAAAATTGCAGCTGCATCCAAATGAGCCCATATTACTGCAATTAGGGCGCATGGTGCCGCGTAAGGGTGTGGATAATGTTGTTAAAGCCTTGGGACAATTAAAGAAAAAAGGCAAACAGGTTCGTCTGCTGGTTGTTGGCGGAGAAAATGAACGTGCTGATCTTAAACAATGTCCGGAACTCAACAGGCTTTACCAGATTGCTTGCGAAAGTGATGTAGCTGAGCAGATCCATTTTGCGGGGCGTAAACAACGGGAAGCGCTTAAATATTATTATGCCGCTGCTGATATTTTTGTAACCACCCCATGGTATGAACCTTTTGGGATAACTCCGTTAGAAGCCATGGCCTGTGGTACGCCTGTGATAGGAGCTAATGTAGGTGGAATTAAATATTCTGTACTGGATGGTCAAACCGGAGCACTGGTATCGCCGGATAACCCTGCTGAACTGGCGCAAAAGGTAGACGAATTAATTTTTGATCAAACCAAGATAGCTGAGTTAAGTTTAAACGCTATAAACCGGGTCAATGCTTACTTTACATGGGCCAGCGTAGCCCGCAGGGTAAGCAGTCTTTATCAGAAGATCATAGAAACAGCAACTGAAAAAAAACTAAGGAAAGCTGGTTAATCGCGATAAGAATGAACAAGAATAAAGCGGTATTTTTGGATAAGGATGGTACTTTGATCGTCGACGTCCCCTACAATGTAAATCCGGGGCTGATTGTATTGAGCGACCATTGTCTGACCGGCTTACATCGCTTACAGGCTGAAGGCTATTTATTGGTCGTTATATCCAACCAGGCTGGTGTGGCCCGTGGCTACTTCAATGAAAAAGCACTCACGGTGGTCGAAAATGAACTCAGGTCGATGCTGGCCCAGGCAAACATCCAGTTAAGTGGTTTTTATTATTGTCCTCATCATCCTGACGGGATCGTTAAAACATGGGCCGTTGACTGCGACTGCCGCAAGCCAGCGCCGGGTATGCTGTATCGTGCGGCAGCGGAATTGGCTATCGATTTAAATTCCTCCTGGATGATTGGCGACATTTTGAATGACATTGAAGCCGGTAACCGGGCGGGTTGTAAAAGTATCCTGATCGATAATGGCAATGAAACAGAATGGCACCTGAACGAAATACGTGAACCGGAAATAAAGGTCAACAACATCAACGAAGCGGCAGCGCATATACTCACACATGTTCAACAACTGGCAGGATTGTAAACATATTTTATGCATCCGCCCGGATAATATGGGCGACCTACTCATGACCGGCCCGGCATTACGTGCGTTAAAAACATCTTTTGGAGCAAAGATCACTGTATTAACTTCTTCTATGGCAGCCGGCATTGCCCGTTTTATGCCTGAAATTGATGAAGTTATCACCTGTGATCTCCCCTGGGTTAAAACTGAATCGCCAGTTGACGTATCGATATTTGAACAAACTGTTGCATTGCTTAAACAAAAACAATTTGATGCCGCGGTTATCTTTACCGTTTACAGTCAAAACCCTTTGCCAACCGTTATACTGGCTTACCTGGCCGGTATTCCCAGGCGTTTGGCTTATTGCCGTGAAAATCCATACCTGCTGTTAACCGAATGGGTGCCGGATAAAGAGCCCTATTCAATAATTAAGCACCAGGTAAGGCGGGATCTTGATCTTGTCGGAAGTGTTGGTGCCAGCACAGAGGATGAAAGCTTAAACTTAAAAATTGCGACGGATGCAAAAGAAAGAGTTATAAGTAAACTCCAACAAAAGAGTATCAACACCGATAAACCCTGGCTTATATTGCATCCCGGCGTTAGTGAAGTTAAACGTCAGTACCCTAAAAAAAACTGGGTAGATACGGGACACAGCCTTGTGAATGAACTGGGATACCAACTTCTTATTACGGGCTCAACAGGTGAAAAGCAACTCACTGAAGATTTGCAAAAAGCAATCGGCAAAGGCAGCTATGCAATGGGCGGCTTATTTACTTTAGAAGAGTTCATTGCTTTAATAGAAATGGCCGTCGCGGTGGTCTCTGTTAATACGGGCACTGTTCATATTGCTGCTGCATCCGGAACACCCTGCGTGGTCCTTTATGCTCAAACTAATCCCCAGCATACCCCCTGGAAAGCACCAAACTGCGTATTACCTTTTAGCGTTCCACAGAACTTGCAAAGCAACAACGAGGTGATCAGGTTTGTTCACGAACAGTTATATAAGGAATTTGTACCTATTCCCGACAGCGAGCAGGTCCTGAAGGCGGTGAAAACGCTTTTACAAACTAACCTGGCTTACCGATAGCAGGTCGATAGCTTGTTTCTTGACCGCATCAAAATCATCACTTTCGAGCCAGTTTATAGTGCGATGGAGCTTCTTATTCAGCGGTCCCCACCTTTGCGGTTCGCCATCCATACTGATCACAATGCTGGGGGTTTGAAATGCAGCCGCCATATGAGATACACCTGTACAATTGGAGATGAGTGCATAAGCATTTTTTATCAGGATACCCATAGCACCCAAATTGGTAAGGCCGGCGAGGTTAATGGCTGGTTCACGCATTTGACCGATAACCGCCGCTACAATATCAGCCTCCTCCCTGGTACCGGTAATAGCCGCTTTAAAACCGCATTCTACTGCATAATCAGCCAGGGCGGCAAAATGTTCTACGGGCCACTGCCGCCAGGCACCACGAGATCCGGGATGGATACATACATACTGTTTGGGTGCAAGCGCTAATTGTAATGTCTCATAATCGTATTGATCCTGGGCAGTTATTGGAAATTCGAGTTGGGTTCCCTGTGATGGAATACCCAGGTAGTCCATTAACAGCAAATGTCTTTCAATCTCTGATCCATGATCAGGATAAGCCAAAAAATATTCCAGATTAGGCGCATAATCATCCGGAAGAAAAAATCCTGCAGTATAATGCGCTTCAAAAAGCGCTATCATGGCGTTCACAATAGTGCCATTACCCTGCATCTGCAAAGCCAAATCAAAATGCCGGTTTTGCACTTTATTTAAAAAGGAAGCAAAGAGCACCGGGTCAACAGGCTGCTCCGGTAAACCCGGAAATCCTGGAAACCAAATAAAATCGTCGAAATAATTATTAAAACGTTCTGTGAATGATTTAGCCCAGGGCAAACCTGCCAGGGTAATACTGGCATTGGGATAAGCATGACGCAAGGCACGCATCGCCGGAATATGACAAAGCATATCGCCAAGTTGCAAAGCCCGAAACACAATGATCTTTTTAATATCTGTTGGTAATTTCATAGCAAAAAAACGCGGTATTTGATGGCGCCGTACCATTGCCAGTAGAGTGATAAAAAGGGAATACACAGTGACGTCACCATCATTTCCAACACGTGCCGGGGCTGCAACGTAGTAGCCCGAAGCCGTTGAAAGACGAACCACAATGATAAAGCTGTCCAGAAAAGCAATCCTCCATACAGCATCGTACTCTGATGAAAAGCCAATCCGACAATCATGATCAGAAAAGAAACTACAACCGTATAATAGTGAACCGGTGGAACTGGCTGAATTTTTTGCCGGTAGAGTGCGGGATATTTTTTATACAATAATGCATTATATAGTGTTTTCCGCTGTTCTTTAATACTAATGCCCCAGGGGGCTTCCCTTACCGGATGGGTAACTATTGCGCCGTTAACCTTAACTATGGGTATATTGGCCTGGATCATCTTAAATTCCAGATCGCTGTCTTCGCGCCATGCCATAGTAAATTGTTCATCAAAACCGCCTGCAAGCGCAAGAGCTTTTTTTGTACAACAGCAGTTGGCTGTTATAAAATCGGCGCTTTGTAAACCGGCGATGTTCAATTCGTAATCGGTAGGTTTTTCGGGTAACGGCACTATGGTTCTCCCGCTAAAAGCTACTATATGCTCCTGTTGATAGTGGCTATAAAAAGCCTGCAGCCAGTTTTCATCGGGTAAGCAGTCATCATCGGTAAAAGCAACCAATTTAGCTCTGGCATTTAACCAACCGTAATTACGGGCAGCTGCAGGCCCTTTCTTTTCATCGGTATGAAAATATCTTACCAGTGGGTAATTCAACTTGCTCCAATTAGTCAACATTGTTTCTGTAAGCTTATCGGGCCCATCGCTAACTACAATGATCTCAAAAGCACCAGGATCAAAATTCTGTGTGGTTAAAGCATTCAAACAATTAAGCAGTAATTTCGGACGCCTGTAGGTAGGAATCACGACTGACAGTTTTATCTCCATTTTTTTCAATTAAAAAAGATCCGATTACCAAAGCATCAAATGGCGAAGTCCAGAAACACTCGATCGCATCACGCGGTGAGCAAACTATCGGCTTGCTTAAAGTGTTAAAGGAAGTGTTCACCAGTACGGGTACCCCAGTTTTACGTTGAAAGGCTTTTAACAATTCGTAATAATTTTTATGCTGGTGTTCATTAATGGTTTGTATCCGTGCAGTGCCATCTGTGTGCCTTACAGCCGGTATCTGGTCTGCCTTTTCCGGTCTTACGTTATAAATAAATAACATAAAAGGTGAATAGCCTGCATTTTCAAACCAGTTAGCGGCTTCTTCCTCCAGTACTACCGGGGCCACCGGCCTGAAATCTTCCCGGTCTTTTACTTCGTTTAACCGTGCCTGCATGGTTGGGTTGATAGGCGAAGCCAAAATTGACCTGCTTCCTAAAGCACGCGGACCAAATTCCATCCGTCCCTGATACCACCCAATGATCTTGTCCTGCGCCAGGATCTCAGCGGTTTCTTCGGCAATATTATTCAGTTTTTTATAAGGTACTTTAGCCCAAATCATAAATTTCTCAATTTCTTCATCACTATATTCAGGACCCCAATAGGCATGATCCATAACAAAGTCTTTATTGTAGTTCTGTCTTTGCTGCGCATCAACCCATAAAGCGGCACCCAGCGCGGTGCCATCATCACCGGAGGCAGGCTGAACCCAGATATTTTCAAATAGCCCCTGATCGCGAATGCGGGCGTTCAACACGCAGTTAAGGGCCACGCCGCCAGCCATGCATAGGTTTTTTTCACCCGTTTTATGGTATAGCCAATCTGTTATTTTCAGAACCGTTTCTTCCAGTACCACTTGCAGAGAATGGGCAATATTAAAATGATGACTGGTGAATTCCTCGTGCCGTAACCGCTTTGGCCCAAAGCGCTGTTCCAGGTTTTGATCTGTTATGGTATAATGACCGTTTTTATCTAACCGGATCATCTCCCGAAAGTCATTCACAAATTCAGGTTTACCGTATGAAGCCAGCGCCATCACTTTATATTCATCCGAAGAATGCAGAAATCCAAGGTGGGTTGTTACCTGCTCATAAAGCAGCCCCAAGGAATTGGGCAGATATACCTGATCTATCAAGGTTAAGTCTTTACCATTTCCCGTAAAATAAGATGTAGTTGCTTTTTCTCCCCTGCCATCCATGGTCATCACCGCTGCGCTGTTATAGGGCGAACAATGAAAAGCGCTTGCCGCATGAGCAATGTGATGTTCAACAAAATGCCATTCAAAATCGTTAACAGAAGCGCCGATAAACCGTTGCTGCAGATGGTGTGGATATCCATCCACCAACTGGCGGGGCGCGTTCAAAATAGCACTTAAAAATAATGGATCCCATGGATTATCCCATTCCTTTGACAATTGATCACCAGTATCCTCTAAAGGTATGGCTATGGTTGACATGCCTGCGTGCTCGTCACCCAAAAGTAAATACGGATCAAATGAATACGCAACATGATCTACGTCCCTTAAATGGATACCAGCCACTTTTAAACAGTAATCAATAGCATGGAAAGGTAGTTCCCAGGTAGAGAAAGGAACCGGACGTTTTCCGTGCTTGAAATGAGTGAAACGCTCCTCTTCAGTAGCTGCTAACAGCTTACCATCTTTTAATATACATGCAGCCGAGTCGTGAAAAGCTGCGTTTATGCCTAATGTGTAGATCATCCTGTTCTGATTTAACTGCCCGTTGTTATAGTTTTTCTTAGTTTCAACAGAGGAAATAAATTATAGTTTTATGAAAATAAAATCTATTTTTTTTCATATTTAAAACACTGTCAGCTATTTTAAGTTATAAAATACAACAATATTTACTTTTAAGAAATTAATTATCAAATTTCATGTATTGTATTGATTCCTAAAAGGTAAAAATCAAGTCGGAAATTTTATAAACCAAAGCAGGCGGTTAAAAGCCGGCTGTTTATGATGATAAACCTATGAAAAATCAAATGAGCATCTCTTACCTCGGCTTTTCAATGGCGTTCATAGTAATGCTTGCGGCCTGTAACCCAACCGATAGTCATAAAAAGGTCGGCAACAGTCAGGATACCAGTAGTGTAAACAAAGGGGGTGGCCCTTCTATTCAGGATACTGCAACCATCAACAAAGACCGCCGCGATTCGACTAACCGGCCGGCGAGCGACTCGATGAGCAAAGGAAACGTCGATCCTTCTGGACATACATCCGGAAATTCACCCAAAAAATAGATTACGAATCCTTACATTATCAGGTTTAAAGCCGGCTGCTTTCAGTCCCCTTACTAATGAATGACGGGTAAGTAGGATGACTTATAAACTCAAAGTGATATCATATTAACTTGATCTGCAAGTTCCTTGAATACGATATCTAACCTACTTAGTGCATTATGTTTTTATCAGCTACGTATTTCACGGCGCATAAAAAAATAATAAGCAAGAGCAAAACATCCTACCGTTGATGCCATCAAACCACTTACTTGCGGCCAAACGAGCATTACACTCTCTTTAAAAGGCAATGGAGCTGGTATTGCACCCGCCATTTGTTCCATGGTTACAGGGCCAAGGCTGCGGATGGAAGGCATCAGCAAGGTGGTGACTGTGTCTGAGTAAAGCTGGTTTGGCGCTATACGTTGCAGATTCAAAATCAGATCGTTATAACTGATAATTTCGGCTGGGGTTAGATAAGCCGGATCAGGTAAGAAAGATTTAATAACGAGGTTTATTATGATCTGATAAAATATCGTAAAGAATAGCCAAATCCCAATTGCCGTAAGCGCGGAGGTTGCCGCTTGCTTAAACAAAATGGACAGCATGATGGATAAGCTTAACCAAAAAGCCACATAAGCGATCGTGATCACAATGAACCCCAATATCCTGAGCAATTCCTGGGGTTCCATGCGCACTCCTGTCAGGATCAGTCCGCTTCCTATCATTAACAAAGCCAATGCTAAAAACAAACTGCTCACCATAACCAGGGCGCTTACAAATTTAGCCAGCAACAAATTGTCCCGGTAGATCGGTTGTGCCATCAGGCGGGCTAATGTGCCGCTATTTTGCTCTGAATTGATCGCGTCAAATCCTAAACTGATGCCCAGCAAAGGGGCCAGAAAACTCAGAAATACATGAAACGGCGGAATAGAATTGTCGGTTGTTGTTAGTAGCTTCAGGTATAAAAACAGATGGTCTGGATCCTTTGCATTTCCAATGGCTGATTTGATGTTCGTCAGCGATACGTACATGGCGGCAATAAAGGTAAGAACGATAAGCGCAATCAATATTGCAAAGCGCCAGCTGCGTATGTGATCCGTTATTTCTTTGTGAACGATGACACCAAAAGGCCCCGTTGCAACAGATTTACTTTTCATAGCTTGTATTTTCAGTGCTGTTGGATTCAAAATATTTTTGATAGATATCATCCAGTCCATAATTTTTTTGATTTACGCCGATAACGTCATAGCCTTTTTCAACCAGAAATCGAACCAGGGAGGCCGTCACATCATGGTTGCAGGTAAATTCCAGCTCATTTTTATTGATGGTGATCTGGTTGATCGCTTCCCATGCCTGAAGTGTAGGTTCGAGTAACCAAGGCCTCTGTATGGGTTGTGCTATCCTGATAGTAGTGACATAACTATCGGTGTCGAATACCTGACTGGACAGCGCGCCGACATTTCCCTGTGCCAACAATTTGCCGTTAACAAAAATCCCTACGCGGTCGCACACTTGCTGCACGTGGTGCAAATGATGCGATGAAAGTAAAACAGTAAGTCCTTGTTGCCTGCTTAACTGCCTGATCAGCGCTAAAAATTCTCTAACTCCTGTGGGGTCGATGCCCAGTGTCGGCTCATCAAGGATAATAACATCGGGGTTCTTGATCAACACATCGGCCAGGCCCAACCGCTGTTTCATCCCCCGGGAAAAGGCAGCCGTCTTTTTGTCGCTGTCTGCGGTAAGCCCTACTATTTCCAGTACCTCTGCCGATCGTGTTTTAAGCTCATTTTCAGGCAATCCATTTAACCTGCCAATATATACCAGGTTTTCTAACGCTGTCATATTATCATAAAAACCAACGCTGTCGGGCATATAGCCTACTTTTTTCTTAACCTTAATAGGGCTGCTGGTAGCGTTATACCCGCAAACAAAAGCTGTTCCGCTTGTTGGGTCAGTAAGCCCCAGCATCATTAATATAGTGGTGGTTTTGCCTGCGCCGTTAGGTCCCAGCAATCCAAAGATCTCGCCTTTATAAACATCAAGGGTCAGATCATCAACTGCTTTACGGGAACCATAGTTTTTGGTTAAACCATTTAATTGTATGATAGAATCTTTCATTTGTAATAACTGGAATGAATATGTTACCTTCTGCCATATTTACGAATGAGGTAATATACCACACCAATAGCCGCCAGAATGACCAAAAAACCTACCCAGCCCGAGAGCAGGGATGTTTTTACCAGCAACCGGAAAGCGATTTGTGAATTGGTGTTGCTGTTTGTTGCCGTAAAATTGGCGGCATAATCACCGGCGATGGTCTTGTCAGGTACTTTTACAGTTACTTTAATATCCATTGATTTCCCTGCTTCCAATTGTTTAATGCTGGCCGGTTCAAAAGTAGATTCCCAGCCGGTAGGCAGCTGAGCGGTGACTTGCAGGTCGTTCAATGACAGGGTACCACTGTTCCTGACAGTCAATTGCAGTTCTTTTTGACTGCCGGAGGTTACCTCGTCGCTTACTCTTCCGGTTGGTGTACTCAGCGTCAGACCATAAGAACCTTTGACTACAGCCTCCAGGTTTAGCGACAAGGTATCAGAACCAGCTATGGCTTTGACCGGGATCGTGTATTTTTTTGGAGAGGCCATGGCTGTGGCATTGATCTCGATGGCAATGTCCTGTATTTTCCCCGCATCTACGTTGATCGAAGTAACCTGGCTGCCGTCCACTTTATAAGCGATCATCCAGCCAACCGGAAGATCGGCTTTGAGTTCGTATATCCTGGCACTGGCCGAACCGTTATGCAGCGTTGTACTGTAACGGAAGGTTTCATTGGTGGCAGCCTCGATGTTCATCAGTTTAGCGGTAAAGCCTGATTTGCCAACCGGCCAGGTGACTGGCTGCTGCTGTGCCTGTGATGCGAATGTCAGAAATAATAAAAGAAATGTAAAGCTGCGCGCTGCGCTGAAGCGGGTGATAGTGAATTGGGGTAACATGATCTAACAACTAAAATAATTAATGATAGCTTTCAAAAAATGCTTTTTCGATAATTGTTTAATGTTTAAAAATTGATGGTTCAAATAAAAAAAGCAAAATGAAATTTTCAAATGCCTTTAACATTTTTTAACAATTGGGACATGAAATTGTGTTAGCCCAACTATTCCGAATTATATCAGCCGGCTGATGATGTTATAAAAATCCACAGAGATGCAGACATTTGAACTGATACCTTCTCCATCAAGTTGGGCAGTTGTTCGTGTAAAGCGGCTGACTGATTTTCATAAAAAATCAAGGAATATGACGAACTCCCAATAGGCAATAATTCAGATTTTTTACATAATTTGGAACATCATTAAATCACAAAAATTGATATCTATAATAGAGCGTTTTAATATCTCCTAACATGGAGGTTTTATACCTTATGTCTCTCCTGCGATGTAAAGCAAGATATTATGTAAATACTGAATTGAAATTTAAAAGATTTACTTAATCTTAGACATGTTAACCATTTATTTCCTGCAATGATTTTTGAATTTACCACAGCCCCTGGTTTTGACTTTATAACACTGTTTTCAAAGCAGATCAATGCGCCAATAAGGGATAATGTATTGGAAATACCCAAGGCACTTGGAGAAGGTTATGTACGTAAAATTGGGTTTGGAGATGATTTCAAATTGACGATCCACCGTTATAGATTGAAAGAAGACCTGATTGTTAAACGCAATCCGGCTGCAATAGCTAATGATGTCCGTACCATTTTCTTTTATAACGATAGGGAAGATCTTGAAGTTAAATATCATAATGAAGCAAACATACCAGGCTCACAAAAAAATGATTCTTCTATACTCCTGTCATCAAATGATTTGCGCACGGAGATCCGTTTCCCTGCCGGCAGCAATATTCAATATGTAGTAGTTGGAATTACCGCTAACCGATTGCGCTCAGTTCTATCTATTGAAAAGCCTAACGGTACCTTAAAAACCATTACAGCAGAAAACACTTCCTTTCTATTTTTCGAGAGTTTGGATGCGGAAATGCAATTGCTGCTTAAAAATATTGTATCCGTTGATATGAATAACTCCTTGAATAATTTCTATGTACAAATTAAGGTACAGGAATTGATGTACCTGCTTTTTAGTAAGCTGTCGCTCAGGGAGCATATCACTTTTAAGAATATAAATAGTAACGACGCGGAAAAACTTTTAGTCATTCGCAACGAAATATTGAATGACCTGAGTACTCCGCCGGTTTTAAGCGAACTAGCCATTATCGCTTCCATGAGCGAGACGAAACTGAAGCAACTGTTTAAGCAAACGTTTGGAGATACCATCTATAATTATTTTCAGAAGGTAAGAATGGAAGAGGCCGCTTTTCTGTTAAAACAGGCCAAACATTCCGTTTCTGCGGTTGGTTATGAGTTAGGATTTTCAAACCTCAGCCACTTCAGCAGATTATTCGCCAAGCAGTATGGCATTACCCCAAAGAAGTTCTCTTACACTTCATAAAGCCTCTTTTCTTTCATATTAAATGCCAATTGCCGGATAGAGCTATTCTTGTGTCTTTTTCGGCTATTTTACCCATTTATCAACCTCTACATTTGTCATATAATTAAATATGACAAAATAAAAAATAATGAAAGCAATACAATATAAGGCGTTTGGTAATTCCGATGTGATAGAGGTGACAGAAACCCTTCAGCCTGAAATCAGCAATGAAAACCAGATTTTAATTCAAGTTAAGGCAGCCAGCGTAAATCCTTTGGATATCAAATTACGCAGCGGCATTATGCAACAGATCCGTCCTGTCAGTCTGCCTTTTATACCAGGTGCAGATGTATCGGGGATTGTTGTTGCCACCGGAGAAAAGGTAACCCAATTTAAAGCGGGCGATGAGGTGATCGGTGTAACTTCGGCAGGCGGGTATGCAGAGTACGTGTTGGTAAATGAGAGCCATGTTGCCATAAAACCCGTCAATACCTCATTCGAAGAAGCAACCTCATTGGTTGTCAATATCGGAACTGCCCAGTCTGTATTATTCAATGAAGGGAAATTAGAGAGAGGCCAGAAAGTTTTAATTCAGGGAGCGGCCGGCGCAACAGGGGCCACCATGGTACAAATGGCAAAAAGTGCTGGAGCCTATGTTATAGGTACAGCATCCGGCCAAGGAATAGCCCTGGTAAAAAGCCTCGGTGCAGATGAAGTAATAGATTATAAACTGCAGGGTGTTACGGCGCTGGTTAAAGATGTTGACCTGGTGGCGGATTGCGCCGGCGGTGAATCTCAAAATAAGCTTTTTGAAGTAGTAAAGCCCGGAGGTAAATTATTCAGCATAGCAGCCTCACCGTCTACAGAATTCGCAGAAAAACATAAAGTTGATGCACGATTTATCCGTTCCAATATATCAGCGGATAGTTTGACCACTGGCTTGGCTTTGGTCAATGAAGGAAAACTACGCCCCATTGTTGCAAAAACTTTCCCATTAGAGGAAGCCGCGCAAGCTCAAGACTTTTTGTCGGCTGGTGGGGCCAACGGTAAAGTTGTTCTTGTGGTCGCTCAATAACAGAATCGATCAGCAGTTCATTTAAAGAAACCAAACAATACAGTTTACAACTACCAAAAAAACAATAAAAAAAATATCATGAAATTATTAGAAAATATAATATTAGGAAAAGAAACATTGAAGAACGCCATCGCGATGGCGCCAATGACACGTAGCAGGGCTAACGCCGAAGGCGTGGTAACCGACCTGACCGTATTATACTATACACAGCGTGCAAGTGCAGGGCTGATCATTACCGAGGCCATAAACATTTCTGAGCAGGCGCTGGGTAGCCCTTATACACCGGGCCTATACAGCAGGGAGCAAATTGATGCCTGGAAGAAAGTAACCAGGTCGGTTCATGATAAGGGAGGTGTGATTTATGCCCAGCTTTGGCATACCGGCCGCGTTGGGCATTCGGTAGATAGAAAAGGAAATGTCCCTGTAGCGCCATCGGCAATTGGGATAAAAGGGCAGCAGCATTATACCTCCCAGGGATTGAAAGATTACGAAACACCCCAGGAATTAACTACCCAAGAGATCAAACAAATAGTAAAGGATTACGGCCAGGCTGCAAGCAATGCTATAGAGGCCGGTTTTGATGGCGTTGAACTACATGCGGCATTTGGGTATTTGCCAAACCAATTTTTATCAGAAAGTGCAAACCTCCGAACTGACGAATATGGCGGCAGCATTGAAAATAGGAACCGCTTTGTGTTAGAAGTAATGCAGGAACTGGTTAATGCGTTAGGCAACGATAAGGTCGGCATTAAACTATCGCCAACTATCTATTACAACAATATCGAAAACAGAGATCCGGTGGCACAATTCATACCTCTGATCGAAGCATTGAACGATATGCCATTGGCCTTTATCCACCTGATGAATGGAACTTTACCTTTGGATAATTACCCAAGCTATCCTAAAAATGCAATCGAAACATTTGGCAGCATAAGTAAGCACCTGATCATGGCCAATGCCGGGTTCAATAAAGAAAGCGGGGAAGCCGAATTGAAAAAGGGGATCGCCAAAATGGTTTCTTACGGTTTATTATTTTTGGCCAATCCAGATTTGCCTAAACGGTTTGAATTAAATGCTGAGTTGAATGTACCGGACGGAGCAACTATGTATGGTGGAGGAGAAAAAGGATATACCGATTATCCATTCTTAACAGAAATACAATAAAATTACATTGCCTGAATAATGGTAATCTTAGCAAATTAAATGACAAGGATTGTTACGATACCTTGTCATTGCTTTTTATCAGCTGAGCTAAAACTACGGTTTACATAAAAAAGCCTCTCATTTTCATGAGAGGCTTTCGGGTAAATGATGGGGCTCGAACCCACGACCCTCGGTACCACAAACCGATGCTCTAACCAACTGAGCTACATCTACCGTTTGGAGAGTGCAAAAATAGAAATCTTACGGCTATTTGCAAACTCTTTTTAAAATTACATTTGGCTTACCTGTTTAGTTTAGAACGATTTTAATTAATTATTAGATTTGTATTTATGACTGAGCAATTAATTGAATTGAATGTGACAGGGATGCATTGTAATAATTGCGCTTTATCTGTACATAAACTACTTGAAAAAAGGGGCTTACACAACATACTGGTCGACTTTGCCAGCGAAGAGGTAAAATTTTCAACCAGCGACACAACCAAACTCCCCGAAATAAAAAAAGGAATAGAAAGCTTAGGTTTTAGAGTGATTGACGATATTTCGCAACATCAGCCTTCATTTTATAATAAAGTAGAGAACAAATTTATCTTTTGTGCGCTGTTTACCGCACCTCTTTTGCTCGGCATGTGGTTGCCCTGGCATGTATTACATCAACCTATTGTACAACTATTATTATGCTTGCCAGTATTTATTGTGGGCTGCCTGCATTTTGGTAAAAGTGCCTGGAGTTCGGTAAAAGGAGGTGTACCCAATATGGATGTGCTCATATTTATCGGTTCAACATCGGCATTTGTATATAGCCTCACAGGTACGCTGCAGCATTTAGGTCCCAAATATCAGTTTTACGAAACCTGTGCTACTATTATAACCCTGGTATTATTGGGCAATGTGTTCGAAAAACGTTCCGTAACCCAAACTACATCCGCAGTAAAAGATCTGATCAGGTTTCAGCAGGTAAACGCCAACCGTGTTGTTAACGGCGGCGTAGAAGTGATCAGCGCCAAAGAAGTACGTCCGGGTGATACCTTATTAGTAAACCAGGGCGATAAAATACCCGTTGATGGCGAGATTCTATCCGGCAGCGCCTCCGTTGATGAGGCCATGCTTACCGGCGAAAGTTTACCAGTTGAAAAGAAAAAATACGATAGAGTGATAGGCGGCACTATATTAGTAAACGGCAATGTACATATGCTGGCTACCAAGGTTGGTTCCAATACTATACTATCGCAGATCATCGAACTGATGAAGAAAGCCCAGGCTGCAAAGCCTCCTATTCAAAAACTGGGTGATAAGGTTGCTTCTATATTTGTACCGACAGTGCTGGGTATCTCTCTGCTTACTTTTGCACTTACTTTTTACGTAGGCCAGGCAGGCTTACAGCACTCCTTGCTGAATGCTATTGCCGTACTGGTGATATCGTGCCCTTGTGCCATGGGTTTGGCTACCCCTACCGCTGTGATGGTAGGACTGGGCCGTGCGGCTAAGAACGGCATCCTCATCAAAGGAGGTGATACCATTGAAGCCGTAGCTCATACCAAATATATAGTATTCGACAAAACAGGCACCTTAACCACTGGCAAGTTCAGCATCAATGAGATCAAGACCGAACCAGGTATCGATATCGAATTGATTCGCGGCATCATTATCGCCATTGAAGAGCGCTCAAATCATCCGATAGCCCGATCGTTAGTAAGCGGACTAAAAAATCTACCCCGGCAAAAGGTGATACTTAAAGTAGCCAAGGAAGAAAAAGGCCTGGGTATGCGCGCAGAAGACGTGGAAGGCAACAACTATTTTCTCGGTACGGCTAAACTAAATAAGGACGATCATTTTAATCTATCACTGTATAAAAATCAACAGTTGCTGGCCCAGATAGCCCTCGACGATGAAATAAAACCCGAAACAGCCACGCTGATAACTCAGCTCAAAAAAATGGGCATTAAACCTATATTGCTGAGTGGCGACAAAAAAGACCGCTGTTTAAAAGTAGCGGCTGCCATTGGTATTAAAGAGGTACATGCCGAAAAACTACCCGACGAAAAGCTCAACGTAATTGATAGGTACAAGCAGAAGGGTAAAACTATCATGATAGGCGACGGTATAAATGATGCACCCGCATTAACCAAAGCCGATGTAGGCGTATCCATGAACGATGCCAGCCAGGTAGCCATACAATCAGCCAGCGTGGTACTGTTGAATACCGATCTGCACTCGGTTATTAAGTTTTTACAGATTAGTAAGCATACCCTGCTCACCATTAAACAAAACCTGTTCTGGGCATTTGCCTACAATATCATCGCCATTCCCCTTGCTGCTTTAGGCTTTCTAAACCCGATGATCGGCGCATTTACTATGGCCTTTTCTGATGTTATAGTAATTGGGAACTCACTGAGGTTGAAAATTAAAAAGGTTGATTAACCCCCAGCCCCCGAAGGGAGAGCTTTTGATAAATGTGACGGTAACGATCTCATCATTTCATTTTTTTCGTTAATATAGCCCTATATTGATATTCGGCTATTATGAAATTTATTGAGCGTTATTTAGGCGGCGAAGATAGTACTGCTGTATATGATGACATTTATGGTTTAGGGAAAAAAGCCTTTGGCATTGAACATTTTGATGATGTACAGGCAGTACTTATTGAGACCTTTAACAGAGTAGCTTTTAATCTTCAGGTAATTTATCACGAATTGAATAAAATCAATTATGTATTCAAAACTACTTTTACAAATAATTCCGACAAACCGTTAGTAGCTCCTTTACCCAACTCTGATAATTTAATTTCAGATCTTGAAAATGCAGTTGCCGATTTCGGAAAAATCCCACTTTCGTTAAAGTTATTTTATAAAATTGTGGGCACATGTAACTTTGCATGGGATTACGAAAGCCAACCTGATTTGCTATGGGAAGGCGCAGACCCGATACAAATTGATAGTCTCGATGATCTTGTAGTTTATGTGACTACTGATGACTGGAAAGAATACATAAGGGAATCCCTTGAATATGACGAAGATGAAGTACCTACTTTAGAATTGGCAGCTGATTACTTACATAAAGACAATATTAGTGGAGGTCCGGCTTATTCCTTGCAGATCACTCGCAATGAGAGCATAGACAGTTTATTTTTAAACGAGCCCAACGAAACAACCTTTATTGACTATCTGAGGATATGTATGGAAAACTGTGGCTTTCCTGGCGACTCTGCTTTCCGGCAACATCAGAGTTATAAGGACTTCTACGCCAAAGTAAAACCACAATTAAAATCCATTTAGTTCTATTAAATATATCCCCCTACCTCCCTGAAGGGGGAATTTTTGAAAATCTTATCGGCAATTAATGTAACTTATGCTACTTTTGTCCCCCCTTTAGGGGGTTAGGGGGCTTATGATAGAAATTTACACAGACGGGGCATCAAGCGGAAATCCAGGTCCGGGAGGTTACGGGGTAATTCTGCGTTCGGGTAAGCATTATAAAGAGCTTTCCGAGGGCTTTCGCAAAACCACTAATAACCGCATGGAACTATTGGCTGTAATAAAGGGGCTGGAAGCGCTGAAGACCCCCAATCAGCAGGTCATGATCTTTTCCGACTCTAAATATGTGATCGATGCCATCGAGAAACGCTGGGTAAATGGCTGGCTGCAAAAAGGCTTCGCCGGTAAAAAGAACAAGGATCTGTGGCTGCGTTATCTCGATATCAGCAAACACCACCAGATCAAATTCACCTGGGTACGGGGCCACAACGGTCACCCCGAAAACGAACGCTGTGATGAGCTGGCTGTAGCAGCCGGTAAACAGAAACCGCTGCTGATTGATTCTGTTTTTGAAGTGGAGAATGCGAAGGGGGTTTAATGTCTAAATTTTAAAAACTAAATTTTAAATTGACTGGGCTTATTCAGTAATTCACTAAATCAATAATTAAAACCTTCCCGCCAGTTCTATAATCTGCAGATCTTGAATTTTATCTTCATCGATATTAAAACGCATGAGGGTGCGTACTTTATGCCAGCCCTGCTGCCCTGCCGCACCTGGATTAAGATGCAGGCAGCCTATCGTTTTATCGGGCATTACTTTCAGGATATGCGAATGCCCTGAGATAAACAGTTTAGGCGGATTTAAGTAAATTTCCTTTTTTACCGCCGGGCTATATTTGCCCGGATAGCCTCCAATATGGGTCATCCATACATCAACATCTTCGCAGTTAAAACGCAGATTTTCCGGGTATACCAATCGCACATCCTTGCCGTCGATATTGCCGTAAACGCCCTTTAATGGCTTAAAAGCGGCTAACTTATCGGCCAGTTCCAGGGTGCCGAAATCGCCAGCATGCCAGATCTCGTCGCAATTTTCAAAATGCTTAAAAACGGCATCGTCGAGGTAGCTGTGGGTATCGGATATTAAGCCTATGCGGGTCATGCTGTAAAGATAGATACAAGAGGCAAGAGTCAAGAACCAGGAGTTAAGAAATCTGTCATTGCGCGTAAAAAAACCTGCGTAAAGTTTAAAAAGTGGGTTTACATGGTTTACACTTTTTATGGTTAACATCGATTTAAATAATTGAAAATAAATGATTTAAATATAAATAAGCCTTATTTTGTGTTAACCGACTTTGGGAGGAAAATAAACCTATGTCATTGCGAGCCTAGCGTGGCAATCCTCTACTTACAGGGACTCTCTGCTTATCGGGGATTGCCACGTCGTTTCTCGCAATGACGTGGGGGCTTAAAATATCGTCAAAAAGCCTTTCAATACTTCCTGGTATGGTCTGCTGTAAACTTTAGGCTCATCATAGATCACCAACCTCTCTTCTTCCGATTGGCTTGTGTCAAAACCCAGAGCCAGTATTTCCCGGTGTGGTTCATCATTTTCAAACGAATGCACATTAATTACTTTTTGTAAACGGAGTTGATATTGCGTAGCCAAAGTTTTCACCAACTCAGCCGTCTCCAGTGGTAAAACGAGCCAACAAGTTCCGTTCTCCGTTAAATGGCTTGCAACAGCTTTTATCAACCCTTCAAAAAAACCATCCTCAGCATGTTTGGCCAAATTTTTCTTTACGCCCGGCGATTGCAGCGAATTGATATAGAATGGCGGATTGGATACGATCAGATCATATTTTCTATCCGGATGACCAGCGAAAAAATCTTCAAAGCCAACCGAAAACAATGTAAGACGATCAGCAAAAGGCGAATTCTTAAAATTGCTCCCGGCAGTTATAGCCGCGCTTTCATCAATCTCAACAGCGTCAATCCGGGCATAGGTAAAACGCTGGGCCAGCATCAGGGCAATTACGCCGGTACCAGTGCCTATATCTAAAATGGTGGAATATTCGGCGGTACCGGCCAGCGCACCCAATAAAACACCATCCGTATTAATCTTCATGGCGCAACCTGTTTGATCAACGCTAAATTGTTTGAACTGGAACATTTATTCAGATATGAGATATGAGATATGAGACCTGAGACTTGAACTACTGGAAGTAAAGTTAAAAATCTTCACCTCAGACTAACGACTCTAAACTTCGGACTAAAGACCTACTTTTCGTAAAGTTCCAACGGCAAGCCATCCGGATCGCCAAAAAAAGTGAAACGCTTACCGGTAAATTCATCTACCCGAATAGGCTCTGTAATTACACCATTGACTCGCAAGGAATTAACTGCCTCATCAATATCATCAACCTCAAAAGCTAAATGACGTAAACCTACAGCTTCGGGGTGTGATGGCCGGACTGGTGGCTCCGGAAAAGAGAAAAGCTCGATCTGGTACTGGTTGCCCACTTCCAGATCGAGCTTATAGGATTGCCGCTCTTCGCGGTATACTTCCAATAATATTTTGAAACCCAGTATCTCGCTATAAAAATGCTTCGACTTTTGGTAATCGGAACAAATAATAGCGATATGATGTACCCGGTTCAGCTTCAGCATTATTCGCCTAAAATAGAGTGTAATACGTTGCTATGAACCATTTTCAAGTCGGTAACATGGCCAAATGGCACTTCGTCAACATTCAGGAAACCATTATTTACGGTACCCAGTAAGCTGAATTCAACATCGCTGGTAGCCATAAATTCAATAAAGCGCTCCTGCTCTTCTGGAGCTACGGTTACCACTACCCTGCCTTGCGCTTCACCAAAAAGGAAGGCATCTTTACGGATATCGTCATCTGTTTCAATGTCAAAACCAAGTCCATTCGGCATAGATGACTCCAGCAGCGCGATATATAAACCGCCATCGGCCACATCATGTGCCGACTCGATCACCCGGTGTTTGATCAGGCCTTTGATAGCTTGCTGTACCTCGTATTCCTGGTCGATATCAAAATGCGGAGCAGGCGCTTTTAAAATTTTGTGCCATGAAGCCAGGTATTGTGACGAAGCGATATCATTAACTGATTCACCAATCAGGTAGATCAGGTCGCCGGGTTGTTTAAAATCAGCGGTCATGATGTTTTCTACATCGTCCATTACGCCCAGCATACCGATAGTAGGCGTTGGGAATACCGAACCACCATCTGCCGATTGGTTGTAAAAGCTCACATTACCACCCGTAACCGGGGTTTCAAACTTGCGGCAGGCGTCGCCCATACCCTTTATAGCGCTTACAAACTGCCAGTAAACTTCTGGATTATAAGGGTTACCAAAATTTAAGCAGTTGGTGATAGCCACTGGCTCGCCGCCGGCGCAGGTAATATTACGTGCAGCTTCGGCAACGGCTATAGCAGTACCTTTATAAGGATCAGCATATACGTAGCGCGAGTTGCAATCTGTTGTTAATACAATGGCTTTATCAGTATCTTTAACTGCCACAACAGCTGCATCGCAGGCCAGGTTGGCGGTCATGGTTTGTACACCTACCATGCTATCGTATTGGTCGGTTACCCAACGTTTAGAAGCCAGGTTAGGGTGTGCAGCCAGATGCTCGGCCACTTCAACCAGGTTTTCAGGCTCTTTTACATCATCGATGTTGAACTTTTGATTTTCGGCAAAGTAAGCAGGCTCGCGGTATTCGCGCTGGTAAACCGGTGCGCCGCCGCCTAAAACAAGGTCATCTGCAGGTACATCGGCAACCAATTCGCCGTTCACAAAATATTCCAGGCGTTTGGTATCGGTCACCTCACCAATAACAGCGCAGTTAAGATCCCATTTGTCAAAAACTGCCTCTACGTCTTTTTCGCGACCTTTATGAACCACAATCAGCATACGCTCCTGTGATTCAGACAGCAAAATTTCGTAAGGTTTCATATGATCCTGGCGGGTCGGCACTTTATCCAGGTGGATACGCATACCATGCTCGCCTTTAGCGCTCATTTCGGAGTTGGAGCAGATGATACCGGCAGCGCCCATATCCTGCATACCTACCACGGCGCCGGTTTTAATTACTTCTAAGGTAGCTTCCAGCAACAGTTTTTCCTGGAAAGGGTCGCCTACCTGAACAGCAGGAAGATCGTTCACAGAATCGGCAGTGATATCTTTGGATGCGAAAGCCGCGCCGTGGATACCGTCTTTACCGGTTGCAGAACCTACTATATATACCGGGTTGCCTACGCCGTAAGAGGTTGCCGAAACAGTTTCTCCCGCTTTAACAATACCTGCCGACATGGCGTTAACCAGTGGATTTACATTATAACAATCGTCAAAAAACAGCTCGCCGCCTACAGTTGGAATGCCAAAGGCATTACCGTAGTGACTGATACCTTTTACCACACCTTTTACCAGCCATTTGGTTTTATCCAGGCTCAGATCGCCGAAACGCAAAGAATTGAGTTGCGCGATAGGACGTGCACCCATGGTGAAAATATCACGGTTAATACCACCTACACCGGTTGCAGCGCCCTGGTAAGGCTCTAAGGCCGATGGGTGGTTATGCGACTCGATCTTGAAGGCGCAGCCGATGCCATCGCCCAAGTCAACCAGACCGGCATTTTCTTCACCAGCCTTAGCCAGCATACGCGGACTATCCTTTGGCAAAGTTTTTAGCCAGGTGATCGAATTTTTATAGGAACAGTGCTCACTCCACATCACCGAAAAAATAGAAAGTTCGGTAAAGTTGGGTACGCGGCCCAATATTTCTTTTATACGTTCAAATTCTTCGGGTAATAAGCCTAAATCTTTGGCGGTTTCAACGGTGGTTAATTCCTGGTGCTCCAATGTACTATTGTTTTATTTGAAAGGATGCGCAAAAGTAGGAAAAAAGGCTGAAAGCGGAAAGCTAAAAGGCGAAAGGTTTTGACTCCTATCAGGGTCGGGTATCGGTTTCGGGGTTCGGGTGCCGGAATGGTTAACTAACTCTCATCACCTGAAAACCAAACTTATAAAATTCAAGCTACTAAAACTTTTTAAACCTTCAATTTTAACACTTTTCCGCTCGGAATTGGATGAAAAACCGATCGAAAACACTTCAAAACTTGATCAAAACGATCGACTTTAACACTTTTTAACAAATTTTTGATGGGTTTTGAAACTTTAAAAAGTATTAGATAATTGACATTCAAATAGCTGCATACCAAACGGTCGGTTTTTGTTATTCTTTTTGAGGGAGGTAATTATGTTTTTCAAACAGGGCTAAAAGCCGGGCTGGCCTACTTAAATATACAAAAAATGTTTGGGAGCTGCAATGGGGCTATGGAGTTCCCAAAGCTGATTAAATAATGGTGCGGTGTTATCACTGACCATAGGCTGAATATGCCCAAAACCGAACTACAAGTGTCCGCTTTCGTCACAACGCTTTTTTAATTCACCTGCCACACTATACTGGCTATTAATTAATTATAATTTTGGCATGCATTTTACTGCAATAAGGCATGAAGAAACTACTTCTATTATTTATCCTCTTTACTTACACCTATAACTTGGTAAGTGCTCAAAACATTGATTCTACGGTTCGGCATGCGGCAAGCACTTTTATGGCAAGCGGACCGCGCGTTGGATTTTCTGTTGGCATCATTAAAAACAACCAGGTTTATCGATACCATTTCGGTAGTACGCAAAAAAACATAAACGATATCCCTACCGATCAAACTATTTACGAAGTAGGATCAGTTACCAAAACATTTTTCAGCCTGTTGCTGGCACAAGCCGTAATTGAAAAAAAGGTTAGTTTAAGCGATGATATCCGTAAATATCTTAAAGGAAATTATCCAAACCTGCAGTATAATGGCAAACCTATCCAGCTGGTGCATTTAGCTAATTTAACCTCGGGGTTGCCGGATAATCTTCCGGAAAAATTACCGGCAATTAAAACCATGAGTCCTGATTCGCAATTCTTTGAGGGCAAGAAATTTTATGATGCCTTTACGCGAAACCAGTTTTTAACGGAGCTTCATAACGTAAAGCTGAGTCAAGAACCCGGATCAAACTCAGCACACTCCAACAAAGCAGCCCAATTGTTAGGGCTTTTGCTCGAAAATATTTATGGCACAAACTATGATGCCCTCCTCATAAAATATATAACAGGGCCCTTAAAAATGGGAAGTACTTTTTTTACTGTACCAACAGCTAAACAAGCGCTTTACGCCAGAGGCTATAACGAAAAAGGGGTATTAATACCCGAAATTCCGAAAGACGCCGGAAGCGCGGCCGGACTAAAATCATCACTGGCAGATATGCTGGTGTATATGAAGTATCAGTTGGAAGAGAAAAACGCGGTGGTCACCATGAGCCATAAACCCACCTGGGGCAAGCCCGAAAGTACAGCTGTTGGTTTGGTTTGGTTTACCAGAACACATTTTGATGGTAAAAGGGATATATGGGAATCGGGAGGCACGGGTGGCCATTCCTGTTTAATTGATCTGTACCCTGAAAGAAACTTCGGCATTGTAATACTTACTAATGAAAGCGACAACCAGGCCCAGGACAGGATATCTGACATGGCCGAAACTATTTATAATGAGCTTTATTTTACCTCGGCCCAGCGTTCAAAAGAAGGCTTTGGATTTTCTGCCGCTGCAAATACCCTACTTGATACTTTAAACAAATACGGGTTTCAAAACGCTATTAAAGTGGCAGATGATTTAAAGAAACATAACCCTGCGTTTAAATTAACAGAGGATGAAATGAATGTATTGGGCTATAAATTCCTAAACAAGGGTCAAAAAGAAAAGGCGCTGGAACTATTTAAATTAAATGTAAACCTTTACCCTGCAAGCTCAAATACCTATGATAGTCTGGCCGAAACTTATGAAAATACGGGCAACAAGATTTTGGCCATCAAAAACTATAAACGAGCGCTTGAACTTAACCCCCAAAGCACTAATGCTGTGGAGCATTTAAAGAAATTAGAAAAAGAATAATTACCACCCGCCGGTTACCTGGCTTTAGTCTTGGGACGGGTCCTATAAATACCATAAGGATGTTGGTGCCATTTTTTATATGGCACTAATTTTCCACTATCAAAATCATAATAAATAGTATAATCGGGCAGGTATATCTTAAATCGATAATAGGCAAATAAACGATCGGCAAAATCATCGCATACAGATACCGCGTAATATTGCTGCTTTGGCGTTGGTGTACTTTCTATATAGGCGGTTATCTGCCTGTTCTTTGGTCTCTCCCGGTTTGATAAAATAATTTCGGATAAAGAGTTAATGAGTTTTAAAACTTTCTTTTCCTGGCTGTTAGTCCCCACTGCATCCTGGGCAGCTGCTTTACCAACGGTTAAACTACATATGATCAGGATCAGGTAAAGAGCTCTCATTGTTAAAAGACTCATTAAATATACACATAATCTCCGCCCATTCAGGCGTCTTTCACCTGAATGGGCGGGGTATTAAACTCATGTGCTGCGGCCCCCCTCATCCCAATCACACATTCTCCCGCCTTTAAAAGCCTTCCGAACATCTATGGTGATAACCCGACAATTGTCTAAATCGGACTTCAAAGAATTTATAATAAATTATAATTGACTATCCCTCAGCCCATTTGAAGAAAATAGTTATTTTTTATAAAAAAGATTATAAACTATAACTTTCAATATATAATTTCGCTTATTATTTAACAAAAAAATATCACACATGAACCTTTTCAAAACCTGCTTATTATTTGCGCTTTTAACCTGCTCAAAAGCGCTGTTTGCTCAAGACAATCCAACCATGCAGCCTACCTCACAAAATGGCCAGGCGGTCAATGTAAGGCCTTCCGCTGGTCAGGGTTACATTGCTTTTAATCAAGGAGGCACTTGTATCCTTTTATATGGTGTTTCTGCCACTACATCTCTTAATTTAAAAAAATGCGACCCAAATGATCCAAATGACAAAATAAACAATGCAGTTGTTGTAGGGCCATATAATGGTACAGTTTGGATCTGGGATAATCCAGATGGCCAACAAGACGACGATTATATGTCAATTACTGTAACAAATTTGCCTGCTGGTGCAAGGGTTACTATACCTACCTTCAACAATGGCGGAGCTGCTCCTTCTGTTTGGTATGATAATGGCGCCGGAGTGAAAGTTCAGTCAAAAACCTATTATCATAATGGCTTGAACTCAAAAGTATCAAGAATCAGCAGAGGTATAGGACAATAATTATTTTCTTACTTACTCAGAAATAGATCATTATAGGCATAACTATAATGATCTATTTTTTTGTACACCTATAAATCAAAATATTTGATTTCGGAGGTATGATGTCTTGAACATGGCCAATTTTTTTGAGCGCTTGAAGGCTAATTATTTTCGTTATAATAACTATAAATAATTTAAGGTTTGAAATATGGTTCGAATATTTTGAGCGCTTATAAGCCAAATAAAATGTTAAATATTAAACAATCCCGATTGTTGCAAAATTTACGCTTATTAGGTTCCGAAATATTTGATGGGTTGATATTGATGAAAGCTTATAAATGCAAAGCCTCTTCCGTATTTAAACTTGTAACCGTTATTTGCATAGTCAATTTAGCATCATTCAGTCAGGTATCTGCGCAAAACCAAAACAGGGTTACCGGAACAGTGGTTGACAGTACTTCCTTCCCAATAAGTGATGCAAATATTGCCTTGATTAGTGGTTCTGATACTTTAAAAACCAGAAGCGATATAAATGGGGCATTTCTTTTTTTTATTAAAGAAATCAGCTATTTTCAATTAAAAATAAGTCATATTGGTTTTACCGAGTTTAATAACACATTTTCTTTAACTACAAATTCCGACAGTGTTAATTTAAAGCCAATTAAGTTAAGCATCCACTCAACGCAATTAAAAGAGGTTTTGATTAAAGCTACCCGTAGGCCTATTCTATTTAAAAAAGACACCATTGAATACGATGTGGATTCTTATAATATGAATGATGATGATCTGGTGGAGTATCTTTTGAAAAAATTGCCGGGTTTAACTCTTGATAAAGACAGAAATTTGACCTCGGAGGGTAAAAAAGTCACCAAACTGCGGGTAAATGGAAAAGATTTCTTCTCTGGAAATATTAAAGAATTTATAAAAAAATTACCCCTTGGCATTTTATCTAAAATACAAATCATCAATGATTATGGTGACGATGCAGCATTTAGTGGCATCAAAACCAAACCCATTCAAAAAATGCTTAACCTGGTTACCAAGCCCGACGAGGATAATGGCATCTTTGGTAATGTGTCTTCAACTGCCGGAACTAACAAATTGATTGGGGCTGATATTAATGGCAACTACTGGAAAGGGGTTAAACAAATATCGGGTGATGTAAATTTACAAAACGCTACAAGTGCTGTTGGATCGAGTGTCAATAACAAGGCAGATCTCAGTTATAGTAACCAAATAGGTAAGTATTTAAAAATTGGGGGTAATTATAATTTCGGTAACTCCAGAACAAGTAATGAAACCAATACATTCTCAGAGACAATAAATTCGTTGGGCACCATAAAAAATCAAATTAATAGCAAATCATTTGCAAAAAACACTACCCATTCTTTTAGTTTAAATACCAGTTATAATCCTGACGAAAAAACGGAGATAAAATTAAATGCAAATTTAAATTTAAACAATTCTACCGACAGTACTTTTTCAGATTCACGGCAAACGGGTTTATTTAATCAGGGCCTAATTTCAAGTGATTATGGCAATAGTAAAAACCCAACAGGGAACATTAATGTGCAGATAGGCAAAAGATTTAATAAGGCCGGGCGGGTAATTATGGCCAACATCGAATATAAAAATAGTAATAATAATACTGCCAATGCCATTAATAGAAGAATTAGATATTATGATACACTCGGTAATTTTAAAAAAGATTCAACATTTAATAGTTTAACTACTAACCGGTTAAAAGTTATGAGCACAAACGTAACTTTATCCTATACCGAACCATTAAACTCCAAAAGTAACCTGGACTTTGTTTACAAGTTTTCGGGCAGTAAACAAAACGCATCATTAATTACGGAAGAAAACTTACCTCAAGGGTTAATTAGGATTGATTCTCTTAGTAACCACTACGATAATTATACCTCTAATCAAAAATTAGATATTAATTATCGTTTTGAGGGTGAAAAAATTAATTTAGTTAGTGGATTAAGCTTGCAAAGAAATACCTTATCCGGATTTACTGCCAATACAGTAACCAAAGTTCAACAAAGCATTTATAACTTTTCACCAGCCCTTAATATAACTTACAATCCAAACAGCGCTATGAGTTTAGATTTAAACTATAGTGGCGAGAGCGAGGCTCCTGCAATTGATGAACTACAACCGGTTCGGAATATTAAGGATATACAAAATATTTTCATTGGAAATCCTCGATTAAAACCAGCATTTACTCATCAGGCTGAACTTAACTTTCGTCACTTTAGTGATAAGTCTAATCAATTAATCACTGCCGGGCTATCAGTATCCATTACTCAAAATAAAATAGTTAACAATACTGTAATAATTACAGATACTCTAAACTCATTAAAGCAGCAAACCAGCTTTATAAATGCTAATGGTTCCTATCGGTTAGAGGGAAACTATGGTTATACAGTACCAATAAAAATTTCAGAAGTAAAGTTAAACACAAGTTATACCGGGAACATTGACTTTACAAATGATATAGTGTACACCGATAATATTAAAGCCAATAGCTTCAGTCGGACTATTTCACAAACTATTAAAACTGCGGCATCGTTCAAACATTTTGACAGCGAAGTGGCTGTTAACTATATGACGGCTTTCAATCACTACAACGTAGGGCAAGGATTAACCAATAACGTACATCGATGGATATTTTCGCTTAATGAAAAAGTTACCTTTGATCAAAATACCTCTTTAACTATTGATGCAACAAAAAATTTGAATTATGGATATGCCAATATTAGTTCAAGCAATCCATTTGTTGTTAATGCAACTGTAATGCGCTCGTTTTTTAAACAAAATTTAATGATCAATATACAGGCAACTGACATACTAAATCAAGCAAATAAAATAAATCAGGTTACCATAGGCAATAGTGTTATTAATAATAGAACAAATTATATAACCCGATTTTTCATATTAGGCCTTAGCTATAAAATAAGTAAGTTTGGCCATTTGAAATAAGTATTTACTCTTTTGTTCACTCAGTCCCCCTCGTAGCGGAGCCCGAAGTTCACTGTGCCAACCTCCAGGTGCCTTTCAGGAGATCCGGAGGGAGCTATAGATGCTCCCTCAACCACAATCAAAATAACACATCCATGACAAGGTTATTTGTTTAGACGAAAGTTTGTTCCGATCTTTGAATTAGATGTTTAAACATTTATTTGGAAATAACAAGATGGAAATAGGAATAGATAGTTTCGCCTCGGCGATGTACGGCAGTAAGGAATTGAGCAGCGTGGATGCCATGGAACAATTGCTTGACCGCATTGCCTTTGCCGATGAGGTTGGGCTGGATGTTTTCGGTATCGGTGAACACCATAAAAAGGAGTTCCTGGATTCGGCTACAGCTGTGATCCTGGCTGCTGCCGCGGCACGAACCAAAAATATTAAATTAACCAGCGCGGTAACGGTACTCAGCGCCGCCGATCCGGTACGGGTATACCAGAGTTTTGCCACATTAGACCTCATATCTAAAGGTCGCGCCGAAATGGTTGTTGGCCGGGGATCATCTATTGAAGCCTACCCCTTGTTTGGTTTTAACCTTGATGATTACGACGCGCTGTTTAAAGAAAAGCTGGACTTATTGCTCAAAGTACGCGATAATGAATTTGTAACCTGGTCTGGTAAATTCCGCGCGCCTTTAAATAACAGGCCTGTATACCCAAGGGCCTTACAGCAAAAACTGCCCATTTGGCTGGGTGTTGGCGGAACGCCTGAATCATTTGCACGTGCCGGAACGTTGGGCTTACCCTTAATGGTAGCCGTGATAGGCGGCGAAACACATCGCTTCCGGCCCCTGATAGATTTGTACCGAGAAGCCGGCAAAAGAGCAGGTTTTACACCCGATCAGTTAAAAGTTGGGCTACATTCGCCGGGCTATGTGGCCGCGACCAATGAACAGGCTGTTGCCGATTATTATCCGGGCTATGCCGAACTCTGGACAAAATTAGGCCGGGAACGCGGCTGGCCGCCGGTAACCAAAGCACAGTTCGACAGCCTGATAGCGCCAAAAGGTGTATTGGTAGTGGGCGGACCGGAGCAAGTTGCCGAAAAGCTGTTGCGCCATAGCGAAGCATTGGGCGGTGTGGATCGTTTTACTTTTCAGATGGATAACGCAGGTTTAACCCATACCCAGTTAATGAGTTCCATTGAACTGATCGGGAAGAAAGTGATGCCGTTGGTGAATGCATCATAAGCTAAAGGATATAAAAGGCCTGTCAGTCTGAGCCGGTCGAAGACTCGTGCGCAGAGGCCTGCCCACCATGCTTCGACGGCGCTCAGCATGACAGCCTATTGTTTTTTGTGAGGGTACAGTAATAGCACCATAGGCTAATAAATTGAAAAGCTATCTAAAAATGCGGAAATTGCAATCCAAAATCAACATATGGAAATATCCGTACAAAGCTTTCTTACTCATGCGCAGCTCCAGGCGGTTTATCAATTATGGAATGATGAATACCCCGGGAAATTACAATACGATAGTATCAATGATTTCAACACCTACCTGGACAATCTGGAGCAGAAGAAATATTTTTTGTTAATTGATGAGAATGAAATTCTGTTTGGGTGGTCAGCCACTTTTTTACGTGATAATGAACGATGGTTTGCCATCATTTTGAACAGCAATGTCCAGGGAAAAAAATACGGAACCCAAGTATTGGATGAAATAAAAAAGCATGAAACCCATTTAGTAGGTTGGGTTATAGACAAAGAAGGGGAATTAAAATCAAACGGAAGCCAATATGCATCACCGCTGGCATTTTATATCAAAAATGGCTTTAAAGTACTCGAGGCTCACCGGATTGAATCTGATAAAATATCAGCGGTAAAAATCAGCTGGCAATCTGATGGTAGCCTACATAAATAGTCAGGTGACTACATAAGATACATGGTACGGTGATGACACCGCTCCATAGGCTAAATAAAAACGTGTCATTTCGAACGATAGTGAGAAATCTTTTGCGCTGGAGTTGTCCCGCGCAAAAGATTTTTCGCTGCGCTCAAGAGATAGTTTCTCCTCGTGCCTCGTTCGAAATGACACCTTTTTTAATTCTTTTATCCTGATTCTTGATTCTAACATCTTGACTCTCTAACTTACTTCATAACCGCAAGCACCTGCGCAACCGGCAAGTAGGGTGCTAAAAGTTTCCTGATAAACTTGCTAAAGAAAATCATCGTTTTTTTTTAAAGCATTGATCACCTCATCGGTATTTAATACAGTGGCAAATTCCTCGTTTATCTGTGCCAGGGCAGTTAAGTGGATGGTTTCCGCATCATAATGCTCGCCCTTGATGCCAGTTTTGGCAAAGGCAGCTGTAGCATCGGCTACTACAAAGGTGTTGTACCCAAAATTGCCTGCCATTCGTGCGGTGGTTGATACACAATGTTCGGTGGTGAGCCCAACGATAACCAGGGTATCAATACCGGCAGCATCCAGTCGCTGTTGTAGATCGGTACCGATAAAAGAGCTGTTCACCGATTTTTTGATCACCGGCTCGCCGGGCAAAGGTTTTACAATTTCTTTATGGGCATTGCCTGGGTTACCTTCTGCCAGCAGGGAGTTGGGGTTGGTGGAACAATGCTGAATATGAAAGAGCGGCAGGTTGTTTGCCCGCCAGTGATCAAGCAGTTTACGGGCATTTGCTTCGGCATCCGGGTTATTGCGTTCGCCGCCCCAGTAAGGGATATTGTCAAAACCCTGCTGTATATCAATCAGTATCAGCGCCGGGTTGGTATTTGTTAATGTTTTCATACCTCAAAATTGCAGCTTTGCCAGCACCCGGTTTTTGCTGTGAGGCTTTATTTGTTTGTTATGATAACACCGGTTCGTTACGCTCGCTGCTGGGTGGCGCGCCAAACTTTTGCTTATACACTTTTGAAAAATGCGAAATATTCTCAAATCCACTACTGTACGCTATCCTCGATACGGAGTCGTTGGAGTTTTTGAGCTGGTAAGCGGCATACTCCAGCCGGCGGTTAATCTGCCATTTTACAGGCGTGGTATTAAAGCGCTCGGTAAATTCCTTTTTAAAAGCACTCACGCTCCTACCGGTCAGTTTAGCCATATCCTGTAATGAAAGCTGCCGGTTAAAGTTTTGCTCCATAAAATAGGCCAGGTCGATCTTATTTTCGCTTACCATATGTTTTAAAAACGAAACAAAGGTTTTCGAACTGTCGTTCGATAAAATTTGAAGCAATACCTGGTGCGTTATAAATTTCACGATGCAGCGCGAGTAATCCTGCGGATGTAAAATATGGTGAATGGCCTGTGCTATGTTGGCGTTTATAAATTCGGATGTTTTAAAAATGAAAGGAAGCAGATCGTCGCTTAGTTTTTCCTGCCTAAACTCGGGCACATGACTTTCCAAAAAGTAATCCACAAACTCATTTTCCATAAAAATGAGCATGCTGGTGTAATCGTCAGACGGGAATATCTGGTAATTGCCCCGCCTCCTGAACTGAATATCACCGGCCTTTAAATGTTGCACATAGCCGCCATACCAAACATCGATAGATCCGGTTAAAACCACTTCGAGGCAATGCATGGTTTGCAGGGTATCGTCACAGCCGAAAGGCCGTTTTTTGTCAATAACAAAACCATACATTTCGCACATGCGTAACTTAACATGTGCATGATAACCAAGCAGATCCTTAGGAATTTGTATCATCGTTAACAATTTATTCACACTAAGCTACGGGTTGTAGGGCTATATTCTTAAATTTTGGTTTAATTGTAACAAAACGATGATAAAAGGTGACCTACTAATCCTCTCTTGAGAGTAATAACCCGTGATTAGGCAGGATGCAAGGATCAAACGCGCGTTATCGACCCACCCGACGTCGCTGCGCTTGTCACCCCTCTCTGCCCTTTGGGCAAAGAGGGGATTTTTAATCTTTTTTCTTTACCCTCTTTGCGGCGAAGCCGCAGAGAGGGTGGTCCAGCGAAAGCGCAGACCGGGTGAGTCTGCTATGCTTCATGCTATTGCTCGTCAGAATTTGAGATACATGTCTACCTATGGACTATCATCCGCAAGAAGAGTTACAACAACTTTATACAAACAAAAAAGGGCAAACGAAAAATATTCGCTTGCCCACGGTGGTCATCTAACGATTTCTGTCCCCCCGGAGACGCTATACAACCACTTTATCTTGATTGCTTATTACTCACTTAGCTGAAAATTGATAGGGATGTTATACCGTACCCGTACCGGCTGACCGTTCTGGATACCGGGTTTCCAGGCTTTGGCCAGCTTAAGCACGCGCAGGGCTTCTTCATCAAACCCATACCCTGCGCCATGCTCAACTTTAATATTGGACAAAGAACCATCTTTCTCAATAATAAAACTCATGATCACTCTTCCTGATACCCCCTGTTCCTGCGCAACAGCCGGAAAGCGAAGGTTCTTTTGCAAAAATTTCCCCCAGGCTGCCGCTCCGCCAACTGGTTCGGGCATTACCTCGAGCGTACCAGGGTCATATACGGTTGTTGATGATGGTGCTGTACCCTCTCCCGGTCCTCCGGCCGGTCCTTTTCCTTGATCTATTACATTTTCAGGCCCTTTTGCAGGCCCCTCAACATTTTTGGGACCTATTGCGCCTTCTATTTTACTGATATCAGGTGGATCTACTGTACGGGGATCATCATCTGGGCGTACGATAGTTGGTATAGCGGTTTGTTTTACAGGAACCGCCGGTGCAGGAGGTTCAGCTGCTTTGGGTTGATCTGGCTTTTTGAGTTTTGGTTCTACTGGAGGCTGTATTGTAAGATTCTTCAAATCCACCGGCGTCATAGTTACTTTGGCAACAGGCTCTATTTTGTGTTTGAATATAATGCTTGCCACAACCAAAATAGCCACGCCTGTAAGGGCAAATCCTATGGCTTTGCCCATGGTGCGGCCATAATTCTTTCTCAGATCATAAGCACCGTACTCTTTGTTACGATGGTCAAATACAAGGTCGAGCCACTCGGCGTTGTACAAATCAAATTTGGCAATACTCATAATTTTCAGAATTAAATTTCTTATTAAACGAATATACATATATAATATTTTACAAAACAAGAATTATTTTAAAAATAATTTTCATTCGTATTACGCTGCGCCAAACCCGGTAAAATTTAAATTTTCAGATAAGAGCTTTTTTGCTGAAAGTATTTAGCAATTGAAAACAATCATTGTTAACCCAAAAACAATGTCATTTCGACGAGGAACTAAGAGAAATCTTTTATTTCTTGCGCTAACCGCGGCCAGAAACTATGATATTTTTCAAAATACCGAGCAAACATTCTATATAAACATCATACGAATACTTTTTCTTGCATTTTCAATTAAAAGCACAATTTAAAAAACACTTTACTTATATATTTACTACATAAACAAACAAAAAGTTAAAATATTTATAAAAAAAGTGTGTTTATTTTAATTTTTTACTACTTTTAAACATGGTTAGCAGGATTTATCAATTTACTGCCTTAATTTTTTTCCTTTTTTCCGGATTTGTAGCATCCGGACGGGGAGGATCATACCATATTAATCATCAGAACGAAAAAAAAGCTTCTTTTAAAACCGCAAGCCCTAATCATCGCCCATCCAATTACGAATACAGTCTTAATAATGTACCCCTGCCGGTTATCAATATTCAACAACACCGCGGGGCGCATTCATTACAAGGCTTTGATCACAGTCCCAATTTTTTCTCGATAGGGATCAAATACATCACCTTTACTTGCGGCCGCGGCACAAGTCAGCTGTCGCGTTTCCGCAAACTCATCCTTTTTCCGTTTCACGCTTTTTGGTAGTAGAAAAAACAATGCTATCCCGCTGCCCTGATTAGGCAAGCGGTATTTATTGTTTTTAAAAATTTAGTTAATACCCACGGCATTTTGATTGGATGCCGGGAGATTATTTGAATCAAGAGCCAAGAATCAGGAGTCAAGACAAAAGAATAGTTGATTTTAAAATCCTTTGTTTGAATGTTCATTCTTCAAATCAGGGACAACATTAAGCTATTGCTGTTTTCTTAACTCTTGATTCTAAAATCTTGGCTCTTCATACTGCCTGGTATTTTGATTGGTACCAGGCAGTACTTATCAACTTTATTAAAACTCCCTAAAACCCGAAACATGAAAAAATTCATACCCTTTGGCGTACTTATCCTGGTAATTATACTTGCGCTTGTATATCCCTCGGTTACCCTCACTACTATAAAAGACAGTAAAATTGATACCGGCGATACCGCCTGGCTATTAGTAAGTACCGCCCTTGTATTAATCATGACCCCCGGACTGGCATTCTTCTATGGCGGCATGGTAAGCAAAAAAAATGTACTATCAACCATGCTGCAAAGCTTTGTTTGTATGGGCGTAATTACCGTTATATGGGTGATATTTGGCTTTAGCCTGGCTTTTGGCGATTCCATTGGCGGTTTTATTGGTGATCCGCGCACCTTTTTTATGATGAAAGGTACACTGGGTAATGCTACCTGGAAACTGGCGCCAACTATACCATTGGTATTATTCGCTATGTTCCAGTTAAAATTCGCGGTAATTACACCAGCCCTTATCACCGGCGCTTTTGCCGAGCGTATCCGTTTTAATTCCTATGTAATTTTCCTTTGCCTGTTCATGATATTTATATACGCTCCGCTGGCACACTCTACCTGGCACCCGGATGGTTTCCTGTTTGGCAAAGGCGTATTGGATTTTGCCGGTGGCACAGTAGTACATATGTCGGCAGGCTGGGCTGCATTAGCTTCGGCATTATATTTAAAACAACGTAACGATCAAGCACATTCACCGGCACGTATCAGCTATGTATTATTAGGCACAGGTTTATTATGGTTCGGCTGGTTCGGCTTTAACGCGGGTTCGGCCTTAGGCTCAGGTACATTAGCCGCCACAGCTTTGGCTACTACCACCACAGCATCTGCAGCCGCAGCTATGGCCTGGATGTTTTTTGACATATTACGCGGCAAAAAACCAGGCGTTATGGGCGCTTGTATTGGCGCGGTAGTAGGCCTGGTAGCTATTACACCGGCAGCGGGTTTTGTAACCATACCCCACTCTTTGATCATCGGTATTGTGGCCGCTGTAGTGAGTAATCTGGTCGTGATCTGGAGAACATCAACCAGCATTGATGATACCCTTGATGTATTCCCTTGCCATGGCGTAGGCGGCATGGTGGGCATGTTATTAACCGGTGTATTCGCGCATCAAAATGTAAACGCGGGTAATACTACCGGCAATGGCTTATATTATGGCGAAACCCACTTATTTTTCATCCACCTTATTACGCTGGTAGGTGTTTCGGCCTTTGCTTTTTTTGGCTCACTATTATTACTAAAGATCACAGATATGATCAGCACTTTACGTGTTAGTCCAGAGGAAGAACTCGCCGGTCTTGACGTAAGTCAGCACGACGAAGGTCTTTAATCCGACACACTATCTATCAAACCAAACAACAAGAAAAAACTAAAGCTGCATTTTTAAAGATGCAGCTTTTTTAATTATTGAATTATTGATTTAGTGAATTAGTGATTTGCTTGTCTGAACCCGAATTTGTAGAATTTAAGGATTTTCAGAATTTGTCTAACTTGCTTACCAATTTCTCACCACTCACCACTCACCACTCACCACTCACCACTCACCACTCACCACTCACCACTCACCACTCACCACTCACCACTCCTTCGTCGATATCTTATTGATCTTTTTCTGCTCTTTGGGCAGGGCAGATATTTTAAGCATGTATGATCTCAGTACAGCTCCTACTTTACGGCTATTCAATAGCATGCGGTTCAAAAACTCGGTTACATCGCGCTTATCCAGTTTATCTTTGGCTTTTTCCATGGGAATAGTAACACCTGGTACAGCCTCATACACATTATACCGATTGCGCTGATACGGCACATACACAAAATCGGTAAACCAGTAGCGATATTTATTGTCCTTTACCTCCACGCGCAGGGTGTAGGTTATCTCACCATCTTCATGGGTGGTAACAAATGATTTTTTGGATACCAGGAAACCGCTGCTACCCACCAGCACACCCTGGGCCTTATCAGCGGTTGACAGCTTTAGTTTGCCTTTGGGGTATGCCGACTTAAAAAAATAAAGTCCACGGCTATACAAAGTATCGGCGCTCAGGCCTTCCTGGGTAACCGTTTGATAGTAGATATACTTGTCATTTTCATCAAAAGCCAGCGAATCTGTTTGAGCCGAAGCGCTTTTCACAAACAACACACAAACAAGCGCTATCAATATATTTTTCATTTTTATACTTTATTAAATTAAATGAGCAAGGATTTTTGCTTGAGAGCAAGGATTTTGAGAACAAGGAGCAAGGATAAAAAAAATTAAATCCGAGTAGACAAAGTCCTTGCTCTTTGTTTTTTATCTTTAATCAAAAGTCCTTGTTCTTTACTCCCAAAATCCTTGCTCCCTGAAAACAAAGATAAAAGCCGTTCCGGTAATAGGAACGGCTTTCATAAAAAGATTTGGAATTTATTTTTTTCTTTAGAACGCGTAAACCGCAGCTAACACAAACTGCGAAGCTTTATTGGTTGATACACCGCTGCTGTTAACAAATGGCGCATAGAATTTATCGCTCTTATTATCAAACCTAAGCTCAGGTATCAGTGTTAGCGGACCCGCCTTGATATTTGAAGTTATAGTGATCGCTTTTACATCGCCGCCATCCTTTTTAACTTTAAAATACTCACCTCTTAAACCAAAGCTAACCGCTTTTGATACCGCATACTGTGGATAAAGCGCAACGCCCTCAAAGCCGCCGCCATCATTAGGAGCAGAGAAGGTAGCGCCATTTAAGCCTAATTTAAAGGCATCGGTTATCTGATAGGCAGTTGTAAGGTCAAATTCTGTTCCGGAGTATGAACCGGTTAATACGTTCAGATAAGCTGTCCAGCCTTTAACCGGAGCAACCATCAATTGCGCGCCAAAGGTTGACACATCACCCGAGGTTGTGGCACCCTCGCCTACTGTTCTGAAAGAGGAATAAGTATTCCAGTAGTTATTAAAGATACCGGCCATTAAGCTCACTTTATCAGAAAAAGCATAAGTGGCTTTGAAACCCGCGTTCTGGAACGGTCCATTAGTAAACAGGTACGAGGTTGAATAGTTATAGTTGCCTGTTGGCGCTATTACCTCATAACCCACAAATGTAGCCATATAACCAGCTGTTAAATTAAACTGACTGGTAACATCGTAAGACACATACAGATTTTGAATGTGGTAATTGGGGTTGGGGATGGACTGATCATTTCGCGGACCAAAAGACAATTCACCAACAAACGATGCCTTCCCTACCTTTTTCTTCAAACCCAGATCGATCATACCTATCGAAACCGAGTTTTGATCTGTGGCGAAGCTGGTTGGTATGTTGGCACGTTTAGAAAAATCATACTTATAATAAGCGTCAACAGATCCGGTAATAGTTAGCGGCGGATCTGGTGCTGCTGTTTTTGTGGTGTCCTGTGCTTTCACTGTAAAAGCCGCGATAGAAAAGAAACATAATAGTAAAGCTGTTTTTTTCATGATAACGATTTAATTGTTAATAAAAATTGGGTTTGTTAATTTTTTTGATTTGAAATACTGATATACAAATAGTTATTACCTTATAGGATCTTTTATTGTCGGCATAAAAAATCCCTGTGCAGTTGGCGATGCCATTACATTAAAGCCACACACCAACCACACAAGGTATTACCGATCCGGATGAGGGATCTTTTATTATTATTTATTCGTCTTAAACTTCAGAAGTCGACTTAACCCCTTTGTCAAAAAGACCGCTCAAGCTGATCTCTTCTTCCTGGGCTGGATAAACCTCAATACCGTGATCAAACACGTCAAGACCACCCAAACCAGCTTCTCCATGTTCTTCAACACGCAGTCTCCATGGATTTGGCAATTTGTTAAGCACATACATCATAATAAAGGTTACCACAAAAACCGAAGCTGTAATAGCAAAGCTGCCAATGAATTGGGCCTTCAACACGCCAAAACCACCACCGTAGAATAAACCGGCAACCGGGGCTGAATTATCGGCACCTGTTGGGCTTGTAGCGCCAAACTGACCCGATGCAAATAAACCTAATGATAAAGTGCCCCAGATACCGCAAAGGCCGTGAACAGAAACCGCGCCAACCGGATCGTCGATACGGAACCACTCAATAATATAAACACCTGCAAAAATCACGAAGCCGGCAACCGCGCCAAGCAAAATAGCGCCAAGCGGGCTTACCCAGTAACATGGACAGGTAATTGCAACCAAACCACCTAAAAAGCCATTGATAGTAAAGGCCAGATCGAACTTACCTTTTGTTGGGCCCCACCAAAGAGCGGCAAGCATAGCGGCAAAACCACCGGCACAGGCAGCAAGGGTAGTATTAGCGGCAACACGGCCAATTCCCTGCATATCCATTGCAGACAGGGTTGATCCCGGGTTGAAACCATACCAGCCAAACCATAATATAAAACCACCTACAGCAGCTACCAATAAGTTATGACCAGCAGGTAATCCGCCTTTTTCTTTATCATCGCGGGCAAAGATCCTGCCTAACCGTGGCCCTAACACCATGGCACCAGCCAATGAAGCCACACCACCTATGGTATGCACAACGGTTGAACCGGCAAAGTCACGGAAAGGCTGAGCGGTTAAGTGAGCGAAAACTCCTGAAGTTCCCATGGTAGCCAGGAAACCATCAGGACCCCAAGCCCAATGACCAATTATTGGATAAATAAAACCTGTAATACCTATACTGTACAATATATCGCCACGGAAACTGGTACGACCGATCATAGCACCAGATACAATGGTTGAGCAGGTATCGGCAAACGCGTACTGGAATATCCAGTGTGCCAGGATCGGGATACCGGTTGCGCCATAAGTAGCAGGGGTATTTTGTAAAAAGAACCAGTTAGTAATGGTTTTGCCATCGGCGCCTAAGCCGCCCCAGCCAATAAAGCCATTACCGTTACCAAACATAAAGGCATAACCTATTGCATAAAACAATAACCCGCATAGGCATGTATCAAAAATACACTCCATTAAAACGTTAACCGTTTCTCTTTTACGGGCAAAGCCAGCTTCAAGCATCACAAAACCAGCCTGCATACCGAAAACCAAAAAGGCAGCAACCAAGGTCCATACCGTATTAACGGTATTGATGAGTGCTGTTTCATGAGCGGTATAAGTGTCGGCAGCGTGCGCAGATGTACCTAATAGACCAGGTAAAGTGAACATAGCCACGAGCACCAACCCTAAACCAATCATCTTTCCTGTTAAAATGGTGGCTCCCAGCGCCCATTTTTCACGTGACAGTTGTCGGACTGCACTCAGGAGGTTGTGTTTTGTTGAACTTACTTTCATTTGTCTTTAATTTAGTTTGATTGTTTTTAAAAGTTTAATTTAGTTTGATTGTTTATTTAATTAAGCTTGATTGCAGGTTTAAAATTTAACAAAACCACCACATTCACTCACAAATCCCCTCTTTTAGTCTTTTAACTATTGACATTTTTATAAAAAATACAATAATTATGATGTTTCTGTAAATTATTTTCTGAAATTATGTAGTTATTTTAACAATAACAAATTTTTAACAAAAAAATAACGTTAAAAAATGAAATATTTACGAAAATTGTAAATCAAAACTAAATTTTGTATCATTTATTGATGATTTTGAAATTTTATTTCTTTTCAAATCCAAATAAATTCTATCAACATAAAAATTATAGGCATTTTTCAGAAAAAAAGTCAATTTTTAGGTATTTAAGAGCAAAAATTAACTAAAAAGCCTATAAAAATTCAATTTTGGCTAAGCTCAGCACATTAAAACCATACTTTTCTTGAAATATTCAGCAACTAACTTTTTATTGATTGGGGGCAATTGCCTTTTAAAGCCCATTGTGTTTTTTATTGGCTGAAAAGGGGACGAAAGCTAAATGGCGGAGATTATGCCGGATATTTTGGCATCTCACTTGCAAATACGTTCCATAACAGGCAAATTTCTGACCCGACAAGTGTGAATATCCTGTCGGGTGCCGAAATAAATTCGGCATGACGTGTTTTTCTTTGAAAAAACGACGTTTTACTTGCATTATTTGCTACTTATATCATATTTCCTTTAATTTTTGTGTATATTTTAAATGATAGTTCTATTTTTGAAAGTTGACCTTTATTTAAACCGCATATCTTATGTCTAACATCCGATTTAAAGCACTACAGGACGTCCTGGGCAGGACCATCCCGGAAGTGAAACCACCTTCTTCAAAGATTTCAGATTACTTTGGCGCCAATGTTTTCGATAAAAAGAAAATGAAGGAGTACCTTTCTACCGAGGCTTACCAGGGAATTATTAACTCTATTGAAAAAGGCGAACCAATTCCACGCGACCTGGCCGAGCAAATTGCCGCTGCCATGAAATCATGGGCATTGGGTAAAGGGGCAACGCACTATACGCACTGGTTTCAGCCGCTTACCGGCACTACCGCCGAAAAACATGACGCTTTTTTTGAACCCACCGCCGACGGGGGCGCTATCGAACGTTTTTCGGGCGATGCCCTGGCGCAACAGGAGCCTGATGCTTCAAGCTTTCCGAGCGGCGGCATCCGCAATACTTTTGAGGCCCGTGGTTATACCGCCTGGGATCCGTCGTCACCTGCATTTTTGATGGCCCGTACCTTATGTATACCAACCGTATTTGTATCCTACACCGGCGAGGCCCTGGATTATAAAGTACCTTTATTAAAAGCATTAAGCGTTTTAGATAAGGCCGCTGTAGATGTTTGTCATTATTTTGATAAAGGCATTGAAAAAGTAAACGCATCATTAGGTATCGAACAAGAGTATTTTCTGGTTGATATCGCTTTATTTAATGCCCGTCCCGATCTGTATTTAACCGGTCGTGCTTTGTTTGGCCACATATCTGCCAAAAACCAGCAACTGGAAGATCATTATTTTGGATCTATACCTGAACGGGTATATGCTTACATGCAGGATATGGAAGCCGAAGCCTTATTATTAGGGATACCTTTAAAAACACGTCATAATGAGGTTGCACCTTCGCAATTTGAGTGTGCCCCTATTTATGAAGAAATAAACCTGGCCATTGACCACAACCAACTGTTAATGGACCTGATGGACCGTGTTGCCCGCCGACATAACTTTAAGGTATTATTGCATGAGAAACCTTATGCCGGCATCAATGGCTCGGGTAAGCACAATAACTGGTCGTTAATAACTAACACGGGTAAAAACCTGTTGTCGCCAGGCAAAACGCCTAAGAACAACCTGATGTTCCTCACTTTCTTTGTAAATACCATCAAAGCGGTTTATGAACATGCCGATCTGTTACGTGCATCTATCGCTTCGGTAAATAACGATCACCGCTTAGGCGCTAATGAGGCCCCTCCTGCTATCATCTCCATTTTCCTGGGCAGCCAGCTGAATGATGTACTGGATGAGATAGAAACATCGAGGATCAGCAAAAAGATCAAAGAAGATAACCTGTTATGGCAAGGTATTCCTAAAATACCGCAAATACTGCCTGATAATACCGACCGTAACCGTACCTCGCCTTTTGCTTTTACCGGTAACAAGTTTGAGCTGCGCGCCGTAGGTTCATCAGCAAACTCTGCCAGCCCGATGACAGTATTAAACCTGATTGTGGCTGATCAGCTTAAAAAATTCAAGTATGATGTAGATAAGCTGATTAAAAAAGGTGAGAAAAAAGATGTGGCCTTATTAATGGTGATCAAAAAATACATCAAAGAGTCCAAAAATATCCGCTTCGAGGGCAACGGCTATAGCGAGGCTTGGGAAAAAGAGGCAGAGGCAAGAGGTTTAGCAAACGAAAAAACCACGCCAAAGGCATTGGATGCTATGCTTTCTGAAAAAACAGATATTCTTTTTGCAGAAACCGGCATATTTACTCCACGCGAAGCACATGCCCGCCATGAAATTTTGCTGGATGCCTTTTATAAGAAACTACAGATAGAAGCCCGCGTTATTGGCGAGTTGGTACTCAATGTGATCATCCCATCGGCTATTGCCTATCAATCTAAACTGATCGAGAATGTAAAAGGGCTTAAAGACCTTGGTTTGGCAGATACCACTTACGCTGCACAACTGGATATTATTAACAAGATATCCGAGCACGTGAACTTTATTAAAACCAATGTAGAACAAATGGTTAATGAGCGCAAAAAAGCCAACGTGATCGAAGACTTACGCCAACGCGCCATTGATTATGACGAAAAGGTAAAAACATTCTTCCAGCCAATACGCTACCATGTAGATAAATTGGAACAACTGGTTGATGACACCCTTTGGCCGCTGCCAAAATTCAGGGAGCTGTTATTTATAAAATAAGTACGTCATTAATTGCACGAATTACTTCGAATTTCAGGAATTATTAGAAGGGAGCCGGTGGATACTGGCTCCTTCCTTTTTAGGATCCCTTTTCCACGCGTCATTGCGAGGCACGAAGCAATCTCTACAAAGGCAGGTCAATTATACATACTTGCTCTGTACAGCATAGAGATTGCTTCGTGCCTCGCAATGACGTATTTTAGTAAAGCACATTACACTCTAAGAAGAGTGATGTGTAGAGCGACGCCAGGGTGAGTCCGCAGCGCGCGCAATTCGTGTAATTCGCTAAAATTCGTGCAATTCGTGTTAAAATAATTAGTTTTGCGCCATGGTTTCTTCACAACGTTATGATCAACGTGGCGTATCTGCCTCCAAGGATGATGTACACAATGCAATAAAAAATATCGACAAGGGTATTTTCCCTCAAGCCTTCTGTAAAATTGTACCTGATATATTAACTGGCGACGACGCGTACTGTAATATTATGCATGCAGATGGCGCGGGTACCAAATCATCCTTAGCTTATACTTACTGGAAAGAAACCGGCGATATATCTGTATGGCGCGGAATTGCGCAGGATGCCATTATCATGAACCTGGACGACCTGCTTTGTGTAGGCGCTACTGATAATATCCTGCTGTCATCAACTATCGGTCGCAACAAAAATCTGATACCCGGCGAGGTGATTGCCGCCATTATTAATGGTACCGAAGAAATATTGAGCGAATTACGTGATGCAGGCATTGGCATATACTCCACCGGCGGCGAAACCGCTGATGTGGGCGACCTGGTGCGCACCATCATTGTCGATTCCACCGTTACCTGTCGGATGAAACGGGAGGATGTGATATCCAATCACCGCATTCAACCTGGCGATGTGATAGTTGGTTTAGCCAGCTACGGACAGGCCAATTACGAAAAAGAATATAACGGCGGCATGGGCTCTAACGGCCTTACATCTGCCCGTCATGATGTATTTAACAAAACCATAGCCGATAAATATCCGGAAAGCTATGATGCGGCCATTCCTTATGAACTGATCTTCAGCGGCAGTAAAAACCTGACTGATCTGGTTGATATTGGCAATGGACAAAGTATTACCGCAGGTAAACTGGTATTGAGCGCTACCCGTACCTACGCCCCCATCATTAAAAAAATGCTCGATGCTTACCGCAGCCAGATACATGGCATGGTACATTGCAGCGGCGGTGCGCAAACCAAAGTGCTGCATTTTATTGATAATCTGCATATCATTAAGGATAACCTTTTCCCGGTTCCACCGCTGTTTAAGCTCATCCAGGAAGAATCAAAAACCAGCTGGCAGGAAATGTACAAAGTTTTCAATATGGGTCACCGCATGGAGCTTTATGTACCCCAGGAGATCGCTGGCGAACTGATTAGCATATCCCAAAGCTTTGGTATAGCTGCTCAGATCATCGGTCGCGTTGAAAAAGCTGATACCAAAAAAGTAACCGTAACATCAGAGTTTGGGGTATTTGAGTACTAATAAGAATCAAGAGTCAAGAATCAAGACAGGAAAATTATCTGTATATAAAAACCATGTTTTAATAGTTGCGTTTTAAAAACCGCCAACTGCTGTTATTTTTCTTGCATCTTGACTCTTATATCTTGACTCCTATACAACATACATATTCCCCCGCTTATGCTCAGGTTCCTGTTGGCACAATCATCCTTTAACCTTTGGGTGATATTTTTGGCCGAGAATCTGCTGGTTACCGTACTGGCTTTGCTATTTGGCTGGTTGGTACTCAAATTAAACCACAAGCCTATTAAAGCCGCTTCCCGTCAGGAAGTATTCATTTGTATTCTGACCAACGTAATTAATACGGCTATAACCTATGCAGGCTTCTGGTTATGGCAGCATGGTTATATCCGGTTTAGTTATACCCTATCCTGGTATATAGCTTTTGATTTTATAGTACTTTTTATACTGATGGATCTGGCTATGTTCCTGTTTCATTACGCTATACACCGCTCTGTATTTTATAAAGCCATCCACAAATTCCATCACCATTATGCAGATCCCATCCCTATTGATCTGTTTGTACTTCACCCGCTCGAAACAGTAGGCTTTGGCTCTTTATGGATCGTGATCATCGTATTATTCAACTTTAACTTATATGCTGTCTTTATTTACCTCATCGTTAATGTATTTTTTGGCATCATGGGGCATTTAGGGATAGAGCCCATCCCGGCATGTATCAGAAATACGATGCCTTTTAAATATTTAGGCACCTCTTCCTTTCATCACCGGCATCATCTGGATATTCATCACAATTATGGTTTTTATACCAATATCTGGGATAAGCTTTTTAAAACTTATAAAGGATGATTTTGGGAGTAAGGATTTGGGGAGCAAGGACTTTAGGACTTTAGGATAAAAAGAAAAGCCCGGCCAAATTGGCCGGGCTTTTCTTTTTATTGTCTCTGTTTCAGGAAAGAAACGGATTAGTTAAATATGTATCTAACACCGATCTGAGCCTGGAAACGTGAGAACTGGCTGATATCTGTTTTGTATGAAGAAGTAACAGGTACCAGGTTGTTGGCATCAAGATATGGGAATGAATAAGTTGCCTGGTTTTCGTTATTTGCATTTTTAACAGTACCCATATACCTTAAAACAGTACTTGCTCCAAAGTTATTACCAGTTACTGATGACACCTGTTGGTTACCCCAGTTGCGGTTCAGCAGGTTAGTAAAGTTAATTACGTCAAAAGTAACTTCGATGGTGTTTTTAGTTTTACCAGCTTGTACAAAAAAGTCTTGTGCAAAGTGTAAGTCAACTCTTTTGTAAGTAGGTAATATAGCACCGTTTCTTTGCGCAAACTGACCTCTGTGCTGGCTCAGGTAAGGATCCTGGTTGATAAAGTTATTCAACTGAGTCCAGATCTGTGCAGGTGTACGAGGGTCGGCGGTTCCGTTTGCAGCCTTAGGAGCAGCAACCAGAATAATGTCGTTTTGATTTTTAGGAATGTACATCAAATCGTTAGTAGCACCGTCACCATTAGGGTCATTAGCTGTAATGTATGATACAGCACCGTTGTTAGCAGCTTCAAATACTAAACCAATTGTTGAAGCCAGGTTTTTAGCATATTGCTTACGGTATGATACGGTTGCAATGATACGGTTTGGCTGTACATAGCTACTGTTTGACAGGTTGTCTGCATTCGGGTTACCGGCAACATAACGGGTACTCCAGATAGTTGCAGCAGTTGAACCGCCATCGTTAACATCCTTTGATTTGGTGTACGTATAAGCTACGCTGGCAGCAAAACCGTTAGAGAAGCTTTTTTGTAACTGACCGGTAATAAAGTACGAGAAACCTTTGCTGGTATTTCTCATATAATATAAACCGCTAATTGATGGATTTGTTGCAGTTGCATTAGCAGCAGACGGCGTAGTATTTTTTGAAGCATACTGAATTTGACCTTCTGGACCGGCTAAAGTGCTGTATGCATCAGATAATACTAAGTTCTGGTGATAAATAGCACGGATATCTTTGGTGTATGCACCTTCGATAGTACCGATGATACCGCCTGGTAATTTCTGGTCAACCGCTAAGTTGGTTCTCCAGATTTTTGGATATTTCAGGTTAGGATCAGCAACATCTAATTCATAAGCTGTACTGGCCGCTCCTGCTGCCGGACGATTAGCATTTGGATTAGGATTGAATTTTAAGCGTGGATCCTGATCTGCAAGGGCCTTTTTAGGATCGCTGTTGATGGTGTACGCTCCGAATAACAAACCGTTGTTTGAAGCCTGGTTAGATATCCATACAAATGGTACCGGACCGGTAAATAAACCAGAACCACCACGTATCTGGGTTGACTGATCGCCATTTACATCCCAGTTAAAGCCTACACGAGGTGAAAGTTGTACCCTGTTTTTTGGCAATTTAGATACATCTACATGAGTACCACCCTGGAAAGTAAGAGCTGCAGCATTAGCGTTAGACGCTAATGTGGTAGGGAATACATCATAATCAGCACGTAAACCATAAGTTAACCTAAAGTTATCAGTTACGTGATATTTATCCTGTATATAAACGCTGTAAAGAGACGCTTTGATTTTAGCATACGGGAGCCCGCTACCTACAGCCGAATAACGTAAAGTGTAACCATTTGCTGGCCTGTCATTCAAAAAGTCAGAAGCTGAATTATAAGTATATAAACCGTTATAATCAGGAGCAAAACCGTTAGTGTAGCTCTGGATCTGGTTGCTGGTACCAAAAGTAAACTCGTGCTTACCTGAATAAATGGTAAAGTCATCAGCAAACTGCCAAATGTTGGTACTTAGCAAGTTACCGGCGGTATAAAGCTCAGAACCGAAGCTGGTTGCTGTTGCTGATGCTGGAGAGATAATGTTACCCTGGTCATCAGATGTACCGTTACCGATATCAACCATTGGCACTGAGCCGCCATTACCCAGGAAATTACGGAAATCTCTTAATGCCGAGTATCCAACAGTCAGTTTGTTTGACATGGAATTGCTGATGCGGCTATTTAACTCTACAATTCCAATATTAAAATTGTTATTGATAGTATAACCTGAACCATAAAAAGGCAGAGTATTAGGCCCCGGAGTACGTGTTGTACCATAACCTACAGGGATACTTTTTTTACCTGTAGGATCGGTTGGATCAAGGAATGAACCATTACCTATACCTGAATTACTTGCAGGCTGATCTTTAAACGATTTTAAATAGAAATATTTAGCGCTTAAGGTGTTGTTCTTGTCGATGTTCCAGTCTAACTTAGCAGTTAATTTATTGCTTGAAGTTCTGTAAACATAATCTTGATAAGCTCCTGGATTATAACCCAAGGCAATCAATTTAGCTTTAATAGCATCCAGCGTACTCGCTTGTACGTTTGATACGTTTGAGCCGCTTGCACCGTTACCGCCGGCAACATAAGCAGCGGCTGGTGGCGCGCTAACTCTTTCCTGCTCGCCTGATACGAATAAGAATAATTTATTTTTGATGATCGGGCCACCTACGGCAACACCATCGGTATGGTAATCAAATGGAGTGATAGGCAAGTTGGTTGTACCTGCATGGTAACCTGTTAATCTGGTACCGCGACCATAATAATAAGCAGTACCTTTTACCTGGTTGGTACCTGATTTTACTACGGTGTTAACACCGGCGCCGGTAAAGTTACCCTGACGTACGTCATAAGGGGCAATATCAACCTGGATCTGATCGATCGCGTCCAATGATATAGGCTGTGAGCTGGCCTGACCACCCAAAGTACTTGATAAACCAAAAGAGTTATTGAACAATGCACCGTCAACAGTTACGTTATTGAAAGCTCCGCTACGGCCACCGAAACTATTAAAAGTACCGGTTGAGTTTGCTGATGGAGTTAATTTGGTAAAATCCTGTAATGAACGGGCAACAGTTGGTAAGTTTTCAATTTGCTGGCGGTTGATAGTTTCACGCGCGCCGGTACGTGATGAGTTGATCACTTTACCTTGCGAACCGGTAATTACTACCTCTTTTAATGCAGTCAGATTATCCTCCAGTCTGGTATTGATCTTTTGATCCTGACCGATGGAAAGGGTGATACCTTCCTGAACAAAGTTTTTGTAGCCAACAAAGCTTACTTTAAAGGTGTATGGACCACCTACTCTTAAGTTTGGGATGTTATAACGGCCATCTGCACGGCTTACTGTAGAGTATACAGTACCCGTTGGCACGTGGGTAATGGTTACGGTAGCACCCGGAATGGCACCCTTGGCATCGGTAACAATACCGTTTACACTGGCTGTTGTTACACCCTGTGCAAAGGCATTCCTGTTAAGGAACATAAAACCGGCCAATAATAATAAAAGAAGTAAAGGCTTCCTCATAAATTGCTTTTTTAATTATACTTTCTGTTGATTAGCCGCAAAGATAAGTAATAGCCTGATTGTCAATGTTAATTTTATGTTAACAATTATTATATATTTTTCAACACTTTCATTCATACATAACATTAATTACAAGTAAATTGATAGATATTATATAATATTTATAATAATCCGTACACTTAATCCGGTAAATGGCATTTAATTGTAAATAATAACACGATGCCTACGGGGCGCCTTATTCCATTTTTGCTTTTCAGCCCTTTTACTTAGCTTTGGGCCAATTAAAATTAAGGCCGGTGCTAACAACACGGTTTAGCTTTAATCCGTACAAAGCGAAAATTTAAATTATACATCATTAAAAATATGGACTACGATTTAATTGTTATAGGATCAGGCCCGGGTGGTTACGTAGCAGCAATCCGCGCTTCCCAACTCGGTTTAAAAACGGCCATCATTGAAAAAGAATCATTAGGCGGTATATGTCTTAATTGGGGCTGTATCCCTACTAAAGCCTTATTAAAAAGCGCGCAGGTGTTTGAGTATATCAATCATGCTGCCGATTACGGCATTAACGTAAACGGCAACGGCGAGGTAAATTTTGAATCGGTTATCAAACGCAGCCGTGGTGTTGCCGATGGCATGAGCAAAGGCGTTCAGTTTTTAATGAAGAAAAACAAGATCGATGTAGTACTTGGTTTTGGTAAATTAAAATCAAAAGGTGTTGTTGAAGTTAAAGCCACTGATGGCTCAACTAAACAAATCACCGCTAAACATATTATTGTGGCCACAGGCGGTCGTTCGCGCGAGTTGCCAAACCTGAAACAGGACGGCAAAAAAGTAATTGGTTACCGCGAGGCCATGTCATTACCCAAACAGCCAAAATCAATAGTGGTTGTAGGTTCCGGCGCTATTGGTATCGAATTTGCTTATTTCTACAACTCTATAGGCACTAAAGTTACTGTGGTGGAATACCTGGACAACATCGTTCCCTTAGAGGACGAAGAAGTTTCAAAAGGATTGAATCGTATCCTGAAAAAACAAGGCATCACCATTATGACCAGCGCCAATGTGGAATCTGTTGACAGCAGCGGTGAGCTTTGCAAAGTAAACGTTAAAACTGCATCAGGTATTGAAGTACTGGAGGCCGAGGTTGTATTATCAGCCGTTGGTATCTCCACTAACATTGAGGGTATTGGCCTGGAAGAAACCGGCGTAAAAACCGATAAAGGCAAGGTATTGGTTGATGATTTTTACCGTACCAATGTAGAAGGTGTTTATGCCATTGGCGATATCGTAAAAGGTCAGGCACTGGCACACGTAGCATCGGCCGAGGGCATCATTTGCGTAGAGAAAATTGCAGGTCATAGCCCTGAGCCATTAAATTACAACAACATCCCGGGCTGTACTTATTGCTCACCGGAAATAGCCTCTGTAGGTTATACCGAAAAAGCGGCTAAAGAAGCCGGATACGAAATTAAGGTTGGTAAATTCCCATTCTCGGCATCGGGTAAGGCAAGCGCTGCCGGAGCCAAAGATGGTTTTGTAAAACTGATATTTGATGCCAAATACGGCGAGTTTCTGGGCGCGCACATGCTGGGCTATAACGTTACCGAAATGATTGCCGAAGTAGTTACCGCCCGCAAACTGGAAGCTACCGGTCACGAGATCATTAAATCGGTACACCCGCACCCAACCATGAGCGAAGCCGTAATGGAAGCTGCTGCCGAAGCCTACGGTGAGTGTATACACTTGTAATTTTTAGTTCATAGATCATGGTTAATGGTTCATAGCTAAAATCAGATCTGTTATTATTCTTAATCGTCATAAAATGAATGCATAACATTTAATTTATGGCGATTTTCTTTTTATCTGATCATAAAACCTGAACTATCAGCCACCAACTTAAAAAGATTGTGTTATTTTAGCTTTCGATGATATGGCTCCCCTACCAGCTACCATGATCTATGAACCATCAACCATGAACTAAAACATGAAACTCCACACAATAGATACCGGTTTTTTTAAATTAGATGGCGGCGCTATGTTTGGCGTAGTGCCTAAAACCATCTGGACTAAAACCAACCCTGCCGATGATAATAATTTGTGTACCTGGGCCATGCGCTGCCTGCTGGTAGAGGATGGCAAACGGCTGATACTGATCGACACCGGCATCGGCAACAAACAGGATGAAAAGTTCTTCAGCCATTATTACCTGCATGGCACTGCCACATTGGACAGTTCGCTGGCGGCCCTTGGCTTTCACCGTGACGATATTACCGATGTATTTTTAACCCATTTACATTTTGACCATGTTGGCGGCGCGGTGATACGCAATGGTGATAACCTGACCCTGGCATTTAAAAACGCTATTTACTGGAGCAACCCACAACACTGGGAGTGGGCAGTAAAACCCAATGAACGCGAAAAAGCATCATTCCTGAAAGAAAATATACTGCCCATACAGCAAAGCGGCCAATTACAATTTGTGGATAGTACGGACGGCGTACAATTCACAGAAAACTTTCATATACGTTTTGTTTATGGCCATACCGATGCCATGATGCTGCCATTGATTGATTATAAAGACAAAAAGATACTATATATGGCAGACCTGCTGCCATCTGTAGGGCACCTGCCGCTCCCTTATGTGATGGCTTATGACATGTTTCCGCTTAAAACTTTAGGCGAAAAGAAACTATTTTTGAACGAAGCCGTAGAACAGAATTATATTTTGTATTTTGAACACGATCCTGTTAATGAATGCTGTACATTGCAGCAAACAGAAAGGGGACCAAGGCTAAAAGAGGCGTTTAAATTAAGTGATATTTAATAAGTGTTTCAGGAATGCCACAAAAATCATACCGCTTACAGGATTGAACAGTTAATAATGCAAAAATGAACAATTTGTTAACATTAAAATAGTTAATATCTCATAATCAACAGCTTATAAATGCAATTTATGACGTGCTTTTTTTCGAAATACTATTTGCAATTATATTTTTTTAGAACAATTTTATAACTTTGCACGTTCTGTACTAAATAGAAAGTACCGAAGGTTTATTAAATAAATGAGACAACTCAAAATAACGCAATCCATTACCAATCGCGAGTCACAATCGCTGGACAAATATCTTCACGAGATTGGTAAAGTTGATCTGATAACTGCCGAAGAAGAAGTAATATTAGCTCAAAAAATACGCGAGGGCGACCAGGCAGCTTTGGAACGATTGACCAAAACTAACTTACGCTTTGTGGTGTCTGTTGCTAAACAATATCAAAATCAGGGTTTAACGCTGGGCGATTTGATTAACGAGGGCAACCTTGGTTTGATCAAGGCCGCTAAACGTTTTGACGAAACCAAAGGTTTTAAATTCATCTCCTACGCGGTATGGTGGATCCGTCAGTCGATCCTGCAGGCTATTGCCGAGCAATCACGTATTGTGCGTTTACCACTAAACCAGGTAGGCTCATTAAGCAAGATCAGTAAGGCATTCTCCAAACTGGAGCAGGAATATGAGCGTGAACCTTCACCAGAAGAGTTGGCCGATATTCTGGAAACCACAGTCGATAAGATCTCTGACACGCTGAGCAACTCAGGTCGTCACGTATCTATGGATGCGCCATTTGTACAGGGCGAAGAAAACACCCTGCTTGATGTACTCGAAAACCAGGAACCAAATACCGACTCTATACTGATCAACGAATCGTTATCAGAAGAGATCAAACGGTCGCTCTCAACCTTAACAGAACGTGAACGCGAGATCATTGTGTTATTCTTCGGCCTGGGAACCAACCACCCGCTTTCATTAGAAGAGATCGGTGAAAAATTTAATCTTACCCGTGAGCGTGTACGTCAAATTAAGGACAAAGCATTACAACGTTTACGTCATACCTCCAGAAGCAAAATATTAAAATCATACCTGGGTTAATCTATAAACCCCAATCCTATTGAAAAGCCACCGGTGATCCTGGTGGCTTTTTTTGTTATTTACCTACCATAACTATCCTTTGACCAATCAAGCGTGAACGCGTATAATCATTATAGTTACATGATTAGTGCAACAATTATAGGTTTAAATGCGTCATCGATAATACTCAAACTTATTTACCTTTAATCAGATTCTTATGGCTTCACGATACAAAATACATGGCTTGAAAAACCTCCTTTTACTCATCTTCTTTTTTTATGCTCCATGTTCTTTTGCTCAATATAAAGACCAGTTATCACCAAAAGTCTCTGTCATCATCAATACCAATCTCGAAACCTATTTTTTTGCCGAAAAGCTTGCTGTTGAACACATCAACGATTATGTGTTTGATCAAAAAGGAGGCGATTACGCACATCAACCAATTGTTCATTATGGCTTTCTGCATTTTAATCGCTACGTAAATACTCCGGTTATATTAAGAATCGCAGATCTGCTTAAACAAATAAAGGACACTTATCATGATAATGGCCCTATTATGAACTATTTGCTAAATGAAAAAGAATTCCCCTCCAGAGGACATTTGTTTAAAGGTCTTCCAAAAGACCCAAATCATCCCGAAACGTCAGTTTTATTTGCTGAACTTACCGATAGCTTAAACAGTTTTTATCATTTAGCCAAAGTAAATGAGTTCCTTAAAGAGAATGCTCCATTTTATCAAGGTGCATTAAAAGAAGTGGAGAAAGACATAGATGTTCCTTCTTTTCCGGCTTTGGAAAAATGGTATGGTAAAAGGTTCCCGCAATATTGCATCTATTTAACACCTGCAATGCCAATTACCAAAGGTGAAGACAATTACCGCGGATTTGGCCCAAACATCCTCTCTTCCGAAGGCACTATTCCCGCTATGATCATGAGTTCTGACCAAATGTTGCTACCAGAACCTGGCTTGGCATCTTATAAACATTTCGGCTTTGATAACCCCGCGGTAACTCATTTTTTAACTAAACATGAAATTGGCCACTCTTTTGTCAATCCTGTCATTGAAAAGTATTCAGCCCAGCTTCAAAAAGACTCGGCCTTATTTACCCCCGAGCTTAAACAAATACTCGCCCCTCATTATATTAATAACTGGTATGTATGCGTGATAGAACACCTCGTACGGTTAGGCGAAATCCGCACGGCGATATCTATGAAAGATTTGAAGGAAGCTGAACGCTTACGCAAGCTGCATATTTACAGTGAAAAATGCGTGTTAATTCCGCTGCTTGAAACTCAGATCAGGGGTTATGAACTTAATCGTAAGCAGTACCCTACTTTTGAGAGCTATGTTCCACAACTTATTTCTTATTTCCACTCATTAACGCCTGCTATAATTAATGAGCAGGTTAAAAAGTTCAATTGAAATGACAGTAGGAATTTTAAGTGACTGGAGACTCATTAGCAGTAGAGAACATACATGGCCTCATACAAACAAACCAACATCTACCTGCGTTCTTAAACCATGCAACCCTCCCAGTATGAAAACCTTACAGCGGCACAGGCCATCGCCTATCAGCATGAATTGCGCAGGCAGATCGATCTTACGCCACTGGATAAATCCATTAAAACTATTGGCGGGGCCGATATTTCATTCAACAAATACTCAGAGGTGGTTTACGCAGGTATCGTCCTGTTCAATTATCCGGAGTTGAAAGTTATCGGCACAGCAACAGCCATCAGTAAAACCAAATTCCCTTATATATCGGGCCTGCTGGCCTTTCGCGAAGTGCCCGCCCTGCTGGAAGCCTGGAACAAACTGGAAATAAAACCCGATCTGATGGTTTTGGACGGACAGGGCATAGCGCACGAACGCCGCACCGGCATTGCCACACATTTCGGCCTTATTACCAATACACCATCCATAGGCAGTGCCAAAAGCCGTCTTACGGGGCGCTATGACGAGCCCGGTAACCATCCATTTGACCAAAGTTCCATGTATGATAAAGGCGAAGTGATTGGCATTGCCCTGCGCAGCAAAGCCAACTGTAATCCCATCTATATTTCGCCCGGCTACCGGGTGAGCATAGAGCAAAGTGTGGATATCATCAAAAACTGCATCCGAGGTTATCGCATCCCCGAACCTACACGCCAGGCACACCTGCTGGTAAATAAAATACGCGTTGATGACGGCGGCAACAATAATCGGCAGATTAATCTGTTTGATTAGCTGTTACCTATCTATTATCGCATTGAAACGTTTAAGCATCATTACCTTCCAGTTTTACCGGTTGCTTCTGCTGTATAATATAGCGTTCACCGTACTGGCGCTGTTTCTTTTAATTTTCAATGCAGGAACTATTAACCCCGGAGCAACTGTACTTTTATTAATACCTGCCAAAATTATAGGGTTCATGTGTGCATTAGCCCTTCATTATTTTTCGGCTAAAGAGAACTACTTTTATTTCCGCAATGCCGGTTATGGTATGAAGCGTATGTTCATCAGTGCTTTTGTCATTGATCTTTCTGTCTGTGTATTATTGATCATCTTATTCAAAATCATATTATATGCAGCCCTTCACCTTAAAGGTTGACAGCGTTCAGCTGGAATTTAATGGCAGGATGATCCTGCAAGATGTTTACCTCGACTGTAAGCAGGGTGAGATCATTGGTCTGTTGGGCCGTAATGGTTGCGGAAAATCATCCCTGTTGCGTATCATATTCGGAATTTTAACACCTGGCTTTAAGTATGTAAGTATCAATGATCAGTACATAGCTAAAGGCTATCGCCATACCCGGATAGCTTATCTACCACAGCATAATTACCTGCCGCACGGCATTTCGATAGAAAAACTGGCCAAAAATTTTATCGATCCCTTTTTCTGGGATGAGTTTAGCAGTTTGGATATATACAAGGATCATTTCAACAAAACCGTCGGGCAATTATCTGGTGGTGAACTGCGGCAACTGGAAACCCTGATGATAATTTACAACAAAGCCGATTTTATTTTACTGGATGAACCTTTCACACACATCTCGCCCATACAGGCCGAACAGTTCAAACCCATCATCAAAAGATGCGCCCAACACAAAGGTTTTATTATTACCGACCACCAATACCGCAACATTATTGATGTAAGTGACCGGATCATCCTCATCAGAGATGGCAGCACCAAACACGTTAAAAGCAAAGATGATCTGATCACCTGGGGTTACGTGAGTCATTTAGATTAGCGTTCTTAGAATAATTCAATTGCTGCACGGTGTCGACTCACCCCGCCTACGCTTCGCTGGGCGACCCTCTCTCCCGCTTTGCGGCAAAGAGGGCTGGGAAATTCTTTTTCAAGTCCCTCTTTACACCGAAGGTGAAGAGAGGGATGTCGAGCGAAGCGATGACAGGGTGAGTCGGCACCGCGCGACAATTTGATTTACATTCCCATGATTTAATATTCACATAATAAAAAAGTAATTTAGCTTCATTAGAATATCAATTATGACCATTCCCATATACCAGGCCGACGCGTTTACCGATAAATTATTTGGCGGCAATCCCGCGGCTATTTGTCCGCTTACCGAGTGGCTGCCCGATGATGTGATGCAAAAAATAGCCATCGAAAATAACCTGGCCGAAACCGCTTTTTTCGTAAAAACCGCTACCGGTTACAAACTGCGCTGGTTTACCCCCGAATATGAAATTGATCTTTGCGGTCATGCCACCCTGGCATCGGCACATATACTGTTTACCGAACTGGGCTTTGCGGGCGATACCCTGCAATTTGAAACCGTAAAAGCGGGCACATTAACCGTAAAAAAAGACGGCGATAAATACACCATGGATTTCCCCTCCAGGCCGCCTATACCCATTGAACAACCCATGGGATTGGCCGAAGCCCTGGGCGATAAGCAACCAGTAGCCTTTCTAAGGTCGAGGGATTATTTCCTGGTTTATGAAAGCGAGCAGGATATCAAAGATATTACCCCTGATTTTTTTGCCTTATCAAAAATGGATACCGTTGGCGTTATTGTAACCGCTCGCGGTGACAATGCCGATTTTGTATCCCGGTTCTTCGCACCCGGCGCAGGTATACCAGAAGATCCGGTAACAGGATCGGCACATTGCAACCTGATACCTTACTGGGCAAAAATATTGGGCAAGAACAACCTGCACGCCTACCAGATCTCGGCCCGCCGCGGCGAACTCTGGTGCGAACTTAAAGGCGACCGTGTACAAATGAGCGGCAAAGCCGTAACTTACTTAAAAGGCGAGATCAGGATTATTCATTAGTTCATTAGTTCATTAGTTCATTAGGAAAACTTAGTAACGCTGAAAAGTTTTAGTTTTTTCCTTCCCCGTCAGCAGAACAGCTTCGGGCGAAAGCGGGCAGAACGATGGTGGCATGTGCGGTTGCGGGGACATAGCAAGTTTTTGCTGAAGCGTAGGAAAACGCGCGAACGAAGTAGGGCAAAATAATTGCAGTTCGTGGTTTTGACTGATTTGCAGGGCAAAGGCCATGAGCGCAAAGAAGCATTTCTGGTGACAGCCTTTTTGGTTACTTTTGTGGCGACAAAAGTAACTGGCCCTCCCGCGGCCAAGAGCGGGTATGCGCCATGTAGAACCGCCCTATACTACAACGAAATTGCTTCGTACTCCGCTAAACTACATCCTCAAAAAAAGTTTAATAAAATCATTTTTTTATGATTACTTTGAAGGTTCGATCTTTTATACGGACACAATAATATAAATGCAGCTTACCCGCTTAGAAATCAAGGGCTTTAAAAGTTTTGGAGATAAGATCACCATTAATTTTAATGAGGGTGTAACTGCTATTGTGGGACCAAATGGCTGTGGAAAATCAAATGTAGTCGACTCCATACGCTGGGTTTTGGGCGAACAAAGCACCCGGATGCTCCGTTCCGAGAAGATGGACAACGTTATTTTTAACGGAACCAAGAGTCGGAAGTCGGCCAACCTGGCCGAGGTTTCCCTCACCTTTGATAATACCAAGAACGTACTGCCTACCGATTACTCGCAGGTTACCCTAACCCGCAAGCTTTACCGCACCGGCGAAAGCGAGTACCGCCTGAATGATGTACAGTGCCGCTTGAAAGATATTACCGATCTGTTCCTGGATACGGGTATCGGGTCCGACTCCTACTCTATCATCGAGTTAAGGATGATCGACGAGATCATTACCAATAAGGAAGGCTCGCGCCGTAATCTGTTCGAAGAGGCGTCTGGCATATCCAAATACAAGCTCCGCAAAAAGCAAACTTTTAGTAAGCTTAAAGACACCGAGGCCGACCTGGAACGCGTGGAAGACCTGCTGTTCGAGATCGAAAAGAACCTGAAATCGCTGGAGAACCAGGCAAAAAAAACCGAGCGCTATTACCGCATCAAGGAGCAGTATAAAACGCTCAGCATTATGCTGGCCTCGTTCCGCATTGTATCGTTCAGCGAATCGTTAAAGAAAATTGAAGACCAGGAGCAACAGCAGAAAGCCGAAAAAGGCGGTATCGTTGCCCAAATAGATACTTTAGAGGCCGCCCTGCAGCAGCAAAAGCTGGATAGCATCACTAAAGAAAAAAACCTGTCGGTTCAGCAAAAAACCACCAATGAGTTTGTGTCCAAGATCCGCGCTTATGAGAGCGAGAAAAAGATCAAGAACGAGCAGCTTAAATTTCAGCAAGATAAAGAAGCTCGTTTAAGTGAAGAACTGGAACGCGATAAGAACCAGCTGAACCACGTACTATACAACATCAAGCGCCTGAGCGAAGAGAAGGCTATCGAGGACGAGAACCTGCAGGCCATCCAAAGCAAGGTAACCGACCTCAAAGAGGCGGTTGACGAACTGCGGCAGCAGCAAACCGAGGCCCGTAACGAGCTTAATGAGCTCACTAATATCAATACCCGGTTACAAAACCAGGCGTATAAAGCCGAAAAGGATATTGATATTTTACAGATCCAGCAGCAGGCCCTGGAGCAGGAAAGCCAGCGCAATATGGAGGATACCACCAACAAAGAGGTGGAACTTTCGCATTTTAACCAGGTTGTTGCCGAGCTGCAAGCCCGCAAGGAAACGCTTGATGATGAATACCAGGCATCGCTGGAGGCTGAAAATAAGTTAAAGGAGCAGATCACGGTAACGGAAACCGAACTTACTGAGATAAAGGATACCATTATTAAGGAAAGCCGCAAACTCGACGCCAAACAAAACGAATATAACCTTACCAAAAGTATGGTCGACAACCTGGAAGGTTTCCCGGAGTCGATCCGCTTTTTGAAAAAAAATACCGATTGGGCCAAAAATGCGCCGCTGTTCAGCGATGTACTGTTTTGCCGCGAGGAGTTCCGTGTAGCCATCGAAAACTATCTGGAACCACTGATGAACCATTATGTGGTTGAAAGTTATGACGAGGCTATAAAGGCCATCAATTTACTCAGCACCGCGTCAAGGGGAAGGGCACATTTTTTTATCCTCGAAAATTACAGCGAAACCACACCAACCGAGCCAGCGTTTGAAAATGCCGGCGCAGTATCGGCACTCAAGGTAATTGAGGTAGATAAACGGTATACCAACCTGTGTAACCATTTATTAAAAAATGTGTACCTGGTTGATGACGATAAGGACCAACAGATCAACAATGCACAGCTCCCCGAGGGCGTGGTATTGATCGGCAAAAGCGGCAAGTTCAACAAATCAAAATATACCATGGCCGGTGGCTCGGTAGGTTTGTTTGAGGGTAAAAGGATTGGCCGGGCTAAAAATCTCGAGAACCTGGCCAAGGAGATCAAAGGGATCGAGAACCAGGTGAATGGCTTAAAAACCCGCGTTGATGATCTGCAGAGCAAACTGGCGGCCCTCAAGGCATCCACCAAAACAGCGGAGTTGAATGAGCAGCAATTGATCATCAACCGCTTAAATACGGAGCTTATTACGGTTAAAACCCGGCAGGAGCAATACCAGACCTTTATTGAAAACAGTCTGAACCGCAAGGAGGATATCGCCCGTAAAATAGCCACTATTACCGAGGAGATGCAGAACCTACACCCCCTGCTGGCCGAACTTAAAACACAAAAACAGATCCAGAACGACCTGCTGGTTGAAAAACAAGCCGCTTTTAATGAGCTGAATGAATATGTATCGGTGCAATCAAATGCTTACAACCAGGAGAACATCCGGTTTCATCAGCAGCAAAATAAGGTATCCGGTTTAGTAAAAGATCTGGATTATCGCGATACCCAGCAGGAAAGCCTGGAAGCACGCATCAGGCAGAACAGCGCCGAATTTGAAAACGTAAAAATAGCCATACAGGAAAACCTGAAACAGGCCGACAATTCCGATGAAGGCCTGCTGGAAATGTATGAGCAAAAAGAAGCCCTGGAAAAAGCCACCCAACAAGCCGAACAGGAATATTACCAATGGCGCGGCGTTATTACCGAGAACGAGAATGAAATAACTGCCCTGCGTCGTAAAAAAGATAACAGCGAGGTTATTGAGAACGAGCTGCGGGAAGAGCGCAACAACCTGAAATTGGAACTGAACGCCCTGAAAGAGCGACTTTCGGTAGAGTTTAACATCGATATTGAGGACCTTCCCGAAACCGAAACCCCGGCAGACGAAAATGAACAGGACCTGCGCGAACGGGCCGAAAAACTTAAACGCCAGCTGGATGATTTCGGCGCCATCAACCCTATGGCGGTGGAGGCTTATAACGAAATGAATGAGCGTTATACCTTCATCCAGGCGCAAAAAAAGGATCTGAGCGAAGCTAAGGCATCTTTACTGGCCACCATACAGGAGATTGATGATACCGCCAAAGAAAAGTTCATGACGGCCTTTATTATGGTGCGCGAAAATTTCATTAAGGTATTCCGTTCGCTGTTTAATGAGGAGGATTCCTGCGATCTGGTGCTTACCGACCCAGATCATCCGCTGGAATCTGACATCGATATTATTGCCAAGCCAAAAGGTAAACGCCCGCTGTCTATCAACCAGCTATCTGGTGGCGAAAAAACACTCACCGCAACGGCTATCCTGTTTTCGCTTTACCTGTTGAAGCCAGCCCCTTTCTGTATTTTTGATGAGGTTGACGCGCCGTTGGATGATACCAATATTGACAAGTTCAATAACATTATCCGTACTTTCTCCAAAGATTCGCAGTTCATCATCGTATCCCATAACAAAAGAACCATAGCCAGCACCGATGTAATTTACGGGGTGACGATGGTTGAACAAGGTATCTCGCGCGTGGTTCCCGTTGACCTCCGGGAATTGGCCGATTGATTTTTAACTTACTTTTAGAAGGTGTGCGCTGTTCGAAGTCTCTGACTTCGAACGAATATGTCTGTAGTCTTCAGACTACAAGGAGCTTTTACCGCACAACATCTGAAATTCCCATACTCCAACCAAGACTATTGTCTTTAATAGGCTATTGATACCGAACAAATCTGTCATCGATTTAACATTTCTTAGTAATTATCCTGAAATGATGGAAACATTTCCAGATACCTCGGCTTTAACTTTATAGAACGATAACTTAAATTTCTGTTTATGAAAAAAATTGCAATTTATGGCTTTGGACGTATTGGCCGCCAATTGTTACGGATTGGACTCGACCGGAATCTTTTTGTTCCGTCTGCGGTTGCCGATGTGAAAGATCTGAAAACACTTACCGCCTTATTCAGCGTCGATACCAATTATGGACACTGGAAAGGCAAGGCAGCTTCTAATAATAACGGTTTTGTATTGAATGACCACGAAATAGCTTATGTGGATTCCGCGGCGGGTGTACCTGACTGGGAATCTTTAAACGTCGACTTGGTGGTGGATTGCTCAGGTCGCGCAACCAAAAGGGAAGGCGCACAGGCTCATTTGGATAAAGGCGCAAAATATGTCCTGGTTAGCGCACCCAGCAAATCGCTGGCCGACTGCGATGCTGTTCTTTTGAAAGGCATCAACCTGGATCATTTCGATGCAGAAAAACATCATATCGTTAGCATGGGGAGTTGCACCACCAATGCACTGGCTGCGCCAATCAAGGTTATACGCGAGGCATTCGGTATTGAATATGGCTTGTTCTCAACTGTTCACTCTTATACAAACTCTCAATCGTTAACCGATCAGCCCATGAAGGATCGTCGCGACTCCTGGGCAGCTGCTGAAAACATTATACCCTCTTCTTCAGGGGCGGCGAAAGCCCTCCAATTCATTTGGAATGATCTCAAGGTGACCGGCAAAGCCTACCGCGTTCCGACAAGGACGGGGAGTATTGCCGAATTGAATCTGATCACAACGAAGCCCTGTACCGTGGAAGAGGTAAATGATGCGTTTCGCAAAGCATCAGCCGAAGGAGAACTGCACGGAGTGCTGGATGTGCTCGAAGATGAATGGTCATCAGCAAGGATAGTTGGAGACACCCACTCTGCCATAATGGACCTTCCATTGACAATCAAACAGGGAGATCTGCTCTCCATCGCCTCATGGTATGACAATGAATGGGGATTTAGCAACAGGCTGGCGGAAGTAACGCAATTTATTGCCTCGAAAATTTAAAAATGTTTAAGCATAAGAAGGAGCAACCGATTTATTGGTTGCTCCTTCTCTGTATACCACAGCTCTTTTATTTCCTTCCTTTTAACGTCAGGAACATCGAGCTCTTACGGGACGACTGTTTGTTTACCGAAAGTAATCTCCGCTGATAATCGCTCATCGTTATGGCATTGGTAGCCAGGCTTTGAACCTTTAATGTGGTACTTGACGGATAAATTCCATTTTCAATATAACCCAGGGCGTTGGCCAATAAAGTTTCATTGGTATCACCAAAATCATTCTGAATATTTTCTAAGATCCTTTTACCCTGGAAGGTTCCACCGCCTGATAAGCTGCCCACAGGCGGTATACCGGTATAATAACCGCCTTCGCCATTTGAATTTTTTGTTTCAAACTCTGGCGTATAAAAATAATACCCGTTAACCTTAAGATCTGACAGAAAGCCTACTGGTTTACCAAAAGTGGTATCACCTACTAACTGAACATTCATTTTAGGCCTCAGATTATTGATGGTAAGCTCACTGGCCGATGCCGTATTACCCGTTACTAAAAAGAAAACGCGATTTACGCTTAAAGGTCCTTTTTTATCAAATTTTTCTATCTGTGCCGCATTGGTCGGCTTAAAATATCCGGTAGAAAACGGGCCTAATTTTTTTTGGATAATGGGATATTTATCATTCTGCATATTGGCTGTCCAATAAGTAGTATTCATTACGCTGCCGGTTACGCTTGCCGGTGCTATAAGGTTGGTGAGGTAAACGCTCATATCTACATCACCCCCACCGTTATAGCGTAGGTCGATGATTAGGTCGGTCACATTTTTATTCTTAAAAGCATTAAAAACAGAATCAAGCCTGGCCTGTACATCTGGATTTTTTTCCAAAGTTACAAAACTGTTAAACACCATATAGCCGGCTGTTTTACCACCACTAAGCGCATAGGTATTGGTATAAACAATTGGGTTAACCGTATAACTTTTGGCATTTATAGTAACCGTTTTCTCGGTACCGTTTGCCTTACGGATCTGAAGCGTTATGGTGCTGCCATTATTAACCGCGTTACTTACAAATTTGTAGCCCGCATCATTTGCCGGGTCTTTAAGATTAGTAATGTAGATACTATTACCTGTTTGGCCGTTAATGCCAGTTATCTGATCGCTACGTTGCAATCCAGCCACAGCCGCCGGCGAACCCGGATAAACCAGGCTTACCCTGATCACATTAGCGTATGTATAAAAGTAATTGAAACCAAAATCACCTTTTACAGCATTTAACTCGCCGTTAATAGTACCATCATCAATAAATGAATATTTGGAGCTGCCTGGATTGAAAGGATCGTATTCATAAGGCAGGTTATGATCCGCAGCGTTTGCCGATAACTGGGTATAATGATCAATTTCGTCGCCAAAATTAAGCAGATCCGTGCTCTGCTTGGTATATTTCCTTGGATTAAAATCATTATAGGAGGGCAAAGAACTATTCCAGTAATAATCTTCCTGGGCTATCATATAAATGGAGTCCTGGGTAAGTTGAAACTTGGTATTATCGGTAGGTTTATTGTTATCGGGACTGCTTTTTTTACAAGCCGAAACAACCATTATGCAGGAAAAAAGTATTGGGTAAAATAATTTTTTCATATAGGATCAGTTTATTTAAATGCTTAACGCCATATAACCAACTATGTTACATTGGTTTTATAAAAATTTATCGATATTGATAGAATCTATTCCTACTACTTCGGCACACATCCGGTCAACTTCAGAGTTTTCGATCATCACAATATCCCTTCTTTGTAAATTATGGTCTTGCATAAGCAGGTGAAAAACGTCTGGTTCGGGTTTTAAGGCAGTTTCTTCGGCAAAATAGCAGGCCAGGTACTTTTCCAACCCATGCCATTCTGTTTGTTTAATTTTATTTATCTGCTGCGAAATGTGTCCGTTGGTTACGATAAACAGTTTTTTACGATCAACAACGATTTCCTGCATCAGCGTCAATATATTCTGATACAACAACAGCTTCAAAGGCAGCTTGGCCGTAACCAGCAGATTTTCAAATTTGTCCCTGTACTTTTCAACAATCGGGAAAGCTTCGGCCACTTTATTAAAAACCGAGTCTTTCCCTATGGATGTATACGTATTAACCATGATATCGGTTGTCTGCTTCGCGTCAACTAATTCGGTGTATTCCAGTAAATTGGCAAACAGGTAATAAACCTGATATAAATAATCTTTTTCAGGATAAAGTACATTATCCAGTTCAAAAATAAAAGCGCTCTTGCGCCCGTCGATGTCCTTATAGTTCATTGGTTCATTAGTTCATTGGTCAGGATGCGGATAATCTTGCACATCCGCATATCTGCACATTCGCGCATTACTTCTCCACCACGATCTTTATATTGTACTCATTAAATAATGTCTCGGCCTTTATTAACAGGTCAATTTCTGCCTGGCGAAACAGATAAACCGCTTCAACCCCCATATCCAGGCATAAGGTAAGCATTTCATGCGTATAACTTACTGATTTTGGATCGGGTAGGCGAATAAACTTACCCGGTTTCAGCATAAAATCGGGCAGGTCCATATGATCACCCATGATCACATTATCGCCGTTCAGCAGGTTTTTTAATTTATAAGCGGGTGCGGAGTTGGCCGCGGTTATCAGTATACTCACGTTTAAGCTAAGGGTTGTTCGGCAATTAAACCATCTTTCATTAAAATTGTACGGTCGGACAGGTTAGCCAGATCCTCGTTATGCGTAACGATCACAAAGGTTTGATTAAAATCTTTCCGTAGTTTGATGAACAATTCATGCAATTCAAGCGCGTTCACTGAGTCGAGGTTGCCCGATGGCTCATCGGCAAATATCAAGGCCGGGTTATTGATGAGCGCACGTGCTACGGCTACCCTTTGCTGTTCGCCACCTGATAGTTCATTGGGTTTGTGGTTCACCCTATCAGCCAAACTTAGGCGTTCCAACAGCTCCGTGGCTCTTTTTTCAGCGTCGGGGCGCGAAAAGCCGGCTATAAACGCGGGGATACACACATTTTCTACAGCCGTAAACTCGGCCAGTAAATGATGAAACTGGAATATAAAGCCGATTTTACGGTTCCGAAAATCACTCAGCTGCCGATTGCTCAGCTTGCTTAGTTCAATATTATTGATAAACAGCTGACCAGAATCGGGCCTGTCCAGCGTACCTAAAATATTAAGCAATGAACTTTTACCCGCACCGGATGCGCCAACAATGGTTACAATTTCGCCCTGCTGTACCTCCAGGTCAACCCCTTTTAATATTTGCAGCTGCCCGTATGATTTGTGGATAGATGTAGCTTTAAGCATTTTACAAATGTAGAATTAGTATCAAGTAGTTAGTATCAAGTATCAAGATTTTTTACAAAGGAATTCAAATCTAACAACTGATATATAGAAAAACGGTCGGGATACTTGATACTAACTACTTGATACTTCCCCCTATTGTAAAGACAATGTTAATAAAAGTATTAAGGGTAAATAAACTCCATTTAGGGTATTAACCTTTCAAACAAAATTGTAGCTTTACCGCAAATTCTTCAAAAAACATGAATATTCACGAATATCAGGGTAAAGCTATATTAAAGAGCTTTGGCGTTAGAGTTCAGGAAGGCATTGTTGCCGACAATCCTGAAGAGGCTGTTGCGGCTGCGCAAAAAATGAAGGAAGACTTTGGGTCTGACTGGGTAGTTATAAAAGCACAAATACATGCCGGTGGCCGTGGAAAAGGCGGCGGCGTAAAAGTGGCCAAAAACCACGATCAGGTTAAAGAGATCGCCGGTAATATTATAGGTATGCAACTGGTTACTCCGCAAACCGGACCAGAAGGTAAAAAAGTAAAAAAGGTTTTAGTAGCACAGGATGTTTACTACCCGGGCGAAAGTGAAACAAAAGAGTTTTACATGAGCGTATTGCTTGATCGCGCTAAAGGTCGTAACATTATCATGTACAGCACCGAAGGTGGTATGGACATTGAAGAAGTTGCGCACTCAACCCCCGAATTAATATTTAAAGAAGAAATTGATCCTAAAGTTGGTCTGCAGCCATTCCAGGCGCGCAAAATCGCGTTTAACCTGGGTGTAAGCGGCGATGCTTTTAAGGATATGGTAAAATTCATCACCGCTTTATACAAAGCTTATGATGCTACCGATTCTTCACAATTTGAAATTAACCCGGTATTAAAAACATCCGACAATAAAATTTTAGCGGTTGATGCTAAGGTGAACCTGGATGATAACGCATTATACCGTCACCCGGATTACGCTGCTATGCGCGATACCGACGAGGAAGACCCAACCGAAGTAGAAGCCGGTAAATCAAACCTTAACTATGTAAAACTCGATGGTAACGTGGGTTGTATGGTTAACGGTGCCGGTTTAGCCATGGCTACCATGGACATCATTAAACTGGCCGGTGGCGAGCCTGCTAACTTTTTGGACGTAGGCGGTACCGCTAACGCGCAAACTGTTAAAGCTGGTTTTAACATCATCCTGAGCGACCCGAACGTGAAAGCTATCCTGATCAATATTTTTGGTGGTATAGTACGTTGCGACCGTGTGGCACAAGGTGTTATTGACGCTTATAAAGAAATTGGCAACATCCCTGTACCTATCATCGTTCGTTTGCAAGGCACCAACGCTGCCGAAGCCAAAGCACTGATCGATAATTCGGGTTTGAAAGTATACTCAGCTATCCTGTTAAAAGAAGCTGCCGAAAGAGTAAAAGAAGTATTGGCTTTGTAATTAAAGCTGGTATTTGATAAAACAGCGATGGGCAAAACCCATCGCTGTTTTTATTTCGTGTTCCTAATAGGATAAAACAAGAAAACCTGCTTTTGGTAAAAGCAGGTTTTTCTTTATGGTATTAATTTAGTTTTGTTCTCTTTTATATCTCGAATGAGAAGTCATCATCGGCGCCGGCAGTTTTGGCCACTTCAGAGCCTTCGCTGTATTCGTAGCGTTTTTCAACTACTTCCTGATTCGCTTTGATATACTCAACGGTTTCTTTTAAACCCTCGGCAAATTTTTCGAAGTCTTCTTTGTATAAAAATATTTTGTGCTTAATAAAAACACCATCCTCCAAACGTTTTTTGCTTTCAGTTATTGTAACATAATAATCGTTTGAACGGGTTGCTTTCACATCAAAAAAATAAGTCCTCTTCCCGGCTCTCACCTTCTTTGAAAAAACCTCTTCTCGCTCTCTATTGTCAAAATCTCCCATAATGAATATACCTGTAATTAGTTTTGGTTGGCATAAATATAAATCAAAATTTGAAAGTGCAAGTATTTTATTCAATTTTATTGAACTTTTTGAAACATTTTCGTCATTTTATTGTGTTTACGCAAAAAAATCAGGCGTCTTGTTCTTCTTCCAGCAATTGTTTTTCGTACAACTCAAAGTAGGTGCCTTTCAATTGCATCAGGTGATCGTGGTTGCCGTGTTCAATAATCCGGCCATTATCCATTACCAGAATTTTGTCGGCATTTTTAATGGTTGATATGCGGTGAGCTATAATAATACTGGTTTTGTTTTGCATTACCCTACCCAAATTGTTTAATATCTCCTCCTCGGTACGGGTATCTACTGCCGAGAGGCAATCGTCAAAGATCAATATCTGCGGGTGCTTAAAAATTGCACGGGCTATGGATACACGCTGCTTTTGCCCGCCTGATAAAGTTACACCGCGCTCCCCTATCAGGGTTTCAAAGCCCTGCTCCAGTTCTACGATATTATCATATACCGCGGCATCTTTAGCGGCCTGTTCTACCAATGGCAGATTAAGCACATCGGCGCTAAACGCGATGTTATTGGCAATGGTATCCGAAAACAGGAAAACCTCCTGCGGCACAAAGCCAACCTGCGAACGATAACTTTCCAGGTTCAGTTGTTTTACCGGGTTACCATCGATAGTAATTTCTCCGGTCGTAGTATCATACATACGCATTACCAAATTGGCGATAGTTGATTTCCCGGACCCTGTACGACCGATAATAGCCACCATTTGCCCTGGCTCCACCGTAAACGACACATCTTTTAAAGCTTCTATGCCCGTATCGGGATAAGTAAATGACACATGGTTAAACGCGATGGCCCCTTCAACGGTATGCGCCGGCATATCAGGCGATATGATCTCAGGCTTTTCATGCAAAAATTCATTGATACGCTTTTGTGAGGCCGCAGCACGTTGAATTAATGATGTTACCCAGCCCAGTGATATTACCGGCATAGAAAGCATGTTCAGGTATACAATAAACTCCGCTATGTTGCCAGAAGTAATATTTCCTTTCATCACCTCAACCCCGCCAACATAAATAGTGATCACGGTACTTAAACCTACCAGCAACAGCATAGCTGGATAAAACATAGCCTGTACCTTAACCAGGTCCATAGAGTGTGTCTTGTAGTTTTCGCTCTCGGCGGCAAAATTCTTGCGTACAAAGCCCTCCCGCACGTACGATTTGATAACCCGGATACCCGAAAAATTCTCCTGCACAAAACTCGACAAGGCCGATAGCCGCTCCTGGATCTGCTCGCTGCGCTGATTGATCACATTATTTACATAATATATAACGCCCGCCAGTATGGGTAAAGGTAATACGGAAAGAATGGCCAGCCTTACATTCACGGTAAGCATGGCATATATCACCAATACAAACAGTACCACCGTATTAACGGTGTACATAATGCCTGGCCCCAGGTACATACGCACCCGGCTCACATCTTCGGTAACGCGGTTCATCAGATCGCCGGTATTGTGACGGCGGTAAAAAGCCAGGGAAAGTTTTTGGTAATGATGATAGATCTCGTTCTTCAGATCATACTCGATATGCCGCGACATCAGGATAATGGTTTGCCGCATAAAAAACAGAAACAAACCGCGTAAAAGCGCCAGCACCAATACCAGCACGCCAAAAAGCATCAGGCTGCTGCCAAAAATATCATAGATCATGTTTTGCCTGTTAAAACCGGCAAAAAGCTGGTAGGCTCCAATGTTTTCGGTCACCAGGTCAAACGCCACCCTGATCACCTGCGCCGGCAGCACCGCGAAAATGTTAGAGATGATCACAAACAGCACACCGGGTATCAGCCGCCAGCGATATTTGTAAAAGAATTTATTAAGGTAAGCAAGGTCTTTCATATTTATGTTGTCCGGATAGCCGGGAAGCCGGAAAATCCGAAGGGTATCGTTGCCAGATATCCTTTAATCAAAAGTATTAAAAAGTTGGCAGAGTGGATTAACCAGAAAGTCAGTTAAAAGTCTTAAAGTGATAAAATCGCAGCCCAAAACCTGCCGGGCTTATTACTTTGCCCACTTCCCCGCTAATAAACTTTGTCAGAATAAAAAAAACCTCTACTTTTGTCCACGCCTTAAAACATTTACTATCGTATAACTAATGCCCGTTCAACAACAACCGGAATCCATATTCAATCAGCTCGACGCCTTTGGCCACAAAAAAGTTGTATTCTGCAGCGATCCGGACACGGGTTTAAAAGCCATTATAGCTATTCATGATACTACGCTGGGCCCTGCATTTGGCAGTACCCGTATGTGGAGCTACAGAACCGAGGCTGATGCGTTAAACGATGTACTGCGCCTTTCAAAAAGCATGACCTATAAATGTGCCATCGCCGGTTTGAACATGGGCGGCGGTTACTCGGTAATTATAGGCGATTCGCGCAAGGACAAATCAGAAGCACTCATGCGCAAGTTTGGCCGTTTCATCAAAAACCTGAATGGCGAATTTATCACTTCCGAAGATGTAGGCACCAGCCCGCGCGATATGGAATACATCCGCATGGAAACCGAACACGTTACCGGTATACCTGAAAGCCTGGGTGGCAGCGGCGATCCATCGCCTGTGGCTGCGCAAGGTGTTTTTCAGGGCATCAAAGCTTGTGTAAAAGAACAATTCGGCAGCGATAGCCTTACCGGCAAATCGGTTATTGTGCAGGGCGTTGGCCATGTTGGTGAACACCTGGTACGTTTGCTTCGGGATGAAAATGTAAAAGTTTATGTGAGCGATATCCAGGAAGAGCGCATTGGCCAAATAGCCAAAAGATACGGTGCCCAAGCTGTATCAAATAATAGTATATTTGATATCGATGCCGATATTTACGCGCCATGCGCTTTGGGTGGTACTATCAATACACAAACCATCAATAAGCTCAAATGCAGCATTATAGCAGGCTCGGCCAATAACCAGCTGCTTGATGAAGCCGAACATGGCGCCATGCTTTTGGAAAAAGGAATATTGTTTGCGCCCGATTATGTGATTAACGCGGGAGGTATTATCAATTGCTATTCGGAGCTGATGAGTTTTAGCAAAAAACGCACCATGCAGCTTACCGAGAACATTTACGAGGTAACACGTAATATTTTAAAACTTTCTAAATCAGAAAACATTTCTACCGTAAATGCTGCCAATAAAATAGCAGAAAAACGGATAGCGGATATTAAAAAAGTAAAATCGTCTTATTAAAATCATACTTAACCATCCGCCAGCTGACGGATCAAATCGTTCTTACACATGTTAAACAGAAGGCACCTCCGGGTAAAGGTATTACAGGCACTCTACGCGTATCATCAGTCAGATACTAAAGACGTAAGGCTACACGAAAAAAACATGCTGCATGGCATTGACCAGGTATTTGAAATGTATATCTGGATGCTATCCTTAATTTCAGAAGTGGCTAATTACGCGGCTAATGATGCCGAAGAACGCGCCAATAAACATTTGCCAACCGCTGAAGACCTGAATGCTAATCGTAAAATATTGAGCAACAGGTTTATCGTTACCCTTAATGATAACCGCGATTACCTCATCGCTTTAAAAAAATACAAAGTAGAATGGCACTTTGAGCCCGAGCTGGCCAAAACGCTGTTCATCACGCTTAAAAATTCTCCGGAATACGCCGAATACCTGGCTAAAACCGACGACACTATCCATACAGATAAAGACATCATCAAATTCATTTTCAAAAAAGTGATCCTGAAATCGTCATTAGCCGAACAGGTTTTTGAAGATAAATTTATTTTTTGGCCGGTTGACCGTGATGTATTGCAGGCTTTGATCGCTAAAACATTCAAAAACTTTGCATCAGAAGATGCCAAGCAGAACCACCTGGCCGAAATTACCGGCAACTGGATAGAGGATCGCGATTTTGTGGTAACGCTTTTTGATCAAAGCATCAGGTTTGATAAGCCTTACCAGGAACTTATAGCCGCCAAAACCCAAAACTGGGAGCCTGAGCGTATTGCTATGATGGATACCCTGCTCATGAAAATGGCTATTACCGAGTTTATTAACTTCACCTCCATCCCGGTTAAAGTAACTATTAATGAGTACCTGGAGATCTCCAAAGAGTTTAGCACTCCTAAAAGTAATTCATTTATAAACGGTATCTTAGACAAGATTTTAATTGACCTGAAAGCCGAGCAAAAAATCAAAAAAATAGGACGAGGATTAATAGAATAATATTTTAACCGATGAAACGATTATTTTTAAGCTTATTAACTGCAGGCGTATTATTATCGGCCTGTAACCAGACACCCGCCAATAGCGCGGCAGCAACCACAGCCGACAGTTCTGCAACCAAAACAGCTGCTACTACGGCAAACGCCGCTACTGCCCCTGTTATGAAGTTTGAAAAAGAAAGCCATGATTTTGGCAAGATCAAACAGGGCGATAAAGTTGGTTATGATTTTAAGTTCACGAATGACGGCAAATCGCCATTGATCATCACCGACGCGGTTGCCAGCTGCGGCTGCACCACTCCCGAGTGGCCTAAAACCCCAATTAAACCAGGCGAAAGCGGTTTAATTAAGGTGGTATTTAACAGCGCCGGTAAAACAGGTTTGCAGGACAAACAAATAACCATTACCGCCAATACCGTACCGGCACAAACCATGGTACACCTGATTGGCGAGGTATTAACAAAATAACAATTAATTAAAAAAATGATAGCTACTATTTTATTACAGGCACCAGCAGGTGGTTCAAGTCAGTTCGGGATGTTGATACCAATGGTATTGATCATCGTGGTGTTTTACTTTTTCATGATCCGTCCGCAGGTTAAAAAGCAAAAAGATCAAAAGAAATATGTTGAGGAACTAAAAAAAGGCGATAAGGTAGTTACCACTGCCGGTATACATGGCCGTATCATTGATTTGAACGAGACTACTTTTTTAGTGGAGGTAGAGAACGGCAAAATCCGTTTTGACAAATCAGCCGTTTCTTTAGATGCCTCAAAAGCACTAAACACACCTCCGGTAGCTGTAAAGAGCTAATTAAGGAAGCTGAAAGCGAAAGGCTTAAGGCCTAAAGCTAAAAAAACTTAGCAAAATGACTAAAGGCTGAAAGCTATAAATGATTAATCTCGTTTCTTGCTTTCAGCTTTTGGCTTTCTGCTTTAAGCTCAATAAATATGGCAATAGTAAAATTATCGGCTACAGAACGCAGGCGCTTATCGGCATTTTTCACCTGCCTGGTGCTGGCTGTTTTGGCCTGGTTGTTTACTACGCTCTCTACTCCGCAACCCTATACTATTCAGGAAGTACTTACTTATAAAAACGCGCCACAAAAACGCGCTTTTCACTCCCTGCAGCCCGATACGGTGAACGCTACCGTACAGGGTACCGGCTGGCAAATGCTTTTTTCGAGCATGAATAAAGAAAGTAAGCCCATTACCATTGATCTTTCGACGCTGGAAAACCGTAATTACGTGGTGCTTAATTCTCAGCTCAAACAGATCAATCTTAACAAGGATATTACGCAGCAAATCATATCTATCGACCCGGATACACTGTATTTTGATTTTTCGAACCGTTTGGTAAAAAAGGTGCCGGTACAGCTGATGCTGGGCATCAAATATCGCAAGCAGTTCGCCATATCTGGCAATTTGATCATTAAACCTGCATACGTAACCGTAAGTGGCCCTACCGAACGTTTAAAACAAATAAACGTATGGAAAACAGATTCGCTGCTGAGAAATGATGTGGGCGAAACCGTGAATACCCGTGTAAACCTGCAAGCGGTTAAAGAAGGAAATTTAAATGTTTATCCCAAAACGGTACAGGTGATCATACCGGTTGATGAATTTACCGAAAAAACATTGGATCTGCCGGTTAAGCTCATCAACAATCATAATTACGATAATGTAAAAGTGTTTCCACAACGGGTTAAGGTTACCTTCACCACCTCGCTGAGCAGGTATCCGGATATGACCGAAGACCTGTTTGAAGCCACTGCTGATCTTGACCTGTGGCGCGACCATGGCTATACTACCCTTCCGGTAAAACTCACCCGCGTACCCCCGTTTTGTAAAATTGTAAAGGTGAGCCCTACTAATATTGATTTTATTATTAAAAAGTGATTTTAAAATAGGTTTAACAGGTATAAAATTTTAATATGGTTTCAACTAAAAAATGATGTCATTTCGACGAGGAACGAGGAGAAATCTTTTGCGCCCTGCTATGTGAATAGGCTGAAGCAGAAGATTTCTCCTCACCCCCACTCATGCCATACGCATGTTCGTCGAAATGAAAATACTTATAGTCTAATAAAATCTCCTCAAAAAAATGCTTAAAATAGGTTTAACAGGTAATATAGGTAGCGGTAAAACTACGGTAGCCAAAGTTTTTGAGCTTTTGGGTATACCCGTTTTTTATGCCGACGATGAGGCAAAAAAAGTAATGGTGACCGATGCCATATTAATTGATGCCTTAAAACAAACCTTTGGAGCCGCATCTTATTTTGATGATGGCAGCCTGAACCGTAAATATATTGCCGGTATAGTTTTTAATAACGAAGCCGAGCTTAAAAAGCTAAACACGCTGGTACATCCGGCAACTTTCAGAGCTTTTGATAACTGGATAGCCAACATCCATGCGGCGCCTTATGTGATCAAAGAGGCCGCCCTGCTGTTTGAAAGCGACTCTTATAAAATGTGCGACCGCAGCTTGCTTGTATCAGCCCCTTTAGAGAACCGCATAGCACGTGTTATACAGCGTGACCATATTACACGGGCCGAAGTAGAAAGCCGCGAAGCACGCCAGCTTACCGAAGAAAAAAAGAAACAACTGGCCAATGATGTGATCATTAATGACGACCGGCAGCTGGTGATTCCGCAGGTGTTGGCTTTGCACCGGCAATATTTAGCCCTCGCGGTAGGTCAAGAATCAGGAACCAAGAGTCAAGAATCAAGAAAATAGCCAAATGTTCGAAAATCTGAGTAATGCTTAGTCCTATCAATAAAAATCAATGCATTAGCTTTCAGCTTTCTGCATTCCGCTTTAAGCTCCAATACAAATGATACTTAATGATTTTGTACAGATAGATGAAAAGGGATTGTATTGTAAATACGGTGATTTTTATCTGGACCCTAAACTACCCGCCAAAACAGCGGTGATTACCCATGGCCATGCCGATCATGCCGTAAGCGGGAACTATGATGTTTATTGTACCCGGGCAACGGCCAGCGTTATGCAGCTGCGTTATGACCGTACCGCGGCTAAGGTTTTTAATATAGTAGGCTTTAATGAGCCATTTACTATTGGTAAGGTAACTATAACCCTGATACCTGCCGGTCACATGCTGGGTTCGGCACAGGTACTGATGGAATATGAAGGCACCCGATACCTGTACACCGGCGACTATAAACTACAGCCTGATGATACCTGCGAACCTATTGAATGGGTAACCACCGATGTACTGATCACCGAAAGCACTTTTGCCGATCCTGAAGTGATACATCCTGACCCGGTTGCCGAAATACAGAAGATCAATTCCATCAAAACCAATATCCTGCTGGGCGCTTATGGTTTGGGGAAAAGTCAGCGGCTTATTAACCTCATCAGTACCCATGCACCTCAAAAAAAAATACTGGTGCATCACCGCATTATGCCCATCAACGCTATTTATCAAAAAATGGGTATTGTATTGGGACCGCATCAAATTTATGGCCGCAAACTGATGAAGGTGCAAGATGAGTTTGTTTATATCGTTCCGCCGTTTACGTTTGATAGCTATATCAGGGCTACAGGTGTAACCCGGCTTTTTGCCTCGGGCTGGAAAAACCTGCAGGTTAACCAGCGCGACACCTTATTTATATCAGACCATGTGGATTGGAACGACATCCTGGAAACCATAGCCCGCACTCAGCCCAAACAAATATGGACACTCCATGGCGATGGCCGGCATTTAAAAGCGCATTTTAACAATGATATTTTTGTAAAACTGCTTTAAAGTAAAACGTTTACAATTACCAATTTTTTTAGTAAATTTGTATAACGATAGCCCTAACGCTCTTTTTCAGAGGCGGCTGATTGTTTAGCTAAGCATAAATACGATCAAAAAGAGGGGTAATTTCCCATCAAGTTATTAAATAGATGTTTTTAACACCGTTTTAAGTCTTTTTAGATGAATTTCGGTCAGTTTTGATCACTTTTTGTGACTATTTATGTTAAAAATTGAACTTTAAAAAGTTTTGCCCACTTAAATAAATGTTACAGGAAGGGATAGATTATTACATTAATGAGGATGGCAATTTTGTTTTCACAAAAGAGTATCATTTAAAACGGGGCTATTGTTGTAAAAATAAATGCCTGCACTGCCCCTGGAATTATGGTAAAACAGATATTACTGATACTCAAAATGAATTAAATAAAAACAAGCTGTAATGAATAGTCCCTGGCATACGTATAGACTTAGCTCAAATTAAAAATAATTAAACATATTTACATTCTTATTGATTGTTACCAATTATGCGCATTGACGACGAAATACAAAGTTCAAACTTTGAAGATAACTATCATAAAGCGGTAATTAACATTGCATATACAGCAAGCTGGTTAACCAACGCTTTCAAATGCAGCTTTGATAAATATAATATCACCCAACAACAATTTAATATTCTGCGGATATTAAGAGGACAGTACCCTAAACCAGCAACTATCAATCTGCTGAAAGAACGCATGGTTGATAAAATGTCGGATGCATCGCGTATTGTTGACCGATTGATCCAAAAGGAACTGGTTTCGCGTTGTACCAATAATAAAGATAGACGAGCGGTTGATATCCGCATCAGCGAGCTGGGTTTACAAATTCTGGAAAAAATGGATAAGGAGTTTAAAACCAAAGATATGCTGAAAGATCATATAACCGAAGAAGAAGCCGCTATACTCAGCGACCTGCTGGATAAGCTGAGAGGGTAGTGTTAAATACTTTTATTTCTCATCCTGAGCGAAGCGAAGGATCTATTCGCGAACTTTGCATACTTTAAAACAGATTCTTCGCTCCGCTCAGAATGACAAGTATTAATAGTTGGTTGTAATATTAAAAATGCCCTCTTATTTTATCAGCTATCTCGGCATCATACAATGATCTTAATTGCTGATGAACCTCTGTTGATAAATGAGGCAGTTTTACCGCCTCTACATTGCTGTTAACCTGCGTTACTTTGGATGCCCCGGGTATTACAGTAGTAACCTCCGGATGATCCAAGATCCAACGAATGGCCCATTGAGGCATCCGGTCATCGGGCAACAGACTTTTTATTTTTTCGGATAGTTTTACCCCCTCAGCAAACTCGATACCCGAGAATGTTTCACCTGCATTAAAGGCTTCGCCGTTGGCATTATAGTTACGATGATCGTTCTGGCTAAACTGGGTTTGTGTAGTGAATTTACCGGATAATAACCCACTGGCCAATGGTACGCGCGCAATGATAGCTACGCCTTTTTCAGCAGCTTTTACAAACACCTCATCGGCCACGTGCTGCCTGAACAGGTTAAAGATGATCTGTAACGACGCCAAACCCTCCTGCTCCAGGCAGATCAATGCTTCCTCAGATGTTTCCACACTGGCGCCAAAATGGGTAATGAGCCCCTGCTCCTGCAATTGGCGCAAATGATCAAACACTTTGCCCGAGCGCATTTCTTCGGTAGGTATACAATGCAGCTGCTCCAGGAATATACGGGGGATATCCAGGTGGCGAAGCGAATCTTCTACCTGACGTTTCATGGCATCATAGGTAAAATTCTGAGGACAGCCGTTTGGAGCATCACCGCGGCGGCCCAGCTTGGTGGCAACATATACTTTATGATCAACAATTTTTAAAAACTTGCCGATCACGGTTTCGCTAACCCCCATACCATATACATCGGCAGTATCCAAAAAGTTGCCGCCAGCATCGGTATAAGCTTTTAATATATTGATGGCTTCATATTCGTTTACATTGCCCCAGTCGGCGCTGCCCAGTTGCCAGGTACCTAATCCAACTTCGGCAATGGCTGTGCCTTTAAAATCCCTGTAGTTCATCGTGTGGTTGATATGTTGTAAAAGTACAAAGCCGTTCTGATAAACAAAACGGCTTTGCAAATAGTATGATCGAAATATTTTTTAACTTATGCTTTAAATGCCGCGCTCTCCTGTTTCAAGATCTCCAATACCGATGGTGTAACCCGGCCAAAGAAGGATACTCCTGACGCCCCATTTTTCAAAGCATACTGAATACCCGAACGCACTTCTTCATCATTATTAAAATCAGAAAGATAAAGGCCTGCATACAACGGGAATTTACCATCAAGCACGTGAATCCCTTCGGCAACGGCATCGCCTATCCAGCTTACGCTTTCTTTGTAGAAGCCGTGATATATCATAGGGCAAACGCCATCCAATTTAAAGTTTGTCCAGTCCTGGCGTACATTACGGCGTGCCACCTCAGGCGTTGGGAAAACGGCCGCCGTGATCGGTTTTTTATGCTGATGAGCTACTGCTGATACCGCGTTCACCACCCTGATGATATTACCATACCTGAACAAACGCCAGGAAAGACTGGCATCCGGGTATTGGATGGCCTTAATATCCTTACCATATTGTTCTTTAAACTTAGCCTGGCAAACTTCGCAATAGCAAAAATCATATTCGGGCAGTTCTTTAGTTTGTTCAATTTTGTATTTATCCCACAGGTTTACAGGAAGTATCACATCGCAATAACGCACGTAATCCAGGTGGATGCCATCCACATAGTCCTTGGTCAATATATCATTAACGGTACTGGTTAGGTATTCCTGAACCTCCGGGCGCGATGGGCAAAGCCAGCGGTAATATTGAACATAAGGCGGTTTATCGGCACAGGAATCACCGTTGCGGCTTTTGCTGTACCATTCCGGATGATCGGCTAATTTTTCGGCACGGTTAAAAGTCCAGATCCAGCGGTGAGCCTCAATACCAGCAGCTTTCGCGGCGCGGAAGTGTCTTTCGCTATCATTCTCGAAAAATATCCCGGTAATACCGGCTGCCTTATATGCTGCGTAATTAGTTTTCAGATCCTCATCCGTATCCTTTAGGTTAGGATTGATCCAGATCCAGTTTTTCATGGCTTTTTTCTTATTTACAGCAATAGGTTTTGCCTGCCCTTTTACAGGTAATTGAGCGGCAACGGTGGCTACTAAACCAGCTTTTAAAAATTCGCGCTTATTCATGGCGTTTAGTGATTGGTGGTTAAGGGTTCAACAAATCCATCCTGGTTAATGGTATATGTTATTTTATTTTCCTCATCGTTAATTAAAGCCATAAACTGGTGTTTAGTAGCTTCGAGCTGTAAGTTATTAAATTTTTTTAAAATGTTATAACTACTTTCCAATCCCAGTTCTTTTAATGACCGCGCGTAACTATGATTTTGCCTTTGCCACTCTTTTTGCTTGTAATAAACCAGCCATAAATATTTTTTCTGCAGTTCGGCGTAAGGCATTTCAAACACCACATCATCGGCCTGATGATCGCTGAACAACAGGTAACCCCAGCGCTCCGGATAATGCATATTGATCAAGCCCTGGGCCGACCATACCCAGTTATGTTCCGGCAGATCACGACCGGAAACCGTATCCTTTACCTTGATATATTGGCCTTTCTGAATGTTTGTATCATATTCAACCCGCGAAAAATTAATACGCCATAAGGTTCCGTTTTGAGGCACAGCTCTCCGGAAACCTGGGCTAAGTGCCTTATAAGGGATAGCCATTTCAACTGTCCAGCCCTTGTCTGTATCGGCAGCATTATTGAGGGTGCCCTGTACTTTTACAGCGGTACGCAAACCAGGAGCATCCCATCCCGATATGGCGGCGCCCTGGTTACGATAGGGCTTTGTCAAAAATAAATCGAAAATGGTGTTCAGGGCATTAACTTCTATTTCATAGTATTGATGCCCGGTATTTATAGGATCAACAAACAATTCAAAATCATTCTCCCGGTATACAACCTCATCATGTTTTTTTAAGTTAGCCCACACACGCGGATCGTATATCCTGGCGGCGATATACAAACAGCTATCGTCCCAAAGCATTTTCACATTGGTTTGCAATGGAGGGTTGGGTTTCAGGCTGCCTTCAATATCTACAAAATCCTTCGTCCATTTGGCCTGTTGCCATATTTGCTCGTCAATATCCCCATCAATTGCGGGAGCCTTACTGGTATGTTTTACCACATAACTTTCGGGAACGGTAAACAGGTTTTCGAGCCCTTTAAAAACATCCTGAGCTTTAAGTTGCCAGGGCATCAACATCACAAAAACAGTAAAAGCCATCATTTTACGACGGCTTTTTAATAAATTGGAAGTAACGATATAGATTTTCATTAACTGCCCAGTTCTAATATACGGTCAAACTCCTCGCGTTTTAAACCCATTACCGAAAGGCGGCCTTGCCTAACCAAACCTACATCTTTTAATTGTTCATCAGCTTTAATGGTTTCCAGGGTCACTGGTTTCTTCAGGGTCTCAACCGGCGACAGATCAACCACTACCCAGTTAGGGTCTGAAGTTGTTGGATCCTGATAGGCCTCTTTCATTACTTTGGCAATGCCTACCACGGCTTTACCATCGTTACTGTGATAAAACAGTACCAGGTCGCCTTCCTTCATCAATCGTAAATTATTACGGGCTTGATAATTACGCACACCGTCCCAAAAAGTACGTCCATCTTTATTAAACTTTTCCCAACTGTATTTTACGGGTTCCGATTTGACTAACCAGTGCTGCATAAATGTTTCTGAATTATATATTTTGTAACCGTAAAGATGTTAAAATACACCGATAAACTAAAACAGCATTTTGTAAAAAACAAGGAAGGGCAAGAAATTCGGATAGTATCATACATTAGATAAATTATTGTTTAAATTTGATATATGACAAAATCTATAGTATTACTATTGTTGCTATCAGTTTCAACAATTTGCTACTCTCAAAATCTTTATTCGGCTTTGCATATGAACGATAGCCGGGAATATAAATTTGGGAGGCCAAAACGGATCATTGAAGAAAACACCTTTTATTCCAGCCATACGGAAATAGCTAAAAATATAAAAGTATTTGATGCAGCCGGGATGTTACTAACAGAAGAACGATATACCCAGGATGGGATACTGACCGCCAAGCTCACCTATATTAATGATACTACCAGGCACCTTAAACTCTCCAGGATCTTTGAAAGATGGTTAAAATATGGCCGAAGCAAGGAAATAGCTGTTAGCCACTACGATGAGCATGGCTTTCTGATTGGCTCTATTGATAGTACGGCAAATGGAAAGATCATTGATGTGGTGAAAATAGTTAATAACAGCAAAGGTGATCCTATTGAACTGGTTCTTTTTGATGCCAATAATAATCCATTCGGAAAAGAGACAGCTGAATATAACTATGATAAAAACACAGTAGTGGCCTCTGTATTTAAAAATGATGGAACAAAGCTTAGTTCCGACACAGCAAAGATTCGTTTTGATGCTGCCTCAAGTTATGATAAAAGCAACTACAATCAATATAATGACGTTGTTGGCTATTCTACAACAAATTTAAATGGCTCGGTAAATTTATATGAGTGCGAGTATAAGTATGATAAAACAGGTAATTGGACCGAACAAAAAATATATAAAACTACGCTAAAACCCAATGGCAAAAAGGAAAGGCAACTTGACAGGTTTTTCAAAAGAGAAATTACTTATTAGTTGAAAACCGGCAACAAAAACCAGATCTCTTAGAAACAAAACACAAAAAACCCCGCGATTGGCATCCCGGGGTTTTAGCTTCATAATTGGTCAAATCTATTTATTGTCCGGGTATGCTGTAAAAAAATCTTTCGTAAACAATTTTGCCATCTTTAACTTCATATACGCATACTTCCTGCATATTAACCCTGCCCATTGCCTTAAAGGTAATGTCCATATCCATGGTTATTGCAAAAAAGTTTCCTGCCACAATCGGATCAGAAATGGTACCGCCATGGATCTCTTCTACCGATTCAAACCATTGTTTTGATTTTTCCAATACCGCTTCTTTGCCCCTTGTAAATTCCTGATATCCGCCTTCCTGCTCCTGACTTACTATATTGTCGGCATACAGTTCATTCATGGCATCAAAATTTTTACCCTCGCGACAAAATTGCACTAATGCATTAGCTACTTCTTGTGTGTTCATAATCAGATGTTTTTAATTGGTAATTCTTTATTGTTAAAGTTATTAATAATCTATTCAAAACCGCAAACCATCATTTTAACTTTAAGTTACCTTTTGCTGAATTTTAGATTGTCAATAATCTGTTACATCCGGCATTATACCGATGATTAAATTAATATGAACTATTTTAGCGGGGAACAACCCGGTTTATTCATCATTTCACCTTTATCATGAATCAAAACTATACCGCACGACTAAACTTCCTGTTAACCGTTTTAAGCTTCCTGATGTTAACATTCCAGGCAAGGGCACAAGCACCCAATGATGACCCACATTTGGGGATCATCCCGGCGCCGGCTTCCATAACAAAAGTCCAGGGTACATTTATATTCAGCCAGCTAACCCAGATCAAAGCCGATAATATCAAAGACAGGAACGTTGCTTTTTTGAAGGATTTTCTGTTGAACAGCCGGCATTTTAATAACAAACTGTCTAAATACAATTCTAAAGTAAAATCGACCAAAGGAACTATCCTCATATTAACCGCTAAAGGAGCTGCCGCCTTGCCTAAAGAGGGTTATAAGCTAACCATAACCCCTCACCGCATTACCATTATTGGTAAGGATGCCGGCATGTTTTACGGCATTCAAACCTTCATGCAATTATTCCCGGTGGAGACTTTGGGTACCGAAAAATTCAGTTGCATAACCATTGAAGACAGTCCCCGATTTGGCTATCGAGGCATGATGCTGGATGTATCGCGTCATTTTTTTACTGTGCCACAGGTAAAAAAAGTTATTGAGCTGATGGCGGCCTATAAGCTGAACAACTTCCACTGGCATTTGGTAGATGGCCAGGGTTGGCGTATCGAGATCAAGAAATATCCTAAGCTAACCCAGGTTGGCGCCTACAGGATGCAAACTTCCTTTGGCACTAACCGCGATTGGCCCGATTCATTATCTTATGGCGGTTTTTATACCCAGGATGATATTCGCGATGTGGTTAAATTTGCAGCCCAACGCTATATCAATGTGATCCCTGAAATTGAAATGCCCGCACACTCCGAAGCTGCCTTGCGGGCCTATCCCGAACTCAAATGCGAGCCACCCGCCGATACCAAGATCCCCGCGCGTGACATCAACAATATCTATTGCCCTACCGAAGAAACTTTTACTTTCCTGGAGAATGTACTGACCGAGGTAATGGAGCTTTTTCCGAGCAAATATATTCATATAGGCGGAGACGAGGCTGGCAAACAACCCTGGAAAGAGTCGGCCTTTTGCCAGGCGCTAATCAAGGAAAAGGGATTAAAGGACGAGCACGAACTGCAAAGCTATTTTATACAGCGCATTGAAAAATTCCTGAACTCTAAAGGCCGCAGTATTATTGGCTGGGATGAGATATTGGAAGGCGGACTGGCCCCTAACGCCACCGTGATGAGCTGGACGGGCGAAGCCGGTGGCATTGCCGCCGCGCATCAAAAACATAACGTGATCATGACGCCGCAAACCACCGGCAACTACTTTGACCATTATCAAAGCGGATCACCGCAGGAGCCGGTTTCGTTTGGTCGTTATGCAGCTTTGGACGAAACTTATAATTACGATCCCGTATCCAAGGAATTAACACCTGACGAACAAAAATATGTGATAGGTACCCAGGGTAATCTTTGGACAGAGTACGTGCCTACCATGGCCAAATTACAATATCAGATATTGCCGCGGCTGTTCGCCCTTTCGGAAGTGGCCTGGAGCCTGCCAAAAAATAAAGACTATACCAATTTTGCCGAGGTACGACTGGCCAAACATTTTGCACGCTTGGAGGCTATGCACTATAACTATCGGGTACCTACCGCACTGCCGGTTATTGACACCATGGTTTTTGGCAATAAATTTACCTTTGCGCCCAAGTCTGTAGTGCCGGGTGCCCGGATCTTTATTACCTATAACGGCCGCGACCCGCTGGATACCGATTGGGAATATACCTCACCCGTAACTATTATAGTGCCGCCTAATGAAAAACGTGAGTTTAAAACACGTGTGATCACACCAACCGGTCGCCGCAGTATAGCTACCCGCATATTGATGTATAACCGCGCGCTGATACCGGCAGTAAACTATACCGCCAATAAATCTGGACTGAGCTATAAATTGATCAAAAGCAAATTTACGACACCCGAACAACTGGACTATGCCAGCGCGACAGACTCAGCCATTACCGATCGTTTAAATGCCGAAACCTTTAAAAAGGATAACCCCAGCTTTGGTATAGTGTACAGCGGTTATATCAACATCCCCGCAGATGGGGCTTACAATTTCAGTACGGCATCTTACACAGATACCCAGGTATTTATTGATGGCGAAAAAATAACCGAAAGCGAACCAGCTCTTCCACTGGCTAAAGGGTTCCATTCCATTAAGGTAAAATATATTTACAACGCTCCTGTACCCGTCCCGGGATCATATAGGGTAAGGCAAACCCCGCTACGCGTTTTTATATCTCCTCCGGGCTCGGCAGGCAAAAAGGAAATGATGCCGGGTATGCTGTTTAATTGATAAGGTTACCCATTATAAAAAGTGATTAGAAAAACGCCAGTTCAAGCGTGGACGCTTGAACTAACAAAACTGTGAGCGTCTACGCTCACAGCTACCCAAAACGTCAGGGAAATCGTTTTTAAAATAGAAGATCATATGAAGCCGTTACTGAATAAATAGTGGGTTTCGCGAGCGTGGACGCTCACTCGTCTTATATTCAAGCGTGGACGCCTGAATGGGCGATGGCAATCACAAAGCCCCCGGTAAGGGCTTTGTTCTAAGCCTATAATTTTATGGCTAAGTATCTTGATTAATTCATTTTATATTATATGTTTGTACATTATAACATATTAAATTATCCCGTTTGATTTTAATCATCCTCATTATAATGAAAAGACGACAATTCGGTATAAAAAGCTTCTGCCTTATCACTATTCTGTTTTTACTGAGCACCGTGGTTACAGGCGCTTATGGTCAAAAAGCGCAACCTGCTTTTACCTCCATAACCCTGCAGCCTACGGTGGCTTATGTAAAATATCATGGCGAAAACAGGCGAATAGCCAGGTTACTGTTCAGGAATGGCAAAAGTTATAATGCCGGTACCTTGTCGGTTTCATTTAATAACCATACAGACAATATCGTCATTCTTGCCAGTACGGCTGGTTTGGATGTTTTTGAAGTGCCCCTGCCTGGCCCTGCTATTAAAATAGCTACCCAGGCTACGGTTACTTTAGCATATAAGGGGCAAACTTATACGGCCCGCTGCATTATGGAACCAGCCCGCGATAATTGGAGTGTTTATGTACTCCCCCACTCCCATGTTGATATTGGCTATACCAATACACAAGCCAAGGTGCTTAAACTGCATATAGATAATATTGACGAATCTATTGATCTGGCCGAAAAAACACAGAACTATCCTGCCGAAGCCCGTTTTAAATGGACTACCGAAGCGATATGGGTGGTTGATAATTACCTGAAACAAGCTAGTGCCGAAAAGAAAGCCCGATTCTGGAACGCTGTAAAAAAAGGATGGATAAGCCTTGATGGAGCCTACGGAAATATCAATACCAGTATGACCGATTCCCGGCAGCTGATGCAGATGTTTGCCAAATCGCAAAAACTGGCACGCGAGCAGGGTATCGGGATCCATACCCTGTTCCAGGGCGATGTACCGGGGGCTTCCTGGGGATTAGCGGCCCAGGCTGAGCAAACGGGTATCCATTACTTTTTATCAGGCCCTAACGCGTCTGACCGGATCGGTAACCTGGCCAAGTGGCAGGATAAACCTTTTTACTGGTTATCCCCATCCGGTAAGCAGAAATTGCTGTTCTGGCAATGCCAGCCTTATTCCATCGGTTATCGGCTTAAAGGCACCAAAATACCTAACTTTTTTACCATCGATGATCCTAAGCCTTATTATACCGGTCATCCTGAAGAAAATTTCCTGAACCCATATCTTTTCCAATACCTGGGCGATCTGGAACAAAACAATTTTCCGTACAACATGACCATACTCACCTGGGCCATGAGCGATAACGCACCTATCGACCCGGAACTACCTGATGCCGTAAAAGCATGGAACGAGCATTATACTTCGCCCAAACTGATCATCACCTCGGTAAAACAGTTTTTTAATGACCTGGAAAAGCAATACAAAAATGAGATCCCTTCTTTTACCGGCGATTATACCGAATATTGGACGGATGGCGTTTCGTCTGCCGCACGGGAAACCGCTTTGAGCCGGGTTACATCCGACAGGCTGAAACAAGCAGGAGCTATCTGGGCCATCCGTAATACGCCAGCCTACCCGACTATTGCTTTTGACGATACCTGGAAAAACCTGCTGCTATATAACGAACACACCTGGGGAGCCTATAACAGCGTGAACGAGCCTGATAACGAAAAGGTAAAAAGTGAGTGGAATGTAAAGCAAGGTTATGTACTGCGAGCCGAAAAGCAGGTGGATTCTTTAATGACCGAGGCCTTAAAACCAACTGCAACGCAAGCCAATGCCATTGATATCTACAACACCACCAACTGGCCCCGTACAGACGTGGTTTATGTACCTGCAAATCTCAGCAAAACCGGCGACCTGGTTAAGGATGCTACAGGTAAAAAGATTCCCTCACAACGTTTAAGCAGCGGCGAGCTGGCTTTTGTGGCGGATGCCGTATCAGCCCTGGGTAAAAAAACCTATACCATTTATGCAGGCAAAGCCTTCAGCAATGGTCAGGCTAAAATCACAGGGAATAACTTAAGCAATGGCATTTATACCCTGGCTGTAGATCCCCAAAGCGGCAATATCGTAAAACTTATAAAAGGAGCAACTAGTCGTAATTATGTTGCTGCGGATTCAGCCGGGTTAAACCAATATATGTATATGCCGGGTGATTCATTAAAGAAATTGGTGAGCTCTACCAATACCCATATCAGCATAAAAGAAAATGGGCCGCTGGTAGTGAGTATGCTCATTTCTTCGGATGCTCCCGGAACTAAGGGCATTACCCGCGAAGTGAGACTCGTGAGCGGACTGGATCAGGTAGAACTCATCAACACTATAGATAAAACCGCCATTAGACGCAAAGAGAGTGTACATTTTGCATTTCCCTTTAATGTACCGGGCGCATTGGTGTGTTATAGTATTCCCTGGGGCAGCGCCCGTGCCGAGGCCGATCAGTTGCCCTATGCCAACCACAACTGGTTTACCATGCAACGCTGGGTTGATGTATCTAACAGTAACTATGGCATTACCTGGTCGAGCCCGGACGCGCCTTTATTTGAGATAGGTAACATTACTACCGGCAATCTGTTGGGTGGTTTGCATCATGCGCCGCAATGGCTTTCCTTCACTCCACAGGCATCAGTTTTGTATTCCTGGGTGATGAACAACCTGTGGCATACCAATTTCCGCGCAGATCAGGAAGGTAAAGCTACTTTCCACTACTTTATGCAGGTTCATGAAAGCGGTTTTAACAGCTTTAAAGCTGACCAAACCGGCCTGAATAATCATCAACCGCTGGTCGTATCCGCGGCCACCGGTGCGCCGGAAAAAGGCTTATTTTTTAAGATCACTGGTGATAACATTTATGTAGAAGCTATCAAACCAACTGACGATGGACAGGGCGTGATAGCTCAATTAGTGAACAGTAGCGATACCGATAGTGAGGTGAGCATCAGTCCATCAACAGTGCCCGCCATTAAGATCTGGGAAAGCAATCTGATGGAGGATAAGCTGAAGGAGTTAGGGAATCGTTTTACTATCCCAGCTAAGGGAGTATTGAGTGTGAGAATAGAGAGATAGTAACCTTCCCGGCAATCTCATTAAATTAGGGCTACGCCGTAGGAGTAAAAGCTTTGTAGCAAACAAAAAGGAGATATTAAGCATGCCGTAGGTATGCAACCTGGGTATAGTACCAACGGCTCTCGCGCTGTTTGAAGTCTCTGACTTCGAACCATTATGCCTGTAGTCTTCAGACTACAGGAAAACATGGAACCAACCGGCTATCTGTAGTTTTAAACTACAGGCATAGTCGCCCGAAGTCAAAGACTTCGAACAGCGAAGTATGCACCCTGGGTTTAGTACTTACGGTCAATGTCATTAAGTTACGAGATTCCCGAATGCGCCGTAGGTGCACAATGTCGGTAGAAAATTCATTTAACATTTTAGCGTGCCATCGGTACGCAACTTGGCGAGTTGCGTACCGATGGCACGGTATTTTTACATGCCATTTTCTACCGACATTTGACCCCTTGGGGTCGATCCTTAAATAATGACATTGACCAACCCACTTTTTTTGTTAATTGAGTATCCGGATGGATCAAGAAAAAGAGGCTGATCATGATGTATGATACAGCCTCTTTTTTATATCAGGATCTATGGTTTATTTATGTTTTGATCCCATATAAAAAGTGATCTCGCCACCGTTCATGATATCGGCATGGCTTATGAAAAGACCGTTAAGTACCTTACCATTCAGTTCCATTTTTTGTACATATACATTTTTAGGGCTTTGGTTTTTAACGTTGATGGTAAACGTTTTGCCATTATCCAAGTTGATCACCGCGCCATTCACCGCCGGGCTGCCGGTTGAATATTGGTCAGACCCAGGCGCTACCGGATAAAAACCCAATGAGCTGAAAATGTACCAAGCGCTCATCTGACCGGTATCATCATTACCGCCTAAACCATCTGGTGTTGGTTTGTACATGCGTGGTAATATCATACGAATGCGTTCCTGTGTTTTCCATGGTTTATCTGTCCAGTTGTACAAATAAGCCACGTGGTGTGATGGCTCGTTACCATGTACATAATTACCGATGATACCGTCGCGGGTAATATCCTCGGTTTCGGCAAAGTACTTATCCGGCAGGTTCATGGTGAACAAGGAATCGAGGTAACTTACAAAGCGTTTATTACCGCCCATCAGCTTGATCAGCCCTTTTGGATCTTGTGGGGCAAACAGGGTGTAGTTCCAGGAATTCCCTTCAATAAAGCCCTCGTTAATAGTACTCAATGGATCAAACTTTTGACGAAAGGTACCATCTGCCAGTTTGGGGCGCATAAAGCCAGCTTTGGCATCGTATACATTCTTGTAGTTTTGCGAGCGTTTGATAAACTCTTCGTAAATATCGTTGCGTTTCAGTTTCTTAGCCATCTGTGCAATAGCCCAGTCGTCGAAAGCATATTCCAGGGTTGACGATACCGACACACCACTTTTTTCATCCGGAATATAACCCCTATCTATGTATTCACCTATACCTTCATAATCGCGATGACGGGCAGTAGCTACGCAGGCATCCAGCGCTTTGTTGGCATCAAACGGGGCATTACCTTTTACAACCGCATCGGCCAGTACCGTTACGCTGTGGTAACCACTCATGCACCAATTTTCGTTGCCAGAGTTTGACCATATTGGCAGCATCTTTTCCGGACTTTGATCAAAGTGCACCATCATGGATTGTACCATATCCGCATTGCGCTTAGGATCAATAATATTGAACAAAGGGTGCAAAGCACGATAAGTATCCCACATTGAAAAAGTGGTATAGTTGGTAAAGCCATCTGCTTTATGCACATTTTGATCAAGCCCTTTGTAGTGGCCATCCACATCCATATAAATGGTTGGGTTGATCATGGCATGGTACATCGAGGTATAAAAGTTCTGCTTAGTCTCTTTGCTGCCTTGTATCACAATTTTGTGCAGTTCCTGCTCCCATTGCTGCTGTCCTTCGTTTTTCACCTTCTCAAAATCCCAGCCTGGTAATTCGGTACGCATATTGTTGAGTGCGCCATCCATGCTTACCGGCGATATGGCAAATTTGATCTTGATTTTTTCGCCTTCTTCGGTTTTAAAATCAAAGTAACTTCTAATTTGGCGACCCGCTATTTCAGGGAAGTTTTTGGTTTGATTGAACTTACCCCAGAAACCTCCGTAAACTTCACGTTTATCGTATTTTTTGTAACCATGCTGATAGAACGGTTTTGAAAAGCTCATAGCAAAGTACAGTGAGCGGGTGCGCGCCCAACCATTAGTTTGGCGATAGCCTATCACGGTGGAGTCATTCAATACCCGCAGGTAAGTCCACACATTTTTGTCGGGATAGTTATAAATGCTCGCCATCAGGTCCAAAATGATGTGCGATTGATCTGACTTCGGGAAAGTGTATTGGTGAAAACCCACGCGCGTGGTGGTGGTCATTTCGGCAATGATATTGCTGGCATCCAGCTTCACTTTGTAATAATTGGCCTCGGTAACCTCATTTTGGTGTGAAAATGCAGAACGGTAACCGCTACCGGGCTTGTCTGCAGTACCCGGATTCAGTTTTAAAGCGCCTACGGTAGGCATGATCAGGAAATCGCCCAGATCAGAGTGCCCTGTACCGCTGAAATGGGTATGGCTAAAACCAACAATGGTTTTATCATCATACTGATAACCCGCACAGTATTTATATACATCAGGATTATAATGACCGTTGAGTTCATAGCTGGCCGTATCTGTTTCGGGACTTAACTGCACCATACCAAAAGGCACGGTAGCTCCAGGATAAGTGTGCCCCATCCGTTGAGTACCTATAATGGGATTAACGTACTGTACCAGTTTTTCTGCCGGATGTGTTTGTGCACCTGCTATAAAAGCGGTGCCCAATAAAAAAGCAGTGAATAAATGTTTCATATGATATAATTAGTTTTTCTCTGACAGAGAAAATGGAAAATCTTTGTCTTGCGTACCCCTGCTTTTGTTTGGTGTTGCTCCCATATCCACATTGATCACCGCACCCTGCATCAGCGCTTTGTGACTCAACCAGTTTGGAGTATATGTTTTACCGTTAACATTAAACGTTTGTACATAGCGGTTTTGCGCATTGTTGGCAGGGGCGTTAATCACTACTTGCTTGCCGTTCTCTAATGTAAGGGTTAGTTTTTTAAACAATGGTGCGCCCAGCACATATTGGTCGCTGGCAGGGCAAACCGGGTAAAAACCCATGGCCGAGAACACATACCAGGCCGATGTTTGACCATTGTCTTCATCACCGCAATAACCATCGGGTGTAGCCTTGTACATACGGTTCATGGTTTCACGAGCCCAATACTGGGTTTTCCAGGGTTCACCTGCATAGTTATACAAGTATATCATATGCTGGATAGGCTGGTTGCCATGAGCATACTGACCCATATTAGCTATCTGCATTTCGCGGATCTCGTGGATCACACCACCGTAATAACTATCGTCAAATACCGGCGGCATGGTAAATACCGAATCAAGCTTGGTCACAAACTTTTGTTTGCCGCCCATCAGGTTAATGAGTCCCTGAATATCATGAAAAACACTCCAGCTATAATGCCAGCTGTTACCCTCGGTAAAGGCATCGCCCCATTTGAAAGGGTTAAAAGGTGTTTCAAAAGAGCCGTCTTTATTTTTGCCACGCATTAAACCGGTTGATGGATCAAACAGATTACGGTAATTTTGGCTGCGTTTTTTGTAGATGCCAATTTCAGATTCTGGTTTGCCCAGGGCTTTGCCCAATTGGTAAATGGCAAAATCATCATAAGCATATTCCAATGTGCGGGCTGCATTTTCATTGATCTTTACATCATAAGGAACATAACCCAATTCGTTATAATATTTTACGCCGTAACGGCCTGTGGCAGATATCGGGCCTTCGTTATTAGCGCCGTGTACCAGGGCATCATATAAAGTATTAATATCATACCCGCGCAAGCCTTTCAGATAAGCTTCGGCAACAACCGAGGCTGAGTTATTGCCCACCATGATATCAGCATAACCCGGACTCGACCACTCTGGCAGCCAGCCACCTTCTTTATAGTCGTTGATCAAACCTTCCTGCATTTCTTTGTTGATGGACGGATAAACCAGGTTCAGGAATGGGTAAAGCGCCCTGAAAGTATCCCAAAAGCCGGTACCGCCAAACAAATAGCCTGGCATTACCTTTCCATTATAGGGACTGTAATGCACTATCTTATTCTGCGCATCCAGCTCATACAGCTTGTTCGGAAAAAACAGCATGCGGTACATGCAGCTATAAAAAGTGCGGGTTTGGTCAATGCTGCCACCTTCTACATTAATACGGCTCAGGGTTTTATTCCATACCGCTTTAGCTTTTTGGCAGGTAGCATCGAAGTTATCGTTTGCCAGTTCGCGTTTCAGGTTCAATTCAGCCTGTTCAAAGCTTACAAATGAGGAAGCTACTTTCAGATGTACCTTTTCACCTTTGGTTGTTTTAAAACCAATAACTGCTCCGGAATGGGCGCTGTTGATCTCTAATGAATCATGAGCAAGTGTTTTATCATGCCATGCTTTGGCCAATGTAAAAGGTTTATCTATGTAAATAACAAAGTAGTTTTTAAAATTGGTCATTTTACCGCGTGCATAGCGGGTACTATAACCGATGATCTTTTGCTCCTTAGGCAATATTTTGATGTATGACGCCCGGTTAAAAGCATCAACTACAATGAATGAGCTATCAGATTTAGGGAAAGTGAACCTAAATTGGGCGGCTCGTTCGGTTGGCGTAATCTCTGTAGTCACATCAGCGTTGGCCAGATAAACACTATAGTAATAAGGTTTGGCTGTTTCTGATTTATGCGAAAACCAACTGGCACGCTCGTCCTGGTCAAAACGCAGTTTGCCGGTTACCGGCATAATTACAAATTGCCCGTAATCATTCATCCAGGGACTTGGTTGGTGGGTTTGTTTAAAGCCTCGTATTTTATCGGCCGCATAAGTGTATTGCCAGCCATCGCCCATTTTGCCGGTTTGCGGTGTCCAGGTATTCATCCCCCAGGGCAATGCTATAGCCGGATAAGTATTTCCGTTTGACAAATCGGGTTTAGAATCAGTGCCCATCAAGGGATTAATATAATCAACAGGACTGCTGATCTTTCCAGTTTGCTGTGCATAGGTACTCAGGCAAAGTGAAACCAAAATGGCGCTAAAAAGTGCTTTCATTAGTTATAATTTAGTTGTGATGAAACTGCAGGGCTGCATAACAATCCCAAGCAAATTGCTTTTGTACTATTACTTAATTTCATATATATAATGGTGTGAATAGGTTACGCTGCAATAACCGGATTGGCCGCATAGGCTGCCCAAAGTTCATCTAATGTTTTGCCGGTTTCTTTTTTCCAGCTATCATTAGTAAAGGTATGGTTGCGTAGTTGGGCATCCAAATTTTTTACCAGCCCCGATTTAATGTTTTTCTCTATCCACACCAGGAAACGGGCGGTGATGCGATAGCTGTTTTCATAGCTTTGGGTTGCCTTAAACGCAGGTAATGCCCATTTGGCACCTTCGTTATCGACACCAAATTTATAGCGGGCATAATCGGCAATGCCTTCGGTTAACCAGCCGGGTCCGTTGTTATTGCTACCATAATCCTGCACAATATGCATTACTTCATGCGTAACCACATCAATGTCATGCGGGTGCTTGGTCATGTATTTTGAACTAAAAACAACACGGCCGTTATCTGTGGCAGCAACACCATTATAAGCGGTATCAATAACAAAAGTTACACTTTTTAAGGTTTTTTTATTGTAGGCTTTTGCCAGTTTAGGATAAACAACGTAAAAAGTTTCGACTAACTTAGTTTTAAGTTCAGGGCTGAAATTGGCATCCTGATTTTCAAAGGTTAATTGGTAACCTTTTTTGTTAAAAACTTCGGTTGGCTGTGCATTGCTGTTGCTTGAAAGCCCTAAAATGATCAGGAGATTTAAAAGTAAGATTCTTTTCATGGATGCTTTGGTTAATGTTGCGATAATGATTATTTAGATGTTTTCCAAAAGTAAAACGTTTTACCAATATATATAGTATTATTTATTTTTTTTGATTGTAACAATTATGATTTTAATAAGCGTTCATCGCTTCTTCGATAAACGCTTTGAGTACTTAATTATTAAAGAGCTAAAAAATCGATAAAACCACATACAATTAAGCACATGTTGCGTCAAATTACTTTAAAACTCACTTTTATTTGATTTAATGAATTTAATTTACTTCAATAATGGCATTATTTTTTAGAGGTGTCGATCCTCTTTCTATAAGTTTGGATGGTATTTGATATTGGATTTTTGAATTACTCTTCTTGTCTCCTCCTATTCCTGCCAACAGAAGGTCAATAGCCGACTTTGCTATTTCATAAGTAGGTTGTTGTATGGTTGTGATTCCGGGCGGATACAAACTAAATATTTCATTATCATCAAAACTTACCATAGCCAGGTCTTTAGGAATATTTAGCCCGAGCTGTTTAATACCTTCCAGGCCCATTGTACCTAAATAGTTGGTGGTAAAAAATATCGCATCCATTTGCTTCTGCTGTTTTATAAAAGCCTTTATAGCTTCTATGGCTTTGTCCTTATCTGTATCAAAAGGCAATTTGAATAGTAGCTTTTTATCCTCCTTTATGTTATTCATTTTTAAAGCATCTTTATATCCCCTTGTACGATCCTGTAATTGAATAAGGTCAAGATCAGCCGTTACCAGGCCGATCTTTTTATACCCTGCCTTTAAAAGATGACTAACCGCACTAAAAGCGCCTTCATGATTATCAACCAGCACATGTGGAATATCCAGCCCAGGGAAATAACCGTCAATTAATACTACCGGTTTTTCATTGGCGATAAGGTTTTGGATATCTTTCTCTAAACCTTTCATAGGGGTGATGATATAACCATCTACCAATTGCTGCGAAAGCATTCTGATCACATCTTTTCCCTTCTGAACATTATTGTTGGTACTGCAATAAATAATTCTATAGCCTTCTTTTTCAGCTTCTTCTTCTATTACTTTGGCCATAGCCCCAAAAAATGGACCTCCAATAGTTTCAACCACCAAGCCTATTACTTTTGAAACACCGGTACGAAGACCTACTGCCATCCTGTTAGGCTCATATCCATTTTTGGCGGCTACATCCAGGATTTTTTTGGTTATTTCTTTACTAATACGGCCTTTGCCGTTTAAAACAAATGATACCGTTGTAATAGAGGTATTGGTTAGTTTTGCGATATCCTTTATGGATATTTTTTTATTTATCATTATTTGTAGTCTCTCGTGATTTTAGGCTTATTGTATAATCCGCAACAATTTAGGTAAATACCCAGTTTATCAAAAATATAAATTTACAACAATGTTGCTACATCTATTACTTATGATATAGGCGTTATTGATAAACGTTTTTTTTCTATAAATAATATACTTGTTGCTGTGTACTAAACCCTTTTAGTGATACGGATATAGTTAATAAATATGCTTAATTTACCATTTTAAATTGACGTCCCTTTAATAATTAAACACTGACAGACAAAAACTGCTATGAGCATTACGCCCAAACTTACCCGTTTTGATCTCTCGATGATCGTTATCAGCCTGGTGATTGGAATGGGTATTTTTGCAACACCCGGAGAAGTAGCTATTAATTCAAGTAATCCTTTCCTGTATTTTGGCGCCTGGTTTTTTGGAGGTGCTATCAGCCTATGCGGGGCCCTTACTTTTGCCGAAATAGGGGCACGCTATCCCACTACCGGGGGTTTTTACAAGGTTTTCTCCTATTGCTTTCACCCGGCATTCGCCTTTATGATCAACTGGATATTGGTGATCAGCAATGCCGCCTCGGTGGCTGCTGTGGCACTCATAGGTGCCGAGTATATAAACCCCGTAATTATGCCTGCCAGTCTGCAAAATGACCTGGGTATTAAGATCACAACTATCACGTCGGTACTTATCTTATATATCATAAATTTATTAGGCATTAAAATGAGTGCACGAACTCAAAATGCACTTACCATATTTAAAATAAGCATGATCCTTATTCTTTGTACTGCCGTATTCAAAAGTCATATAACACCCGGTGCTTACAGAGTTATTGTACCACCTGAGAATAATAATTATGATTTGAGCGCATTCGGGATAAGTTTAGTGGCTGTATTCTTCACGTATGGCGGTTATCAACAAACCATTAATTTTGGAGGAGACATCATTAACGCCAAAACCAACATCCCCAAAGCAATTTTTACAGGGATGATAACCGTTATACTTCTATACCTGCTTATTAACTTTGCTTATTATTCCGTATTGGGGATCAAGGGCTTGCAACATAAAACCGCACTGGCTGCCACTCTTGCGGGTGCTATTTTTGGCGCCGTTGGCTATAAGATCATCTCATTGCTGATGTTTGTTTCTGTGCTCGCCTTCATCAATGTTAACATTATGGCTAATCCCAGAGTTTACTATGCTATGGCCGAAGATGGAATTTTACCTCATCGTTTTAAGCGTGTTAACCAAAAAACACAGGTACAAGAGTTTGGCCTAAGCTTTTTTGTGACCGCGATACTCCTTATATTGTTTTTTATAAGTTCATTTCAAAAGATACTCAGCTACGTGATGTTTTTTGATACCATAGGACTTTCTACAGCAGCAGTAACCATTTTCATTTTAAGAAGAAAAACCAAACATCTTGACAGAACGGGTATTTACACCATGAAATGGTACCCTGCCATCCCTATTATTTTTATTGCCGCTTATTGGTTTGTTACTATAAGCATATTTATCGAAAATCCAATGGCTGCATTGATCTGTCTTTGCGCTTTTGTTACCGGTCTCGTTATATATTTTATTACTAAAAACAGCCAGAACACCATTATAATACCCTAACTATGGAGCTTTCATTTATATTAAATGAATTGGGAGAAGAAAGAGAAAATTACTTTAACGCGGTTTCGCCTCCCATCATACAATCAAGTAATTTCACTTTTAATACGGTAACGGGCCTCAGGCAGGCTATGGCCGATGAATTTGATACCAATCTGTACTCCAGGGGGCAAAATCCAACACTAAGCATCTTACGAAAAAAACTGGCCGCGCTTGATGGTGCCGACGATGCTTTGGTATTTAGCAGCGGTATCGGGGCCATAAGTGTTCCTTTACTTTCCCTGCTTAAATCCGGCGATCATATTGTGGCTGTAGAGAATCCTTATAGCTGGACCATAAAACTTTTCAAAGAATTTTTGCCCAAATTTGGCATTAACACCACTTTTATTGACGGCACCATTTATGACAATTTTGAAACTGCCGTTACCTCCCAAACACGGTTGATATTTTTAGAAAGTCCTAATACTTTTAGTTACGAGCTACAGGATATTAAAAGGATCGCCAAATTTGCCAGATCGCATGGTATTGTAACCATGATCGATAACAGCTACTGCAGCCCTATATATCAGCAACCTATCAGTATGGGTATCGACCTGGTAGCCCAATCGGCCACCAAGTATATCGGAGGGCACTCTGATGTAGTAGCGGGTGTGCTTACAGGTAGCAAAGAACTGATCAGACAGATATTTGATCATGAATTCATGAACCTGGGTCCTGCCATTTCGCCACATTCTGCATGGCTGCTGTTGAGGGGGTTAAGAACTTTGCCCTTGCGTTTACAACGCAGCTTTGAAAGTACCGGGGTTATTACTAAATGGCTACAAGAACATGAACACGTTCACCAGGTGATATGGCCTTTCAGCACGGACTTTAAACAAACACAACTGGCGCATGAGCAAATGCAGGGTTGTGGCGGGTTATTCAGCTTCTGTTTGAAAAATTCTTCATTTAAAAAAATAGAGACATTTTGCAATAGTCTCCAACATATATTACTGGCCGTTTCCTGGGGTGGGCACGAGAGTTTAATGCTACCATCAATCGCCGCTATTTCAGAGCAGGGGTATACTGCAACGGATGAGCGCCTTCAATTGATCAGGATGTATGTTGGCTTAGAAGATACTGCATACCTGATTCAGGATCTTCAGCAGGCATTGGCCAAAATTTAATTAAATAGTTATCAGCGCCTCCATATCATGTTAACTCGCCAGATCGTGCCGTAAAAAAGCTTCCCAGGTTATCCGCCCGTAACTATTGGTTGGCCAGATATTATTTTCAGACCGATACCGGTCGTATTCTTCGCTCTGAAGCGGTCGTACTTTTAGTTCGTCTGTACGGCTAAGTACATGGAGATATGTTTTTACCATTTCCTCAAATTTAAGCAGTTCAGGCCCCCCTACTCCACGAACCAATCCTACAGGTTCTCTTTGCGCTAAATCAACCAGCAATGTTGCGGCTTCTTTTACTTCTATAGATTGAAAATGCATACCATCGGGAATAGCCAGGGTGCCATTTTTTTTATCCAATGATTTTAAAATAGAGAGTACATAATTATGAAACTGAGTAGTGCGTAAAACAGAAAATGGTATGCCGCTGGCGGCAATCATTTGTTCAACTCTTATTTTAGTTTGATAATAAGCATAATTACTTTTATCGACATTAATAATGGAGATATAAATAAAATGCAGGGTTCTATCCCGGTCTATTGCGTCCAACAAGTTTTGTGTGCCTTTGATATCCACACTTTGAGTGTCTTTAGGGTTACTTGCGCAGTGGATAATAATATCAGCATCCCTTGTGGCTTCTTCCAAACCTCTGTTCGAAGCCAGGTCACCTTTTACCAACTGCACACCGGCGGGGACAATAGCATTTTTTTTTGAGCTTAATACAGTAACTCCATAATTAATGGATAGTAACTGATCTACAACTTCTTTTCCCAGCAAGCCGGTACCTCCCGTTACTAATACGTTCTTCATCTGTTAAGCTTTTCTGATAAATAATTGATAAGGTATAGGTTCGATAAATTATTTTAGTTTTTGTTGGATTGCTCCAAAACAGGACGAGGATCAAATATCACTCTAAAAGAGCTTATTTTACCGCCTTTAACCTGGTACCACCCACAACTGAATATCGTAACACGCCCCATATCAATATCATAAAACAAGCATACATCATCTCCATCAGCAATGGTCTTTTTCAGATCATATTTAAACTTCATTTTCTCCATATCGTTCATATACGCCTCGGCCCCTTCACGCGAACCCAGTACGCCTTTAAAGGTCATATCTGTTGCTAAATATTTGCGGGCAGTGGCAAAATCCTCTTTATTCATTGCATCTATAAAAGCCAGTACCACTTCTTTAGCATTCCTGGTTAATTCTACTGTATCTTTTTCCATATTATTATTCAGACAAATCATTATTATATAACAATAAATAAAACACCTTAATGTTTCATAAAAAACAAAAAGGGTATGTTAATGCCTAAACATTAACATACCCAATATTAACTTGTTATGAAGAAGTTATGTTTGTTAAGGATGTTTACCCTGTCTGTAAACAGTATCACACCGCTGCCAGTGATCTTTACCTCCCAAATGCTCAAATCTGTTTATCATAAACAACAGATTAGTTGCAATAAAGAGTACAATAACCAAAATAGCAGACACCTTTGTAATGATGATTAAAGCAGCTTTTTTGAAAACTCGCCAAAAACATAACCGATAATAAATATCATACAGGTAATAAACAATATCCGTATGATGATAGATGATAGCCATTGATCAGCACAGGTATTAAGGTCAGCATGCGGCGCACTACGATAACAACCCAATAAGCGATAGAAAAGCGATAATACCATATAATAAACGAGGGGCTGATGTTGGCTTTTTCATACATGGATAGCTTGGTATGATGTAAAGCTATCAGCATAAAAATTTACATAAACACAGAATAGACCAAACAGGAAACTATGTAGACAAACAAATAAAGAACATAGATGATGCTATTTCTTGGGGATAACGGCGGTAGCCTCTATCTCGATCAAAATATCATCCCTGAATAGTTTACTAACCTGCACCAAGGTACTGGCAGGCGGATGAGTGGTATTCACAAATTTATCCCTGATACCACGTAGCACCTGTACCTGCGAAACATCGATCATATAATAATTAAGCTTCACAACATCACTCATAGATCCTCCCGCAGCCTCAACTATATTTTTGATATTGGTAAATACCTGCTGAATTTGAGCCGTGATATCATCCTTACCTATAAGTTGGCCACTTTTATCTAAAGCCACCTGCCCGGAAAGAATGAGCATAGTACTTTTTCCCAGATCAACGGTAACCGCTTGCGAATATCCTTTAGGTGTACTTACCGATAAGGGGTTTATAAATGTGATATCATTTGTTTGGGCGAAACCTACTGATGAGATGAATAGCAGGAATAAATAAAGATGTTTTTTCATAGTGTAAGTATTTGACAATCATTTGCCTATTGTGGTAATTGAGCTTAGCAAAATTGGTTGACATCCTTCTATTCAGGATGCCAACCGGTAATTATTCTTTTAGACTTATTTATCCAGTCCACCACGGCGGGTCGCCTTAACCTGGACAGGCCATTTAATGCCTTCTGTTTTTGTATTGGTTGTTTTAGCCGGGTCTTCGCTGGCCATGTAGGCCATAACGGCGGCCAGTATGGCATTATTCTTCAAATCGTCAAAAACTACTTTGTCATAGGTATCGCGGTTGGTATGCCAGGTATAAGAGCCGTACGACCAATTCAGTGAACTTAACGAAAAGCCAGGCGCCCCAACAGCTACAAATGAAGCAAAATCAGATCCACCGCCTCCGGGCTGACCGGGGAAGTTTGTTTTGATGCGGTTTTTAATAGTATCGGGCACGGCTGCTAACCAACGAGTTAAATAATCCTTAGCCTCCACAAAACCTTGTCCGGATAGGTTTACAACCCTGCCGGTACCATTGTCCTGGTTAAACAAGGCTTGCAGATTCTGTACAATTTCAGGATGATCCTCTACAAAAGCGCGCGAGCCATTCAGGCCTTCTTCTTCACTGCCCCAGTGACCAACCAATATGGTACGTTTTGGGTGAGGGTAATATTTTTTCAGTAAACGCATGGCTTCCATCATTGTTAACGTTCCGGTACCATTATCTGTAGCACCGGTACCGCCATCCCAGGAATCAAAGTGGGCGGATAGCATCACATATTCATTTGGTTTTTCGCTGCCTTTTATTTCGGCAATAGTATTAAATGTAGGCACCACACCCAGCTCCTTCGATTCAGTATGCATGCTGATTACCGGCTTACCGCCAGATTCACTCAATCTGTACAACATCCCATAATCTTCCAGCGCGATATCAACCGTAGGGATTATTTTGGTATAAGCGCCAAAGATCTTATCAACCCCAAAACCAGCCGACCAGTTGTTGGTCAATATGCCAGCAGCACCCGCTTTTTCAAGCGCCACTGGAAGCGTGCGGCTAGTATATCCGGTTTTGCTGATGCGTTTGCGCCAGGCATCGGTTGCGGCTGTACGCTCGGCTTTCATCTTTTCAAATGACTCTTTGAGGGCAAATTCCTGCCAATTATAATCAGGCCGGCCGGTTGGCTGGCACATAGATATCATTACAAATTTACCTTTTACTTTAGGCAGCCATTGCTGAAAAGCTACAGAATCGGCCAGATCGGGCAGGATGATCACCTCGGCACTTACCGTCTTTTTACCCATACCCGGACTCCATGCCAATTGCGTACCCTCCAATGATTTTACCCGTGGCGATACCATATCAATGTGTGATATACCCCGCTCCCACCCGCGCCATTCGCCCCATTTTTCGTTATGGGCATCTATATTCCAGCTTTTATACTTGGCAACCGCCCAGTCATTGGCCTGTTTCATTTGGGGTGTGCCAACCAAACGTGGGCCAATGCCATCAAAAAGCTCATGAGCCAGTTTTTCAAGTTGCGAATTATTGGTTTCTTCCTGCATAATGCCGTCAATGACCGCTTTGCTGGATTGTGCCTGGCTCATACCGCAGCAAAGCAAAGCGCTTACCATAAGCGGAACGGCTTTACGCCAACAATTAGTAAGTAGATTAAGATCAGTTGTTTTCATGAACCTAATTTATAAAAATTTGAACAGCCCTTTATAATTTTGTTCTTAATGGGAAGTTTCAAAAAAAATTTCGCAACCCATCGCTTGTACTTGTATAGTAACTCACCTATCGTTGCTTCGCTCTACCATCCTCTCTTCCGCAAGCGATAAAGTGGGTCGAGAAAGCTTTTTACCCTCTTTGCGGCGTCGCAGAGAGGGTCGCCCAGCGAAGCGCAGGCGGGGTAAGTCGGTCGCCGACATACCGACTTTGGGAAAAATATTTTGGCATTTTCTTTACTTAATTAGTAAGTTTTTTTGACTATAAATTAACTTTGGGGCAAACAATTTGTAGCTTATCATACTTTTTAGTCCGGATAACCTATATTTGTTAATTCCAAACATCAAAATTTACCATGAAATTATTTGTCGGCGGCTTTCCTCTTGATATAGCAGAGATTGAATTAGTTAAAATATTCAATTCCTATGGCACGGTTAATACCATCAAGATAGTGCGGGATAAAAAAACCCGTAAATGCAAAGGATACGCCTTCCTGGAAATGACCGACCAAGCCGGGGCCGACCGCGCCATTGAAGGACTTGATGGTACCCCAATGGGCGACCGCGTACTCAGTGTAAAACAAGCTGCTGATAAACCTGCCGCCAAACCTCCAATGCCGCAGCGTAGTTTTCGCCCGCAACAAAGTAATTACATTAAAACAGACCGAAGCGCTGCTGGAGACACTACAATAAAAAAACGCCCAAGGATATAGCTTAATTGCACAGTAAAACAGATGTCATGCTACCCCGTCGAAGCATGGTGGTCAGGCCTCTGCGCGCGCCCTTCGACAAGCTCAGGATGACAGGCTCCCCCGCTTTATTTTTTTGCAGTACCAAAGCGGTCCAATACTTTGTTAATGGTAACACTGTCGCGCAATACGCTTAGCCTCATCCGGGTCATGGCATAGTCTGATATTTGCCAGCCGAGGGGCAACACAGGCCAGATCCGGGTATTCGGCACCCTTTCGGCAGTTGGGCGGAACAGGTAAAATCCATAATGCTTTATTCTCGAAATGGAGTAATTCCAATCTTCTGATTTTTTCATGTACCCCACGCGGCTATTCAATATTCCTACGGGTGGCGCCAATGGTTCAAATAAATTACCGGGTTTACCCGCATCTTCCGTCTGCTTAACCGAGTTGGGCAACGACAGGAATTGCGGCTGGATATGGCTAAATATAGCATCCTCTTTGATCAGCTTGGCCCGCACCCGTTCAAACACCGTAAGTACGCCCAACGAGGTTTCAGCGCCCGAATTATCCCAGGTACCCCCGTCCGTAAAATGATGTTTTCCATTAAGTTTAGCTGTAGGACTTACATATGGGAACCGGGCACTCAAAAAAGTAGCTGTACTCAGGCGCAGATCGCCGGGATCTTCAATTTCCTGCTCTAAAAATATGGTTGAAGGAAAATCAAGGCTATCCAGTAATACCGGGGCTGATATACCTTTTTTACCGCTATCTACATCAAAGGTATTGGCAAAAAGTAAGGGTATTTCATAATGTCCGTCTTTCCACATCCTTCCCATAGTAACTTTCATATTGAGGTGATGTGCGTGGGTATGCCTTTCCCAATCTTCCTCCATCAATCGTGCCCTATCGGCCCATGGAGCAATCCCTAATGACGAGGCCAGCATATCCCTGCCTAATAAAGCCACAATGTTTGAGGTAAGATAATCATTACGATAGATGGCCAGTGAGTTAGCCGGGTAAAACACGGTATCGCCTGCCATATTTTGTTGATGCTGATACCGGGCATTGCAGAGCAGCGATAGCCCAATAGTACCTCCTGATGCTCCGGAATAGGAAAAAACATAATGCTGAAAGTCATGGGTGTTTGGCCCTTCACCATAACGTTCTTTTACCAGGCTATCCAGCGTTCCCATCACCATGGTTGTCCAAACCGTTGCCCTTAGTCCTCCGCCATAAGCGTTTACAAAAAACACCGGGTAAGGCGTGCCTGGACTCCGGGCAACAAAGGCTTTAATTTCCTGTTTACGGCTTTTGAGCCAGTTTTCGGTATAGTGGTCTAAAGAGTCCAGCGATTTATGATAGTTGTCTTGTTTCTGGATATAGGCCTCATGATAAGCTGTTATTGTACTTATGGACCGATACAGCGTAAACACCAGCAAAAAGGTGATCAAACTAAAACCTGTTTTTTTACCGGCGAATAATAAAAACGAAAAGAACAACAGATAGCCCGCGGCCGCGCATAATACAATAGGCATCGTATAGTAGCGGTTGCCGCTGGTCAGTTCATTTAAAAATGGCGGAAAGTTGCATAGAATAAAAAACAGCATAGCTACCATTCCACAAAAGGTTATCCAGGGTGCCACGTGCCATTTGCGTATGCCAGGGATACCTGTACGCAAAGCCGCAGTGATCACAAACATGGCCGATAAAAAGAACAGGTCGAGCGATAAATAGGCCAAAAAATGTGGTTCGCGGTTACGCTTTCCATAAATACTACCCCAGATGATCATAGGCAATATTAAAGCTGCCATGCTTAGCCAAAAACGCCATACAACTACTTTACCATCCGATTTAAATAGCTTATCTATCCATTTATAGCGCAAAATGATCTTATAAAAAATAATGGAAGCCAGCAATAGTATCAGCGGGGGCACATCTTTCAGCATATAATCAATCTGGTAGGCATTCATGGTTTGCAGGATGCCTGTGGCCGGTATCAGGAAAGCGGCAGTCCCGAATAGCCTGGCCGTATCTACCTTGAGCGATGGTCTCGAACCAGCGGGCAAACGACTGGTGTCAAAATCAATCGGGCCTATAAAAAAGCACTTATAACTTATTCTGAGGGAATTATCAATAGCCTTGGGCAAATGCCAGCACATGAGCGCCAGCAAAGTTATGGCCACCAGGAAGTAAAAACTGGCCCAGCGGGAGGTATTGATAGAGAGCAGCATATCCTGGATCTGCGCGCTGATAAAAAGTCCCAGGAAAAAAATCAACAGCGTGATCAATACAATACGAAAACGCCAGGAATAGGTTAGCAGGCGCCCTATCCAGGCCGTTGTATAGTCGAGCCAAAACCGGGGTTTACCCAATTTAAAACCCTCATACAGCAGTTTTCCAAATACAAACGCCAGCAGCAGGTATTTGATACAAGCCGGCAGGCCGATAAGCCAGGCATCGGGCAAAGGCAGTTTCAGTTTAAAATGCTGCAGAGCCCGGTTGGTCATAATATTCTCAAACACATCCAGCAGTGCCGCAAAGAGCACTAATGCGCTTAATATGGCAACTGAGCGTTGCGATATCACCCGGCGGCGGCGATTGGCCTTCTGGCTTCCTATCCGGAAGATGAGAATGAGCAGGATACCTACATAAATCCCGATGAAAGTATAGTCGGCATTGTTCCGGAAAACCGCGGTTTCGATACCGGTGACGGTTTCTGGATAAGTGGTTTCGCGGGTATAGATCTGGTTTTTCTTAAATCCGGCCTGCCATTCTTTTAAGATGGAATCCCTGCGGGCATTGCTGGCATTGATCTCCCAATTGATGATGCCCGAAGGGGTATACTTGGTTACAATAAGGTAATTATCCTTCAGCGTCATACTGCCGATAACCAATAAGGCCATCAGCAATAATGAAAAAACAGACGAAAAATGACGGTTGACCCAATTCTGTAAACGCCGGAACATATAAATGTGAATAATTTAAAGTTACAGAAAAAAGAATGATCACGGAGTTACTTGGGTGTATTTTAAATTGTCGCAAGGTTTCGACTCACCCCGACATCGCTGCGCTCGTCACCCCTCTCTCCGCTTCGCGCATAGAGGGGCTTTTATTTTATTTTTTGTCCTGAGGCACGAGGATCTACTCTACAATTGAAAAGTTCAACAATAGATGCTTCACTACGTTCAGCATGACAAATCTATTTTCTTACCCTCTTTCCAGCGAAGCTGAAGAGAGGGTCGGCGAGCGTAGCGTTGCCGGGGTGAGTCTTAGCCCGCAAGCCTTAAACCTTAGCATACAACTCCTCTATTTTTTCAAGTGGAACGCCTTTGGTTTCAAACACATAACGGCTCACAAACAGGATCATACTGATATTGATGATACCATAAACTCCAAACGTATACACCGGCCCCAGTTGCGCAAGCATTACCGGGAACGTCAGTGAAACGATAGAATTGGCCACCCAATTGCCAAACACCGCTATAGATGTGGCCGTGCCGCGAACCCTGTTAGGGAATATCTCGGCCACGTAAACCCACAATACCACGCCCCATGTACAGGCAAAACCGCCTATGTAAACAAATATAGTGACCAGCACAAAGTAGTTTTGCAGCAGGTTAAAGTGAAACAGGGCTGCCAGCACAAACATGCAAAGCCCCATGATCACCGAACCGATGAGCAGCAGCTTTTTACGGCCCAACCTATCGATCAGCGGGAAAGCCAGGACGGTGAATATGAGGTTAACCACCCCGGTGAGCATGGTTTGAAACAAAACGCTGCCGCCCACATGCACTTTCTCAAATATCAACGGGGCGTAGTAAAACACAATATTGATACCTGTAAGCTGGGCTATGGAGGCAAATACCAGGCCCATGATCACTACTTTCCGGTAACGCGGCGTAAACACTTCGCTCAAAGCCGGGCTCTCCTCCGACGCGATATCCTTTGTAACGAGGTCAACCTGTTCTATGCTTTCTGTTTTTGAATAGATATGATCAAATACCCTTTGGGCATCTTTGATCTTGTTTTTAGCAATGAGCCAACGCGGACTTTCGGGTACGAGCAGCAACAGGATGAAGAAAATTACTGAAGGCACAACCGCCGCGGCCAGCATATAACGCCAGATATTACCATCGTTTAAAAACGCAAAAGGCGCTTTGGCTATAATATAATTAGATATGAACGATAGCAAAATACCGGTTACAATAGCCAGCTGCTGCAGCATCCCCAGCCTGCCCCGAAATTTTGGCGGCGCTACTTCTGATATATAAATAGGTGCCAGGGTTGATGCCATGCCTATAGCAACTCCGCCTATAAAGCGATATACCACCAACTGAACATAGCTGCCCGCGACACCACTTCCCAAAGCCGCTATAATATACAATATCGAAGTCACGATCATGAGGTTTTTACGCCCGAACTTATCGGCCAGCCCACCGGCAAACAGGGCTCCGGGGATACAGCCTATCGAGGCAGCCGCTACTACCAGACCTATTTCGGCATCATTCAAATGAAAAACGGGTTTCAGGTATTGTAAGGAGCCCGCAATTACGGCGGTATCGAAGCCAAATAATAGTCCGCCTAAGGCAGCCACAATGGAAATTAAAATGGTATAACTTTTCATAAAGCAGATCGGTTAACGGTAAAGCCCCAAGACGGGGTAATTGGTTTATAAACTCGATTTAGCAGTGCAAAATTCGCCGCTTTACAAATATATAATTCCCCTGCATATATAAGCCGTTCATTTTTTGACATCTGCTTTTTGTCAGCAAATTGTTATTTAACCCGATGAAGTGCATTAAAATATACCGATTGGTATATATTTGCTTCATGAATGAGATCTGGTCATATTCTCCATCTATTTGTATAATCCAAACATAAAAAAATTTACCATAAAATATACCGATTGGTATAATATATTATGAACCCCATCAAACGACAAATCCTCCTGATCACGGTAATAGCCGCCGCTATTATGGAACTGATTGATACCTCCATTGTAAATGTAGCCCTCAATTATATGAGCGGCAACCTGGGCGCCACCCTCGAAGATATTTCCTGGGTGATCACCTCCTATGCCATTGCCAATGTGATCATCATCCCTATGACCAGCTTTTTGGTAAACAATCTGGGGCGCAGGAATTATTATATCGGCTCTATCATCCTGTTTACCTTTTGCTCTTTTATGTGCGGTAACGCTACCAATATATGGGAGCTGGTGAGCTTCCGGTTTTTGCAGGGTTTGGGTGGCGGTGCCTTGCTTTCCGTTTCGGCAACCGTGGTTTATGAGCTTTTTCCGAAGGAGAAACAAGCTACTGCGAGCGCCTTGTTTGGTATTGGTGTATTCATCGGGCCAACTATAGGCCCCACACTGGGTGGTTATATCACTGAGAACTTCTCCTGGCCCTGGATCTTTTATATCAACATTCCTATTGGTGTGGCAGCTGCCATTTCCTGCTATTTCCTGCTGCACGAACCCGCCATCAGGCAAAAGATCAAACACGTAGACTGGGCGGGCATTATCCTGCTCATCATCGGCATAGGCTCCTTACAAGTAGTACTGGAACGCGGACAAACGGACGATTGGTTTGCGGCCGGCTATATTGTTTTTTTAACCGTGGTGGCTACCCTTGCCCTTACTGCTTTTATCATCTGGGAGCTGTATACCGAAAATCCCGTGGTGAACCTGCGCATCCTTCGGTTCAGATCGTTAAGCATAGCGGCTGTGCTTACTTTTATCACCGGCATGGGTATGTATACCTCCATTTATCTTACCCCCGTGGTAGCGCAGCGTCTGCTTAATTTTACCCCTACCCAATCCGGGCTCTTACTTTTGCCCGGCTCTATTGTAGCGGTATTGGCTTTGGTGATCACCGGTAAGCTGTTGCAAAAGGGCGTTCCAGCGGCGCTGATCGTATTTTTGGGCTTTTTGTGCTTTATCTATTTCAACTGGTCGATGTCAAGGATCAACCTGGAATCGCCGGCTATTGATCTTACTTTGAACCTCATTTTCAGGGCGATAGGCATGGCTTTGTTAACCGTGCCTTTGGGTACGCTGGCTGTATCATCCCTGGAGCTTAAGGATATGCCCCAGGGAACGGCCCTCAACAATATGATGCGGCAACTGGGCGGCTCGTTCGGGATCTCGATCATTAATACCTATGTGGCCCGGCGCATTGCCTCGCACCGGATGGATCTTATTACCCATATTACACCTGATAATCCTGCCTTTATTAACCGGATAAATGGCTATGCCACAGCCTTTATGCAAAAAGGATTCGGTTTATTGGATGCCAAGCAGAAAGCCATGTTGCTGGTAGAAAAAGTGGTAGTGCAGCAATCATCTTTTTCCAGCTACCTCGATAGCTTTTTCCTCATCGGATCCTTTTTCGCGATCGTGCTACCGCTGTTGCTTTTTGTGGCTAAACGCGATAAGAAGAAACCGCTGGTTATTCCGTCCTCAGATCATTAACATTTGGGGCCGAAAACTTTTTAAACCATAGATTTTAACACTTTTCTCCTCAAAAACAAGATGAAAACGGGTGAAAATCTATTGGAAAAACCTCATTTTAACACTTTTTAACAAATTTTAACGCGGTTTTAAGCGGTTTTAAAAACTTTAAAAAGTATTAATTTAGTAACTGTCAAATAACTACATACCAAACGGCCATTTTTTGACCTTGTTTGGGCTTTAACAAAACAGCCCGGTTATCCTTTTTATGGGATAACCGGGCTGGTGATTGTATAAAGATACGAAAAATAGTCAGGATTCGGAAGTCTTTAGTTTTAAGTGGCTGCTTCTTATACAGTCTTAAGACTACCGGCATAGTAGTCTTAAGTCGGAGACATTCGGACAGCGCGAACTAATCATCTACGCGCGTCATTGCGAGGTACGAAGCAATCCCTATGCTGTACAGAGCAAACAAGCATTGTCGATCTGCCTATGTAAAGATTGCTTCGTTCCTCGCAATGACGTGTTTTTTTTCTTTTACTTTACCTTCGCTACCACAAGGGTTTTATTTCATCAGCCTATACAGGTGTACCTTTAAGATATTATTGTATTTTAGTAATTCATCTAAACTGGCATGCATCATCTCGTTATTCAATATACCTGCTTGCTGGCCATCATTATAGCCATAGTGATGCTGGCCCAGAAAATCAAGATTGCTTATCCCATATTACTGGTGATAGCCGGATTGGGCCTGGGTTTTGTACCGGGTTTAAGGGGCATTGAGATAGAGCCCGATATGATATTTGTGATCTTTTTGCCGCCGCTGTTATACGAGGCGGCATGGACAACTTCCTGGAAAGATTTCTGGAAATGGCGGCGGGTGATCAGCAGTTTCGCGTTCGTTATCGTTATTCTGACCGCAGGTGTGGTGGCTTTGGTATCCAGTAATGTTATTCCGGGTTTTACACTGGCCGCGGGCTTTTTGCTGGGCGGCATTATATCACCGCCCGACGCGGTATCGGCCACTGCAATCCTCAAAAATGTAAAAGTACCCAAAAGACTGACCACTATACTGGAAGGCGAAAGCTTGCTGAACGATGCGGCCAGTTTGGTGATTTTCAGGTTTGCCGCCGCCGCCATAGTTACGGGCTCCTTTGCCTTTGGCCAGGCTGCCCTGAGTTTTGTGCTGGTGATTGTAATGGGCATATTCATAGGCCTGGCCGTGGCCATAGTATTCTACGTCATTCACCGCTGGCTGCCAACTACTACCAATATTGATATCATCCTTACGTTTATTACACCCTATGCTATGTATATGGCGGCAGAGGCCTTTAATTTTTCGGGTGTACTGGCGGTGGTAAGCGGGGGATTGTTCCTTTCTATCAGGCGCGATAGCTTTTTAACCTACAGCAGCCGGCTGCAGGGTATTAATGTTTGGGAAGCCGTGGCTTTTGTGCTGAACGGTTTTGTATTTATACTCATCGGGCTGGAATTTCCGGTGGTGATCAAAGACCTTGGACCAAATGGTTTAGGGCCTGCCATCCGTTACAGCGCCATTATTTCGGGGGTTTTGATCGTTACCCGTTTGGCCAGCACCTTTGGGGCAGGAGTGTTTACGGTATTCATCAGCCGGTATATTACCACTGCCGATAACCGCCCCGGCTGGAGGGGCCCTTTGTTATTGGGCTGGGCGGGTATGCGCGGTGTGGTATCACTGGCGGCGGCGCTCAGTATTCCAGTAACACTTCAATCAGGAGCACCTTTCCCTAACCGGAGCCTTATTTTGTTCATTACCTTTTCGGTTATCCTGGTTACACTGATATTACAGGGGCTTACCCTACCCCTGCTCATCAAATGGGTTAATATGCCCGACCCGGATTATACTGTTTCTTTCGAACAGCAAAGGCAGCTGGTACGGAAAAAACTTTCGATGGTTACATTGGACCTGCTCCAAAATAAATACCCCAAACACCTGAAAGAAAATGATATGGTAAAGGCCATCAAGATAAAAATTGATGCCGATATGGAACTGCTGGCCGATTGGGACAAAGCCGATGGCAAAGGACGTGCGGAGGAGTTTTACCGCGATTATATTATGATACTGGAAGATATGATGCAGGAGCAACGTAATCTGCTGAAAACACTGAATAAGAAAGAAAACATCAACGACGATATCATCAAGCAGCAACTCGCCCTGCTCGACCTGGAACAGGAGAAGCTGCGTCAGCATTTTTCTTTCGAGGAGGAGTAGATACCGGCATCCGCATGTCGTGTAAGAACGCCGGTGAAGACTCACCTCGACATTGCTGCGCTCACCGACCCTCTCTTCGCCTTCGGCGCAAAGAGGGTGGAACGCCCTTTCTCTGCACGCGTCATTGCTGTAAGGTACGAAGACAACAGACCAGCGGGAGCTCATTAATACCAATAAGAACAAACACAACATTAATAATCTCTATACTTTACAGAGCAGTTTTGCCTGGCGCATACCCGCTCTTGGCCGCGGGAGGGCCAGATACTTTTGTCGCCACAAAAGCATCCAAAAAGGCTTTCAGCATAAATGCTTCTTTGCCGCACAAGGCCTTTGCCCTGCAAAGCCGACAGAGCCACGGGCTGCAATTATTTTGCTCCACGTTGTTCGCACAGTCCCTCGCTTCTGCAAAAACTTGCTATGCCCCATGCAACCGCACAAGCCACCATTGTTCTGACTGCTTTCGTCCGAAGCTTATCTGCTGACGGGAAAAAGAATTATGGTTATCGCTTAAACAAGAAAGGCAGCCGGTTACCCGGCTGCCTTTCTTGTTTTTTTAAAGATCCCCTCTTGAGAGTAATAGCCCATCAAATGACAGGAGAGGTAGCCCGCTACGGGGCACACCAAATTTTTACAATTATTTTCTACAAATATGTAGTCCCTACGGGACATAGAGCAACAATTTAAGCTGCAAATGTGGCTGTATTTTATGTCCCGTAGGGACTACATATTTGTAGAAATAGAACCAAAAGGTTTTTTGCCCCATTAGGGGCTACACCTCTTGAATTAGTATAGATGCCGTCTTTTCATGGGCTATTCCCCTCAAGAGGGACGCGTGAGCTTGAGCGGTGACGGGGTGTATTTATGTAAGCATAATAACACACCCCTGCCCCCTCTCCAGAGGGGATTCACACACAACCCCTCCTTTTTATTTATTACCAACCAGCGTTTTGTTTGATAACGCCGTTGCTACGGTCAATTTCTTTTTGAGGCACAGCCCAAACACCGTTTACAGCCGGGTTAAAGTTACGTGCAGGCCATATTACAGAACCTGTATAACCATGTAAAGGCTTGGCATAGGTTGCGGCGGCATCGCCCCAGCGTACCAGGTCGCGGTGACGATCGGACCATTCGCCGGCCAGTTCACAACGGCGCTGGTTTTTCAGATCGGCCATGGTAGCGCCCTGAATAGCTTTCAAGCCGGCACGCTGACGGATCATGTTGATCTCCGCATCAGCATTTTTTCCCTGCATCAGTTCGGCCTCCGCCTTGATCAGGATAACCTCGGCATAACGCATCAATGGTACATTCAGGTTGGTTGTAGGGTGATCGCCATTAGGACTGATAGAAGCCCCTACCGGACTCGCATATGAGAATGGCTCCATGTATTTATTGAACTGGTAACCCGAAAGACTGTTTACCGAAGAATAAGTTCTTGAGGTGCCGAAAAACTGAAACACATCGCCCGGTTTCAGGATGGTAGCTTCACGGCGTTTGTCGCCGGCTTCAAAGGCATCATACAGTTCTTTGGTTGGCTGATAGTAGCCCCAGCCGTTATAAAATCCCCAGCCTTTGTTCTCCAGCATTACGCCCGGCAGGATACTGCCCCAGCCACTTGCACCTTTCGCTGTGCTCACTGCCGACCAGATATATTCTGAGCTGAAGTTATTGGCCGCTTTAAAAACGTCGGCAAAGTTTGGCAACAAAGCACGTTTGCCCTGATTAATCACCGAGTCGGCATATTTTTGAGCATTGGCATAATCCTTTTTAAACAGGTACATTTTTGAAAGATAAGCCCAGGCGGCCACCTTGTGTGGCCTGCCCTGATCGGCTGGGCCCAGCTGATCAAAATATGGCAGCAGATTGGCGGCTTTTTTCAGCTCACCTTCAATGTAGGTGTAGTTTTCGCCAACATTTGCCGCCCTTGGTGTAGGGTTGGGGTCGTTGTTGTTGGCACGGGTAATGATGGGTAACCCGGCGCGATCGTCGCCATAGTTATAAGCCATTTGAAAATACATCAAACCGCTTAAAAAATAGGCTTCGCCCAGGTAGCGGTTTTTCAGAGCCCCATCCATGCTGATAGCAGGCACTTTGTTGATCACGTCGTTAGCACGCCTGATCACGGAGTAACGCATATTCCATTGATCAACCGTGTACCCCCCTGAGTAATAAGTAGGACTGAAATTTTTGATAGCATCGGCATTGGTATTGATACGGCCGGTCACCATATCGTCGCTGGCGTTAATGAACCACATATAACCACGACCGTAAAACTCTTCGCCGTCAAAGGGCTCGTACATGGCGTTTACCCCCAATAAGGCATCATCGCCGGTTTGCCAGAAATTAATTTCAGACACCGCGCCTTGTGGCTTGATATCCAGATTTTTGGAGCAGGCACCCAAAAGCATGCTTGCCGATATTGCTAATATAATATTGCTGATCTTTTTCATGATTGCTTTGCTTACAGATTTAAATTGATACCGAAAATAAATGAGCGTGATTGCGGGTATCTACCTACGTCGATACCGTAGTTATCAAACCCAACCTCCGGATCAAAACCTTTGTATTTGGTAATGGTGAACAGGTTGTTTGATGTGGTGTATATACGCAGACTGCTGATACCGGCACGGGTTAACAAGGCCGGAGAAAAGGTATAACCCAGGGTTACGTTCTTAAACCGCAGGTATGAGCCGTTCTCGATATAAAAATCGGAGTTGGTGCCAAAGTTACCGTTAGCATCGCTGGCGGTTACACGCGGGATAGTGGTGTTGGTATGTTGTGGAGTCCAGGCGTTCAGCACGTCTTTCAACAGGTTATAGTTTTGGCCTAAACCACCAGCATTTAAGCTGGTATATTTTAAAGCATTGTACAGCTTGTTACCCTGCACACCTTGCAGAAAAATGTTCAGATCGAAACCTTTGTAGCTGGCGTTCAGGCTTAGGCCATACGTGAATTTAGGATACGCGCTGCCCAGGAACTGACGGTCGCTATCATTAATTTTGCCATCGCCGTTGGCATCCACAAAACGGATATCACCCGGTTTGGCATTTGGCTGGATGGGCTGCCCATTCGGGCCTTTGTAAGCATCCACCTCTGCCTGGTTCTGGAACAAACCATTGGTTTTGATGGAGTAGTACGAATAAAGCGGCTGACCAACCTGCACCCAGGCCGGTGCCAGCAAGCCACGTACGCTTGGGCTTACCCCCGGGATGGTGGTATTGCCATTAGGTAATGACAGTAATTTATTGGTGAGTGTGCTCACATTGGCATTGATACCATAACGGAATGCTTTTTTAGGGTCGCTGTTATAACCCAGACTTACCTCAATACCATTATCACGTGCCTCGCCACCGTTAACCCATACATTACCCAGGCCAATACCTGCAGGTATGTTCATCAGCATGTTCTCGGTTTTTTTAACAAAATAGTCGGCAGTTAAGGTGATACGTTCATTTAGGAAACCCAGGTCTAAACCAATATCAGTTTGTTTTGAACGGGCCCAGGTCAGGTTCGGGTTGGCCCTGTCATAGCTGTAATAACCGTTTAGTTGTGCCGGATCTGAACCCAGATAAACACTACCTACACTCAGGTTAGGACTCACAGCTGTTGTACTAACAGATGATAAATTACCCAATACACCATAGCTGCCCCTGATCTTTAAATTGCTCAGCCAGGTTAGGTTTTGCATAAAACTCTCGCGGCTTACTACCCATCCCGCAGATACCGAACCAAAGTTCTGGAACCTGTTTTTTGGGGCTACCAGCGATGTGCCGTCCCTGCGACCGGTAAATGATAACAGATACTTGCCATCGTAATCATAATTAACACGGGCAAGGTAGGAGATCAGAGCCTCATCAGTCCTATAATCGCCAGGTTTTGGAACCGGGGTACCTGTACCGTTTACAAAATAGCGAAACAGCGGATCTTCATTGCTAAAACCAGAAAGGGAAGCCGACAAACCCATGCTGCTGTTTTTCTGATAAGTGTAACCAGCCAGCACATCCAGGTTGTTTTTACCTAATGATTTTTTATAGTTTAAGGTTTGCTCGGTCAGGAACCTTGAATCCTGCGATGATGATTCGTTTAAGGTATTGGTTAAGCTGGGCTTACCAACCTCGGGTACGATAGGTGAAAAACCTTTAAAATAATAGAAGCTTTTGGTAACCGAATAGTTCGATCTGAACTTAAGACCGGGAATAATGCTGGCCTCAAAATATGGGTTAGCGATAATGGTATTTACCGGGTTGCTGGTATCAATACGCTCCAGGTTGGCAACGGGGTTAACTACATCGCCGTATGAACCTGCATAATTTAAAGGCAAACCTGAATAAGCGCCAGATGGGGTACGTACCGTAATACTCGGCGGATAAAATATGGCAGCCTGGATAGCGCCGGTATAACCGCTGAATGTGTTGGTACCGCGCCCATCTGAGTAGGTATATGATAAATTTTCACCAACTTTTAACCAGCTATTTAACTGATGGGTGGAGTTGATACGGTAAGCATAACGCTCAGAGTAGGTATTCAATAATATACCGGTTCCTTTGCGGTAGTTGAAACTCATGAAGTAGCTGGATTTATCGTTGCCTCCGTTCAGGTTCACACTATAATCCTGGGTATGCCCTGTTCTGAACACCTCGTCAACCCAATTGGTGCGGGTTATTTGTCCGTCGGGATATTTGGTAGCATCAAAAGCCGGAAGGCGTGGCTTGCCCGCGTTATCCGCGGCTGTGTTATATACATCGGCATATTCCTTGGCATCCAATGCTTCCAGTTTTCTCCAGGCATTGGCAAAACCTTGCTTAGCATCAAAAGAGATGTTCATTTTGCCTTTGGTACCCTTTTTAGTAGTGATGAGGATAACACCGCCAGATGCACGGGCGCCATAAATAGCTGCAGAAGCATCTTTCAATACCGAAATAGCTTCTATATCATTCGGGTTAACTACAGGTGTACCCGGATAAAAAACCGAACCATCGATAACATACAGCGGTTGTTCTCCGTTGATACCACCCAGGCCGCGGATGTTTACCTGCGGCGCATTGGTAGGGTCGCCGCCATTGTTATTAACCACCACACCAGCAGCTTTACCTTGTAACGCTTCCTGCAGATTATTGAATGAACGTGATGATACTTTATCCAAACCAACGGTTGATACCGCTCCAGACAAGGTTGAACGGGTTTGTGTACCGTAACCTATAACTACCACTTCTTTTAACGACTGGCTGTTGGCCTTTAGCACCACATCAATGTTTTGTTGTCCCTTTACCGCTACCTCCTGGCTGTCATAACCAATGTATTTAAAAACCAGGATCGAAGTTTCATCGGTGCTCAGGGAATACTTGCCTTCGGTATTGGTCATCGTGCCGGTGCTTGTTCCTTTTACGGCAACACTTACGCCGATCAGGGTTTCACCGCTTTCGTCGGTTACTTTTCCCGTAACAGTGATGGCCTTTACCATCAGCTCCTTTTCTTTGGTTTTTACTACCGGTTGTTGTTTTTCAACCTGTAATAAGATGTGCTCCTCATCAACCTGCCTGATGTTACCTTTGTAGCCTTTAATCAGTTCTTTCAGCACATCAATCAGCAGCTCATTATTGGCTGATATAGAAATTTCTTTATCAGCATCAAAGCTGGTAGAGTTGTAACCAATTTTAAAAGAGGTTTTTTGTTCGATCAGTCTGAAAACACTTTTGATGCTTAGATTTTTAGCTGTAAGACTGATACGTACAGTATTCATGGTTTGTGCCGCCGCCGAAAATGACGGGGTTGAGCAGGCTCCAATAATAACCAGAACAATGCAGTAGGTTGCCAGCCATTTGAGGTGATTTTTTAATGATAATATGTGTAATAGATTTCTCATTTTTATAATGTTATTTTATGTGATAAAAAGAATCGTTAAAAATGACATGGTCTGCTGCTACAGCAGCCATATAGCAGGCAGGTGTTCGCGCATCTGCCTGTTTTTTGTTTGGGGGGAACGGTTACATAGCTTAACGGCAATTTTGTGATTGGATAAAAATTTTATGGTTGGTGTACTGATAGGTAATGCCTGTAAGCTGACTTAACACCCGGAGCACTTTATCTAAAGGCTGGCTGTTAAAACCAATGGTATATTTACAGTTGCGACCGGGTTTATCCTGCAGCTGAACATCTATATTATACATTCTGGATAGTGTTGAGCTTATTTCGGGGATGGTAGCCTCGTCAAAATAAAGCCCGCCGTTTTGCCAGGCGCTCAACTTGTCAGCGTCGGCGGTTTTAATATAATGCTCATGTGCCTGGCGGTTATAAACCAGCATTAAGTTGCGGGTAAGCACTTTGCCCATGGTTACTACTTTATCAGATGCCTTCTTTTCGCCAACGCTTACCATACCGCTTACTACGGCTATCTTATATTCGCTTTCGTTATTATAGGCGTGCACATTAAACTGGGTTCCCAGTACCTGGGTTTGTATGTTCCCGGAGGTTACGATGAAGGGTTTGGCAGCATCATGCTTTACATGAAAAAAGCCTTCGCCGCTGAGTTTTACTATTCTCTTCTTTTCGCCAAAATCGGCACTGAGGGTTAAAACAGATGATGAGTTCAGGGTTACTACCGTACTATCAGGCAGGATCAGCACTTTACGCTCACCGCGGGCTGTAGAATATTGCTGCAAAGCCTGCGGAGCGGGCTGCTTTAATTGGGAGTACAGCAAAAAGCCTCCTGGTACCAGTAATAACAGGGCTGCTACTTTAAGATATTGGAGTACATAAATTTTTCGTTCTGCCGATCGTGATGGTATGCCTTTGAGCACCCGCTTCCTGATCCGGTTCAAGATGCGGTCTTCTGCCGATGACGTAGTACCGGTTTGTGATGTGTTATTTAATTTATTGAGCCAGGCTTCTACCCGTGCCCGTTCGTCAGGTGTACATTCGTCCTTCTGGTACTTTTGTAATAATGCTTTGATCTCTGCAGATTCTTTTGTGTTCATCTGCCCATATAATCGGTGCTTACCGAAAATAGTACCGTTAAATAATCATCAAGTGTTTATTAACTAAATGTTACCCAAATTTTAGATTATGAGATTTTTGGACTATGGGATTGAGAGAACAAGGAGCTATATTTTTTGGGGAAGTGAACAAAGAAAGTCTCAGAATCCCATAATCTAAAATCGATCACTTGAGATGAAGTATGATCTTTATCACGATCAAAAACATAGGGAAGCTTTCCATCCGCTTTAACCGCATTTGCAGGCGCTTTAATGCTATAGTGAGGTTGTTTTTTACGGTTTGCTCAGACAAGGCCAGCCGACCGGCGATTTCCTTAACCGGCAATTGCTCTAACCGGCTTAGTTTAAATACATCCCGCACATTATCGGGCATTTTATCAACTTCGGAGCTTAGCCAGTCTTCCAGTTCGGCTTCAATTACTTCATTTTCTGGCGATGGGGATATCAGGTGCTCATAATCGGGCAACAGCGTTTCAAAATGAGCTAATTTTTTATTACCTGCCAGGTAAAAATCAATGGTTTTATTTTTGGCGGCCTTAAATAGATAGGGCGAAAGCGTGTCGTCTATAGCCACGGCATAGCGGTTATGCCAAAGCGAAATAAAAATATCCTGAACGGCTTCTTCCGCAGTTTCGAGCGAGTTGGTTTTGGAGAGTATATATCGAAAAAGGGCTTTATCGTACCGCTGCATCAGCGCCAGCAGGGCCTGTTCGTCATCGTCCTGAAGCCGGGCCAGTAAATCAGTATCCGAAATAAACCTGCCACGCATCATGGCGCAAACTTATATTTACACCTTTAACTCAATGTTAGCTCAGCATAAAATATCACGGTTTTTCCACTCACCCCGACATCGCTACGCTCGTCACCCCTCTCTACGCTGCGCGCATAGAGGGGGTTTCATTTCTTTGTTTCCTCACCCCCTTTCCGCCGCAGGCGAAGAGAGGGTGGTCCAGCGAAGCGTAGACCGGGTGAGTAGACTCGTCACCCTGGCTGTATACCCTCAAACAAAAAGCCTCCTTCAATTGAAGGAGGCTTTTTGCAGTCAGCTTTAATTAGCCGGTACCGTTATGGTTTTACGTGTGATGGGATAGGCGCTGAAATAACCCAGCACCCCGCCGGTAATATTACTGGTGGGATTGGATGGCGCAGCGTTGTTGCCATTACCTGTTGAGCCGGAATTTAAGCTAAAAAAGTATTTGTAAACCGCGGCATCAATACATTCCATCTCTACCATGAGCTGTTTGCCGGTCCTGATCTCGCGGGCGGGATCATCATTATCATTATTGAAATTAATGCGGCTGTTTACGGTTTGACCATTGGTAAACTCATCATCATCTATCATTAAACTCTTTTCCTTTCTACCGTCAATATATTGAATAAAGCGGTAATAGTTTTTTTCATTCGCAGGATCCTGATACTTTACCGCAGCCACCCGCAGTTTGGTTTTGTCTTTATTGGTACCCAACTCATCGTCAACAACATAAATACTATCCAGCTTAGTAATCTGGGGCATAGTACTGGTTGAGGTATAAGTTTTATCATTCAGCTTAACGGTTAAATGATAAGTATGCCCCGGTATACCCACAAGAATGCTGTTTTGGTAAACACCTGTAGCGGTAGGATCAAAATTATAAACCGTACCATCAGCCTCCACGCTTACCAGCGCGCCGCCGATACCGTCAAAGGAACTGTCGTCGGTAAATTTTTTAGACAAACTTATAGATACTTTGGCGCCGCCGGCTTCATTACTCACCGTACCTTCTATCACCGTTTGGGGGGCGCTGTTATTCAATTTCAGGTCGATAACCTTTTCGCAGGAGCTCAGCAGCCCCAGCAGGATCATCAATATGGCCGAAAAACGTATGGTATGCATCTGTTAAAATTTAAAGTTATAAGTAATAGAAGGCACATAGGTAAATAAAGTGGTACGCACGGCCTCTGTTTTGTTAGGATCTGTTTTGTTATCTCTGAAATATATACGGTAAGCGTTACGGTTGCCATAAGCGTTATATAAACTAAAGTTAAGCTCCGAGCTGTATTTTTTGGTTTTCTTAAGCTGCTTGGTAGCGCCCAGGTCGAGCCGGTGGTAGGCAGGCAGCCTTGAGGCATTACGATTGGTATAATAATAATAGGTAGCCCCATCTATCTGGTATTTGCCGCTTGGATAGGTAACCGCATCGCCGGTGTAGAATACGAAATTGGCGGATAGCGTCCATTTGTCGTTCAGCTTATAAATACCTACTATGGCCAGGTCATGGGTACGGTCCTGGCGGGCATTGTACCATTGATTATTATTGATACCATCAATCAGGCGTTCTGATTTGGATAGCGTATAACTGATCCAGCCGGTTAAACGGCCTGTCTTTTTCCGCAGCAAAAACTCGGCGCCATAAGCACGACCTTTACCATACAACAACTGCGTTTCTATTGGCTGATTGGTGAAAATATTGGCATCGTTACGATAATCTAACTGATTTTGCAGTTTTTTATAATAGGTTTCAAACGTGAACTCATATTTATGCCCGGCCAGGTCGCGATAGTATCCAACAGAAAACTGATCGGCCAATTCCGGCTTGATCAAATTGGTACTGGCTACCCATTTATCAGTTGGCGAACCCGGGGTGGAGTTGCTGATGAGGTGCAGGTTTTGCGCGTTGCGGGCATAAGAAGCCTTTACCGAGCTGATATCATTGAGTTGAAAAGCAGCAGCTACACGGGGTTCCAGGTTTACATAGTTTTTAACTATCTGGCCAGAGTTATAATGTTTTGAGCCGGTTATATCGCCATCGGCATTCACGTCATAATATGAACCAGGTCCTATTACCGAAAAGGCAGAAAGCCGTGTACCATAGGTTAAACTAAAGCGGTCTGTAACTTTCCAGGTATCACTTACATAGGCGGCATTATCCCAGGCATACCGGGTTTCGAGCTTTTGGGATATAAAACCTGAGTTGCCCGTGGCCGATATCTCACCGGGTTTAATGGTATGATAAACACTGTTGACACCAAAACTCAGGGAATGATCCGCACCGATATCATATTGCATATCTTCCTTAAAATTCCAGTCTTTAATGCGCGATGTAATATTATAGGTATTTACATCCTGCTTTACTTTGATCTCATAGTCGTAATTACTATAGATGAAAGAGGTGTTTGAGAAAAAACGGTTGTTAAAAATGTGGTTCCAGCGCAGGGTTGCCGTGGTATTGCCCCAATTGATGCCGTTCACATTATTTGCCGAAAGCACATCCTTGCCCAAATATCCCGAAATATAAACCCGGTCCTTATCACCCAAAACCAAATTGGCCTTGGCGTTAATATCGTAAAAATAAAGCCGGCTGTTTTTAACCACAGTATCTTTTGACAGTTTCAGGAAAGCATCGGCATAAGTACGCCGGGCCGAAATCAGGAAGGATGATTTACCCTTTTGGATAGGACCTTCTACATTTAAACGGGCTGCTATCATGCCCACACCGCCGCTCACGCCAAACTTTTGGTTGTTACCATCGTTCATCTTCACATCAATTACCGATGATAGCCTGCCGCCGTACTGCGCGGGCATATCGCCTTTGTAAATGCTTACGTTTTTAATCGCATCGGAATTAAACGTGGAAAAGAAACCTAACAGGTGATAGGCATTATATACGGTAGCTTCATCCAGCATCAGTAGGTTTTGATCGGTAGCGCCGCCGCGTACATAAAAACCGCCGCTGCCCTCCCCTGCCGATTTAATACCAGGGAACAGCTGTATGGTTTTCATCACATCATGCTCGCCCAATAATACGGGCACATCATTTATTTCACGGATGTTTAATTTTTCGACACCCATTTGTGGGCTTTTTAAATCGCGGGCGCCTTTTTGCGTGGCGGTTATAATTACCGTTTGCAGCTCCTGCGCATTATCGTCCATAGTAATATTCAACCGCTGATCGCTTGTCAGCGCAACCGGTACAATCAGGCTTTTCTGCCCGATAGCGCTGATGAGCAACTGATGGTCACCGGCCGGCAGTGTTATCGAGTAGAAGCCATAACCATTGGTTGAAGTGCCCTGCGCCCCATCTACCACTCGTATACTGGCTCCTATTATCGTCTCCCCAGACTGTTTTGATGTCACTGTTCCGCTGATGGTGAACTTTCCTGCTGCCGGTTTTGCCGCCGGTTCGGCGACCGGCTTTTTTAGCTTCGCAGCGTCATAGCGGATCAGTATATCCTGATCAAGCTGGGAATAACTATAAGGATAATTGGCCAGGGCAGCATCAAGTACCTGCTTCAGGCTTTGCACCTTTGCTTTAATAGTTAATTTGATGTTGCTGGCGGCTACAGCTTCGTTATAGGTAAAGCGTACGCCGGTAGCCGAGGTGATCTTGTCCAGGGCCTGCCTTAATGGTACGTTATTTAAATTGATGGTAACGGTTTTATCAAGCGGCGATTGGGCGAAAGTTTGTAAGCTGCCAAACGCAATGATAAGGTTTATATAAAAAAATACACGTAAAACTTGGTATAATTTCTTTAATGAATAAGTAGGGTTAGGGAACCACAGAGGTTCTTTTTTTTTCATAAATTTAACAGGTTTAAAATAATCAGTCGTTAGTTTCAAAGGCCATGACTGATCAAAGGTTTTAAATACAAGCCCGGTTCTGTTTCCCTGAACCGGGCTTTTTTTCATAGGTACGTGTGCAGGGGCGAAATTAAGACATCATGGTTGCAGTTTTGTGGGGTAATAGGAGTAAATAAATCATATTTATATTAAGGGTGAAGCAGGTAAGTTCCGTTTTGTTTTTCCCAGCGTATCTCCATAACTGTACTTAATTTTTCAAGCGTACGGTTAATTGGCTCGGTAGTTTGTAAACGGCCATAAAAAGTTTTTGAGGTTAAACCGGGGGCCAAACTGATGTGAATGCCATATTGAATTTCGAGGTCACGAACAACCTCGGCCAGTGAGGCGCCGCTAAAATCAAAGATCCCTTTGCGCCGGTCAAGAAATTTGGCAGCGTTTGGATAGTTTTCCTTTACCAGCCTGGCTGTAGCCTTTTGGTATATCGTTCTTTGATTGGCGGTTACCATGGCTGTGTTAGCACTTGCTTTTGCAGATACCCCTACCTTACCGCTCACTACCGTTACATCGATATATTTAGCGTGTGCATAAGCCTGAATATCAAAACTGGTACCCAGTACCACCGTTTTTACAGCTCCGGATTGTATCACAAAGGGATGACCGGTATCGTGCTTAACTTCAAAATAAGCTTCGCCATCGATACTTACATCACGCAATTTGCCTCTGAATTTTTCGGGATAACTAAGCGTAGTTGCGGGGCTAAGCCAGATATGGGTACCATCGGCCAGGAATATCTGTTTGTATTCTCCCGGGTTGGTAGTCAGTTTTAATTGTTTTACCGGATCAACCAGGTTGAGTATGGGCGCCCTGTATAATACCGCTATGCCTATGGCAACAACAACGGCTGCCGCCGCGGCCAAATTGCGCCATAATTTGTATATTTTCACTGGAGGTGCCGGCTGTTCATTTATACTGGCGTTAATCCGGTTTAATATAGTTTCCCTGATCTGTTCGGTTGATGTATACCGACCATTTGAAAGCAGTAGTTCTTCATCATTAAAATCGGCATACCACTGCTCAAACCGCGACTTTTCGTCGGGCGTAAGTGTTCCTGTCAGCCATTTATGGGCCAGCTCTTCAGGGTTAAAGCTATTACTATCCATGGTTTATCTGGTATGTTTACACATATAGTCAGCTATAGTGCGGTTTACCCTTAGTGGTAGATGAAAAAAAGTCAAATTATTTTTCGAGCAGGTAAAGCAGCAGCGGAATGGTGATGTTTAATGTTTGCCTAAGCGTGCTTAATGCTTTGGTCATATGTGCCTCTACCGTTTTTTCGGCAATGTTGAGTTCGGCGGCAATTTCGGCGTTTGTTTTGTTTTGTTCACGGCTTAGTAAAAATACTATCCTGCACTTTTCGGGTAAGCAGCTGATGCTTTGTTCAAGCTGTATACGAAGTTCCTTTTCAGATAACCATTGGCTGGTACTATCCGCCTCACGCGGCTCGTGAATAGTCAGGTGGTCAATATGCTGCTTTTTACGAAACTGCTTATCCAGATGATTAATGATGCGGTACTTAACAGCAACCGATAAATAGGTATTTAAACTATGGGTAAGTTGGATAGTTGCACGCCGCTGCCAAAGGCTCAAAAAAATTTCCTGTACTACTTCTTCGGCCTCCTGTTCGTCATTTAAGCGATGCATGGCTACGGTGAACAGTTTATCCCAATAACGATTATAGAGTTCTGTAAAGGCTACACGGTCATCCTTGCGGATCAATTCCAATAACCGGCTATCTGTTGCTGTTTCTGGTTGGTAGCGCTCCATATATAAACTATGACGATCAATTCGCGTATTCGTTACATAGCAAGTATGCAAGTTTACAAGAAATCATCTGATTATATTGTATACAGGAGAGTACCTTGTTAAGTATTTCGATACTTTATTTTAAAACAACATGCCAAAATAACAAGTACAGATAACGTACGGGGTTATTTGCCTTTTAGCTGTACCATTACCCTGATGGTTTTTAAAATTATCCCCATATCACTGTTGAAATTGATATTGTTGAGATAGATGAGGTCATAACGGATACGGCTATGCATTTGATCCAGATTTTCGGCATAGCCGTAAGATACCTGGCCAATAGAGGTAAGACCGGGTTTAATACGTAACAATTTTTTATAACTGGGCGATTTTTCGATAAGCTGTTCAATAAAATGCTGCCGCTCTGGTCTTGGGCCGACTACAGACATTTCGCCTTTAAGCACGTTCCAGAATTGGGGCAACTCATCCAGCCTCGATTTTCTTAATATCCTACCCCATCCGGTTATGCGCGGGTCCCACTCGCTTGATAGCTGCGGACCAGCCTTTTCGGCATTTACATACATGCTTCTGAACTTATATATGGTAAATGGTCGATGATTCCGGCCTATTCTTTCCTGCTTATAAAAAACCGGGCCTTTTGATGTGAGTTTTGTAATTAACATCAATAAAAGGAATACCGGGAAGCCAACAATCATTACACATAACGAAAACACGATATCAAAACTCCGCTTAAAAAATATCACCTTAAAACTAAGCTCGGGATTTGCAGACAGCTGAATAACCGGAAGGTTTTCATAATTAACTATACTGGCATAGTTATTATTTAATATCAGATCTGACACCAATTTAATTTTAACCGCGTTCTGTTCACCAAAATCAACCAGCTTTTGCAGTAATAATGGGTGAAGGTATTTATAACATACAAATATCTCGTCCGGGCTTTTGTCAATCAATTTCTCCATCAAAACCTGTTCCGGAAAGTCCTTTATCATATCCTCCGAAATAAAATCAGTAAAGTAGTAACCGTATTCCGGATGTTTGGAGAATGACCTGATGAGACGATTGGCAATGTCCTGATCTCCTATAACCAGTACATGCCTTCTGTTGTATCCCTTTTTCCGGATATAATCCAGGATAAAGAATATAACCGATCGCTGTATAATAATGAAAAAGAAGAACAGGGAATAAGTGAAGAACATTTCCCAGCGACTAACCTCGTACAGCTTGAAAAAGTAGATAACCCCGAGAACCACAAGCAGATGATAAAGCAAGGACGATAAAAACCGGTTCAGGTTATCCTTTAATACCAACGGTCTGGAGATAATATAATTTTTGGTAATGGTTGAAACCGATACCCAAACCAAATTAACAAGTAGCGTAAAATTTACAGATTGTATCTGGGATGAGTAGTATGTAAATACCAGCGTATGTGCACACTGTAAAGCAATATTTAATACTATTAAATCACTTATAAAAGTAACGGGCGGTAGAAATTTGGAGTATCGTATTGCCATAGGTATAGTTTTGCAAATATAGCACTTTATCTGTTATATTATTTACATAACGATAAACATTGCGTTTTAATACCAATACGATGATTAAATAAAAAACGCTACACCATAAATTATTTTTTCCACATTTACTTACTATAGTAAAGGCTTTAAACCTGCTTTTTGTTTTGCAATCCGTTATTTTTTTTTAAAAAATCTTCTTTTAAAAAACTATCCCAAAGAATGATTAGGATCCGATCTCTTTTAATATTTATAATTAAATAACAATAAATTAATATCACACCATGATATTAATAGTCTAAAATCAGACTCTTTTGTATGAAAAATTGAATAAAACATAAGACTTTATTTCCAATAAAACTTATGCATTGAAAATTTTCTGAGGAGCCATAATGGCATTTTTTTATAGAGGCCTCCAGCTTTATATCCTAACCATTTGGCACCCAATGAAAATGTGGATTTAAAAACAGCCTTTAAATCATTTTTAAATACATACTTTAATTCCGATTTCATAAATTTAATACCTTCTCCAATAGGTTTCCCATAGGTTTCAATCAACCATTTATTTTGTTCATGAAAAACTCGGGTATCAAAATATCGTTCAAATTCTTCTTTTAGTTTATAACTATGTGAATGATAAACCGTAGCATTGGCTACATATGCTTTTTTAAAGCCTGCTTTTAACATCTTTGCGGCCACGATAGCATCTTCCCCCATAATTGAATCAGATGGGAAGCCCCCTACAGCCATCAATGCACTATGCCTGTATGCAGCAAACGAATTTGAACAGAAAAAAACCTTAAAACCAAGTCGGTCTTTATCATTATAAGAGCGTACATTACTTTGATCCGGATAATTATATAAACGGGCATGGCTTTCCAGTGTTTTAGCATTTTTATGTGGTAATTGCCTGCCATAGGCCATACCTATTTCCGAATCATTAAAGACCTTAACAAGATTTGATATACTGTCCTGCGAAGCTAAAATCGCATCTTGTGTTAAAAAAATGCATATATCAGGTTCATCTGAAAGATCAATAAGCTGTTGCCGGGTTTTACCATGATTAAAATCACTTTTATTAATTTCAACTATCTTAAATCCAAACCTATGTGCCAACGGTATCGTATTATCTGTTGAGCCAGAATCAATAATAACTTTATCAATTAAGTTATATGTTTGGTTGCTAATACTTTCAAGCGTGTTAAGCCAGTGCTGGTCTGCATTTAATGTAGGAATTAAGATGGCAACTTTATAATTCATAATTTATTTGGCCGAATTGTTTGTTGGTTAGAAATGAAATACACATATGGTTGATAGTTCTTGTTAATGATTTGCTTATAACATAGGATTTATACGTACTTTTTGTAAATTTTGAATGCTATAAATAAAGCTTAAAATTATAGCAAAGGATACCCATCGAAGTCATTTGCTTAGCAGATGCATTTAAATGCAATTTGTTTATTGAATCAAGCATTTCCAAGTAAGATTTTACTTAAATCACCTATAATTGATTTGGCATTGGAACCAGTAAACAATGAATAATATTTATTCGCAACCATAAAAGGCGTCATGAATTTGGCATCGAAATGGCGTGATTGGTTATAAATAACAAAATGTGCCTTTTTTAAATGGCTAGCCAAATGATAGGGTAAGCTTTCGGCACTTATAATTAAATCATATGATGAAATTAGTGCTATCAGTTCATTAAAACTTGAGTAGTATAAACAGTCATTATTAACTCTATTATTATTTGTAGAAAAATGTGCTACGTTGGTAACAATGCTTTTAAATTCGTTTCTGATCAATTGTACCAGATCAGGGCTTATACTTTTTATTTCTATCCTGCTATCAGGCAAGATAAGTATTCTCGTTAATTTATCAGGGTCAACCGTATTTATCAGGTCTGCTGACGAATTATCACGAATCAGATTTAAATCCGAAAATAATTTCAACCTTCCTTCATAAGCATTTAGTTTTTTTTCGGGCCAAACTAAATTAGCTCTCGTAAATGCAAGCCTTTTACTACTATAGTCAACAAGGTACCTATCATTATGATTAACAGTAGAAATAAGTATCTTTATGTCATTAATAAGCCTTGTAAAGTTTTTAAAATCTTTTACCTTGTATAATTCAAAAAAGGCTGGCTGATTTTTATAATTATTTGTACTCCGTATCTCAAAAAGGCTTTCTGCATTGATGGCACTGAATATTTCTTTAAAGTAATCAGGCAATATGATAGGAATTTTATTAACAAAGTTATGTTTTACAACTGATGCTGTAATTATAAAATCGCCAAATGATCGTATGGGTAAATAAAATGTATTCATTAACTAAATTATAAACATTGATGCCTTACAATCTGTCCTTTATATTTAATACAAAATAACTTGCATATTAAATTTTATATTGACTGTAATCGGACTTTAATACCTGGACTGAGTAAGGATCACGATTTCAATAATGATGTAGGGCATAATTGTATTCAAAGACACTCTTCATACCGAAACAATTTTTAACCTTTGAAACCACTTTTTTTAACTCTGTTTAAACTGGTTTTTTATAGAATACTCATTAACAGCGCTTCCATACTTTTAAGATTACAAATAATATTATCGGCTTTCAATATTGAAGATTAATTTTTACATAAATTATTGTTTATTATGATACGTTACAATACTACTGCCAGTTAATTCCTTGTTTTTTGTTTTACCTGCCATTATAATTGTATAGAACAACACAAAGGCTGGAAGAGAATAAATAGAAAGGAAATAAAAATTCGTAAATACAACGGCAATATTGCTAAACACAAACTGAATTAAAAAGAATGAGACATAGCCGCTCTCATTTGCACGTAGGGTATTAATGATTCTTTTGACTTTTTTTACAATATAGCCCGTAAAGACGCCGGAAAAAAATGGAACCAAGGCTACTCCAATCCATCCAAAGCTTATGTAGCCCCAAAGTGAAACAGGTAATCTTAAGCCGCCTGACGCTACTTCGGAAATATCATTACTGCTATTTAAAATGGTTAATGTATATACAGAGGGGTTCCAGGGGAAGTTAAAGGGTATAAGCCCCCCAAAAAAAGTTAAACCGTATGAGTAGTGGCTGCCAGAATCTAAAAATGCACTTAAAAATGATAATTGATCAGTTATATCTGGTGCTCCCATAGCTACGGCTTCAAAAAACCCGACATTTGCGGCATCGCCAAAAAAACTGTCAGGAAAGGCCAACCCGAGTAAATAGTATACGCCACTTCCCAATATATAGGATGAGAACACTATTATCAAATATATCCAAAACGGTCCATTGTTCTTTTTCAAAGCGACAAATATGGAAATAGCTACCAAAAATCCCGATAAAATTGGCCCTCTATTTAAACTTACGGCAATTAGTAGAATGCCCGATAAAACCAAAATAACGCTCTTGAGATTAAAGTTTATAAAAAGTTCCAATATTCGTAAAGGCATTAAGAATTCAAGTAATTGTCTTGCCGTTCTGTATAAAAATGCAACCCTTTCATAGGGGGCTTGATATTCGCCCTTAAAAAATTTGGCCATAAAAGGATTGGCTGCAAACAACGGAACAAAACCCATCAAAATATAACTTATGATAATACCACCAAGGGCCGCAACGTATATAATAGATGATACCTTTCTAATCTTTTGTATACCGTGTTCATTATCATGTACCGTGCTTAAAAAGCGAAATTGTAGTAAGGTATTAACAGCTATGAGCGTTTTTATTCGATACCCTAATAGCATACCGCTAAGATAGGTGAAACACCCCAAAAGGTTAATTATTACATATAGGCGTATTACATCAGGTGTTGAATAATCATCATATTTAATTACAAAAGCTGGAACCAGGTAAGCAACAAAACACAACCCCAATACAGAATGATTGAAAATGTTTTTTTTGCTGAACCATATTAGATATGTTCCTACCAGGAAAACACTAAGGCTAATACCTATGGCAAATTCTGTAAACATTCTTTGTTCATCTAACTATTTAACAATTTCACAAATGATGTTATAACTTTTTCCCAATTAAAATTATCTACTCTTTTATAACCACGGTCAACATAATATTCCCTATTTGATTTAACTTCTGATATAGCATTTAGCCAATCATTAACATCCCATGAATTTACAGTTATTCCCACACCTTGTACAACTTCAATCATTGCGGAGTTATGAGAGCAAACAACGGGACAGCCACAAGCCATTGCTTCAAGCAATGGTAGTCCCAGGCCTTCATTAAATGAAGTTGTTAAATAAAGTGCAGCATTTTTATATAACGCTATTAAATGATCAGTATCAATATTGCTAATAACCCTTACATTGTTTTTCGGATAGTCCTCGGCATTAAGAATACTCGATATTTTATTTTCTGCATTGCCCCATCCTTTACCGCCTAAAATTATTAAATCAAATTGATTTGATAGTTTTTTAAAAACCGTAAGCAGAAATGGTATGTTTTTTCTTGGTTCAATGGTCCCAACAAATATAATATAGGGCTTCACACTGTTTTTTACTGCTGCTGCATTTGTAGTGTTATATTTAGCCAACGCTAATTTAAAATCAATATTTAAGCCTGCGCCTACGAAGATTGGCTTTGTATCGGTTTGAGAATGATAGTAATTCAATAACTCTCGTTTGGTGTAATTCGAGTTACACCATATTATGGCGGCCTTCTTTATCGAATATTTGAATAAGATAATCAATTGGATTTTATTCAAAAAAGACATTGTTGCCGGCCAGGTTTTGAAAACTAAATCATGTACAAAAATTATTTTTTTGACCTTTTTATTTGCGAAGAATGGATAAAGTAGCGTATTAGGAGCGATAAAATAATCGGGGTTTAGATTGTTTATCATTCTATTAAGCTGAAACAGTGACCAAAATAAGCTCTTACTATTAAGAAGAGACGGGCGACTAATAATAAATTTGATATTATCTTCAACTAAAACACCTTTCAACAGGGGGTGAATTTCGGCGCGTAGCAAAACATAAATATTCCATGATGGACATTGAATTGCCAATTGTTTAATAATCGAGATTACAATAAATGTTACTCCCGACGGTTTTCTGGATAAACGGACCCCATCCACTGCTATTCTCATACTTCACACCATCATGCAAACTATTATGATTGTTAAACCAATCATCACAGTTACTAAAATATAATCTATTTGTTTTTTAAAATAAATGTTTGCTTTTCAAACCTGTTATATATTGAAAAGAAACGCATCATCAGGTAATACTTTTCTATGCCAAATAAAAACTTGAAAATACGGAGTAGTTTAAAAACTTTATTGAATATTGGAGGCTGACTGCCATATGTTTTCTTTAGAGTTTTGAATTTGCCTTCTTTATCAAATAGCATTGCTTTATTTCTTACCAATAATTGGTAATACGAATTTTCATTAGTTGTTGAAAAAAGATCATGGAAAATGTGACCTTCTTCTACTAATCCTCTAAATAATCGTCTATGATATTTTAAAATGCTATTTCCGTTATCAAATTCATTGTATTTGTAACTTAATTGACTTAGCCTGTTCAAATCATTATTTTTCAGACATTCAACATAAGCTTCAAACAAGGCCCTATATTCAGGAATAATTGACAGGGTATACTTTGTTTGTTTTTTACACACAGCTTCAACATTGTGTGCCTCTAAGCCCGAAAAATGCAGGATCACTAAGGGGTAATCTTCATCCACAAAATAGTCGTTATTTACTTTGCTAAGTTTTCTCTCATGAAAATTCCAAAATGCAAGGTTAATCCCAGGATGTCTTAATATTAATACTTCGCGAGTATATAACGATGGCAGAAAATCCATCCATCTTTGGTCAACATGTAATGCATCTTCCTTGTCGGCGTAACACTGGTTACTTAACTTCTCAATCCACCAATTAGTTATATGATTACCTGTCACTGAGTTTTTTATAGCAAAAAAGCCGAGGTTGTATATGCCAACAAATAATAACTCCTCTTCTGATGTAGCTCCGGTATACTTTATATAGGGCTTTAATAAATGTGGTGTTAAAACAGCATCATAATCATTCAAATGATCAAATATAAAATTAAGGCTGCTGTAAACAACCATGTCTGGATCTATGTAAAGTACTTTATCATACCCCTCGTTAAAAAGCTTACTAATGAAATAAGGCTTGATGGATGTGCTAAACTCAATAACGTCGTATTGAAAAGCCATTTTTTCAAATCCCACTATTCCGATATCTTTTGATTCGATAACTTTATAATCACAATTTAAATCGTTTCCATCCAATTCGTCAGATAGTAAAATAAAAAAATCACATTCAGGATGGAATTTCTTTGCAGAATCGGCCAGTGTTTTTGCATGAGCCATGTAATTTTTAGCGCAAATTGTAAATATTGCATTTTTCATTCAATAGTTTTTATGAGTTTAGCTGGGTTCCCACCGATCAATGAGTTTTCAGGGAAGCTTTTGGTAACTACAGCATTGGCACCAATAATAGAATTTTTCCCTATTGTAACATTAGACAATATGGCAACTCCTTCTCCAATCCATACATTATCTTCAATTATTACAGGTCCTTTTGATACAACCTTTCTTGCGGAAGGCGGAGTTTCAAGCGCCAAAGTGTTAATTTCACCGTGGGAGTGGTCAGTGATAAAAACCTTACTTGCTATCAATACGTTATTGCCAATTTCGATATTATTTATACACGCGATATGACAATCAAAATTGATACTAACGTTAGCCCCAATATTAACAATCGGTGTATAAGAATTATCCAAATGCTTATCAAAAGCCTCAAGCCTTAAACGAGAAAAACAACTAAAATTATTATCAATAGAAATAAATTTCAATCCAACATGGTTCATGGGATATTGTACAGAAAAATTTTCACCTACTTTTTTTAATGATGATTTGATCCAACCAGAATAAATAGCATTTTTAACTAAGTCAAAAAACCAAAATAATTTCTTTGTTAAAAGAAATGAAGCTATGTACCCAACGGAAGAAGCTATGTTTATAACTGCTTTTTTTAACATATTATTTTAGTTTCATTTCAATAATGCAAAAAAACGTTTTTTTGCATTTTTAAGAAAAGCTCTTTTATATGCCAATATAATCATCTGATAATAACAGAGTTCGGAATAATATACTTTTATTGAGGCCTTGATACCTGATAAATCAAATGTGTATTGGTTGATTGCCACTTTGGTGTTATAGTACCATACCACAAGGAAATTCTTGAACAGATCTTGTTTAATATGATTGAAAGTATGCTGAGTAATTTGATTTTTCTTTAGGCAATCTTCAACCATACTTAAATATTGAACAGCAAAGGCATTGAATAGATTGTATCCCCCTTTTTTATTAACCTCGTAGTTGTTGAATAATAATATATCATTGATGACGAATGACCTTTTTTCATGTTGAAATAAGAATAATGATGTATGTGGGAATACTTCATTTAGATCCATTTTTGAATAAACATTAAAATCTTCTTTCCAAATAGCAAAACCGGTACTCCAGGTATTCAAAAAAGACAAATCGTAAATAAATGAATCAAATGAATCATATCTGGCTATATCATTTCGCCTTCGCTCGTAGTTAGAAAAAAAGATTAAAGGTTTTTTTTCTGCTTCAGTCTTGACAAATGATATAATTTCGGCTAAAGCTCCTTTTTTTAATATTGTATAATCATTGTGAAGCTTTAGAAATAGTCCCTTTCCCATTTTTAAAGCATTTATTGAATTTAAAAAACCTTCCACATTGGTTTTTTCATAAACAATATTAGGATGCTGTTTATATGCATTCAACATTTGGGGTAATAATTCGTCGGTTGAATTATCCGAAATCACGACTTCAAATTCATCGTAATTACCCTCGTAATCCGAATAAATACTGTCTAATGTATTTTTCAAAATTTCTAACCTACCCTTAGTGGGAATACATATAGAAAGGCAAATGCTCATCTTTTATTTTTAATGATATCAATTTATTTTTGAACATACTTTTTTCTCCCAACAAGCAATGTAACGAGCTGAAGGATAGTAAAAATAATAATCGCAGCGTTGAAAGAATGATAAAATTTTAAACATACAAGGAAAGTTACCAGTGTTAACAAGCCATTAGCAACCGATAAAAATAAATAGGGTTCTGATTTATATGCCCTTAAATAAACTGCCCAATTGCCAAATAACAACTTTGCAAACTCTGATATCAGAACAATAGCTGTAACCCATACCGGTAAAAATTTAATGCTTAAATTAAATAAATTAACTTGTAAAACTATCAATACTATAGCTGAACATAGAAGGAAGAAAAACAAGCTGCTTTTATTCAGGGATCTAAAAAGATTTTTAGCTTCATTTTTTTTGCCTAACGAAATGTTCATATTAAGTTCTGGTATCTTATTCGATACCCAGGAATACGACATTTGCAAAATTGCGGAGGTTGAGGTAAAGGTAATCCCTACCTTTCCAGCCATAACCGGTCCTAAGAAATATAGGGTTACAGGTGTTACGAAATTAAAAACAAAGTATCCGGCTATCCAACTAATAGAATAACGCATCTGTAAACTATAAACCTCTTTACCCCAGTTGAATTTATTGATTATGGGGTACGAATAAACCTGGGAAAAAAAATGATAGTATTTACTAAAGAAAAACGAAAATGAAACTGCACAAAGCATTAAACTACTAATAGTTAGCGCCCAAATACCGCCTCCACTAATTAATACTACCCATATAGTTATTGTACTTACAATATTAGCGTACAAATTAATTTGAAGTACATGTTTAACCTTATTGATCCCTTGTATAATGGACGAAAGCAAAGAGGTGAAAAGGGTAAGTCCTCCTGAAACAGCATAAATGATCCAAACTGTAATTAAGTGAGTGTTATACAATGCATTTTTAAAAAATATAAAACCTACTAATAAAACGATGAGCACACCTATAGGTATGATTATTAGATATCTGTTTATGCAAAATTTTATTAAACCAATAAACTTTTCAAGTTTTAAACTATCTCCAGATACTGTATTATCTTCATTCAACTGTAAATGAGCAAATTCATGGCTAACGTACTGAATGACTATAGAAGTAAATCCTAACTCGGCAAATACAGTAAGAGCAGCCATACTTAAGAACGTATACCAATAGCCTTGATATTCTGGGCTCAGATATCTGGTAATAAATATAACCGATAAAGGTGTTTTGATTACACTCCAAGCCTTTGAACCTATTGACAAGTATACGGTAGAATCTAAATTAAGAAATTGTTTTATCTTATAAAGGTAAAATGTATAACTGCTCTTTTCTTTAACCATTGCTTTTTATTGAGAACCTAACTTACTTCTGATTTAAACTTATATGGCCCGCCGCTATCAGTTTGAAGTTGGCCCCCTGCATAAGCAATAATAATGTTTGATTTATTCATTTTTTGATTTTCCAAGTTGTATTAAATGCCAGTTGATTGGTGGGTTTCTTTAATTAAAGAAGGAATAACAATAATTTGCTATTCTGTTGAAGTTGTAATTAATTCCCAAATAGCTTTTTAGTGGCTAATACTAACGAAGTCAAGAAAACGCCCAAAAACAAACCAATAATAGCTGCTGCTATTTTACCTATTTTAGTTACAACAAGTGGTAATACAGGATTATCTATTACTTGTATTAAAGGAGCCTCCTGCCTAAGTGTGATTTTAGACAATTCTAAGTTCTTAACTATTTCTGCATAAATAGCTGAGCTTGCCTGCACATCTATCTGCTTTCGCTGAGATGGTACTTTAAGAATAGTTTGCAATGGATTGGCATTAGGAATAGCATCAATAGATGAAGCTACGCCACCTAAACTGTTATTTAAAACATTTTTTACACTATCGGCCTGGCGCTGAAGGATATTTACATTAGTTAATGTTTTTTTTGTTTTAGTTTTAATATAAAAGTCATTTACTGTTGTAACTAGTTTATCGTTAAACTCCTTCGCAAAGATTTCATCAACAAACGAAATATCAACTTCTATAATAGTTAGTTTTTTATCTGGCTTACTTATTTTTAATACCTTTTTATTAATGGTTTTGGCTATATCAGTTATAATACTATCCTGCTTTCGGCTAAAGCTACCTGATGCCCCTTGGAAATTGATAGTATCTATATCATCTTGTTTCCACTTCCTTCTAAGCCCTAATACCTTGATATACCTGTCAATTAATAACTGTTTATTATTGTTAACTGTTATTTCGCTTAGAAGCACTTTCTCGATCATATTTCTGGACTTGTAAAGCTCCATAATATTATCGCCCTGAAAAACGCCACCCCCACCTGTAGCTCCACCCAGATCTATACCTGCCAGCGAAGCAAGCCCAGCAACCTGACTTAGGCCCCCTCCAGCCTTACCTTCATCTAAAACAAATGTGCATGTGGCCGTATAAACAGGTTTCTTTATAAAGGCATAGGTAAGCCCCAAGGCTCCGCCTAAAACACCAAAGACAGCAATAATTAATATCTTGGTTTTAAGATATTTGACAACTAACTTGTATTTCAACAGAACATCCTTTAAAGATAATTCATCAGGCTCAGTTGTTTCAGGTTTATCCATTTAGTATCCGATAAAGTGGTGAAAATTCAATAAACAACAGCTTATTTGTTCAAACTAACTATTCCAAAAATAATTGCACCTAAGGAGGCCAATCCTGTTGCTAATCCAATAAAATTCTGTATTCCGCCGCCTTTTGGTTCAGGCTTTTTAGGTACATATATTTCAGATCCGGGTTTTACAACGGGGTGATTGTTAAAGAACAGGAATTTACGTGTTCCTTTTACCGTACCGTTAGGGTAAACAACGTATGCACCTCTTCTTAATGACCGCGGCGAATAACCACCCGCATTGTAAATATAATCATTAAAAGATTTTGAATTATTGTAAACCACGGCGCTTGGGTATAATACCTCGCCGTTAACACGTACCACCTGTTGCTGTTTAGGCACACGCAGCACATCACCATCTTCCAGCAAAAGATCGCTTTTTGAACCCGGAGATTTCAAAATGTTTGTAAGATCTATCCCCACATAATTATTCCGCTGTTGTGCGTCATTATTAACACCGGTAGAGTCACTATAGGTTCTTTTAAGCCTGTTCAATTGCTCGCTTCGTTCACGGGCTATAGCAGCCGTATCTGATTTATTTTTGTCGATACCTAAGATGGCTATGTAATTCCTTTTTAATGATCCGCCGTCTGCATCTGCTGAGGCGGTTAAGCCGCCGGCTCTCGCAACCAGGTCAGATATTTTTTCATTTTTATTTTTAATAGTATAAGACCCCGGATATAGAACTTCGCCCTCTACGTGCACGATCTTCTGTTTCTCAAACCCTGGTAAATTATAAACCGATACAATATCATAAGGTTTTAACACAAAACCAGTATCGATTGCGCTTAAAGGGCCATCTATATTAACGCTATATACTTGTGCAACCGCACTATTTCTTGATGATGGATCGCCGTTGTTTATTCTCCTGGCCACTTCAATCCTGTTAGTGCTGGCGCCTTCGGCAAAACCACCCGCCTTTTGAATCAGATCGGCTACTGTTTGATGCTCTGCATAAGCAAATACACCCGGTTTCCGCACCGAGCCATTAATAGTAACCTGGTATATATCGCGCAAATCAAAAATTGACGATATAGTTATGATATCCTCACGCTGTAAAGCAATAGAAGACTTTTTACTAATGATATCCTTTACGTTAAATGAAATAAGCTCCGTTGTATTATCGGGTTTTAACCTGATAATATTTCCACGTTCCATAAAAGCGTCTTCTTTTAATCCAGACGCTTTCTCAATCAGCTGTGCCAGTGTTAACCCATTCTGCAGTTCATACTCTCCGGGCCTGAAAACCGCTCCATTAATAACCACCCGGTTTTCAAAGCGGCTTAAAACCGATTCTACTGTATACTTGTCGCCCCTTAATGGTATGTAATTTTTATAATCCGCTTCCAAAACATCAGTTAAACGATGTTGCTGATCGCTCACCTGCATTACCTTAATACGTGCTGTATAGGCACTATCCGTAAAACCACCGGCAAAATCAATTACATTTTGCAGATTTTCACCTGGCAAAACCTCAAACAGCGCAGGTATTTTAACCTGGCCGGCCATTTCAACGCGTGTTCTGTAGGTAGGTACCCTCACAATATCCTGATCCTGTAGGGTTATATTATCTTTTTGACTTCCCTTAACCAAAAAATCATAAACATCCAGATGTCTGATGATACGGTTATTCCTGATGATCTCAATCTGTCTTAAGCTCCCTATGCGGCTTGGGCCGCCCGCGGCATAAAGTGCATTAAAAACAGTAGACAATGATGATAAAGTATATGTACCCGGTTTGGTCACTTGCCCTACCATGATCACTTTAATACTGCGAATGTTACCTAACGTAATTTGTACATTTGTACCTCGCCCTATAGCATAATTACTGGCTTGCAGCCTGCCCTTTATAGTGGCTGATGCTTGCTCAATAGTTTTACCGCCAACGTTAACTATCCCTACTCCCGGAATATTAATATTACCATCGGGCGAGACGTCCAGTTTCCAGTTTACCTGAGAGTTTCCGTACACATTAATAACAAGCTGGTCTTCAGGACCAACAATATAGTTCAAAGGTGTGGCTATTTTTAAATTGGGTTCAAACTTTAAGCTTTTGTTTTGGAATATATCCAAACCAAATATTTTGGGGCCAGGATAATTAACGTTTAGAATTGGTTTTGCGTTCTCAAGCGAGTCGACCCTATAATTTAAGCTTCGTTTGCCAGATACACTACTATCAGCGCTATTGGTCAGCCCCACGCCCCCACTTTTTCTGATCAGATCAACACGGGCCTGCAATTTCTGGATCTGAGCATCAGGCATACCCCGTCCGCGAGCTTGTTGAATCAAATCATCATCACTCAATCCGGAACTTTGGGCTTGCTGCATTAACTGCTTTATCTGCTGATCACTTAAAGCATCAACGTTGATAGTAGAGAGGTTTTGGGGATTAATACTGGTTTGAGCAGCCGCATGGTTAATTACCCCGCAACAAAACGCAACAATAAACAGAAATATAAGAAAGTTAGTTTTAATCATATTTGAAAAATATCGGAGCCTAAAATCCTGCAATAAATTAATTTAGGTTTTTTGCAAAGGTAAATCAATTTGCTATTGAAGACAGCCGTAAAATTTTATATTATTTAATATATCCTTATCGTTTTATTAATCACGCATTTAAACCAACCATATCCTCGATAAAAGGGAACCAGTATTTTTATTCTCTATCCCTTACCTGGAATTTGATGCTTGATTTTTTCAATAATTGAAGTTGACGAATAGCCTTTCACAAAATCGATGGTTTTTACCTCACCGCCATTGGCCAGTACCTCCTTGCTCCCCACAATATTCTCAACAGAATAATCGGCACCTTTTACCAGGATATTAGGCAATAAAGTACTGATGAGGTTAAGCGGCGTATCTTCTTCAAAAACTACAATGGCATCAACAAAAAACATGGCAGCCAATATAGCGGCCCGGCTATTTTGATCATTAACCGGCCGGCTTTCGCCTTTGATACGCCTAACTGAACTATCTGCATTAAGACCAATGATGAGCTTTTCGCCAAGTTCTGCTGCTTTAGCCAGATAAGTGATATGACCAATATGCAGCAGATCAAATACGCCATTGGTAAAAACAACTTTTTGACCCATACTTTGCCAGCTTTGTACTTGTGCTTTAAGCAAAGGAATGGTAGTTATTTTGTCTGCTAATGTCTTTTCAAGGTTGATCCTCATCTGTTTGTTTTTATTGTCTCTATACGATTCAATTTATGATTATGCTGAAAATACTATTCAAACAAGGCATCAACTGATTGACAAAGAATATGCCCTATCAGTATATGCATTTCTTGTATCCGTGCGGTTACATTTGATGGTATAACGATATTCATATCGCATATACCGTTCATTTTTCCGCCGTCGCGCCCAGATAATCCTAATGTTTTGCAATTAAATTTTGCGGCGGTTTCAAAAGCGTTAAGTATGCCCTGGCTATTGCCGCTGGTTGATATACCTATAAACAAATCACCCTTCTGTGCAAAAGCCTCTACCTGGCGCGAAAATACATAATTGTAGCCGTAATCATTAGCTATGGCCGTAAGCGCCGATGTATCAACCGTTAAAGCTATACCTGGCAAAGCTCTTCGTTCTTTAACAAATCTTCCGCTTAGCTCGGCAGCAATATGCTGGGCATCTGCAGCGCTGCCACCATTACCGGCCAGTAAAACCTTATTGCCACTTTTTATGGTATCCGATATCATTTTACAAGCTTGCTCAATATCTCCAGTAAGTGTATCTATTACTTTTTGCGTTGTATGCTGATGATCCTTTAATGCTTCTAAAATCATTATTGTTTATGTTAGTTGCAATATGTTGTACTTATACAACTTATTGTCCTTTCCTTTATTATTTGTTTTAGTATAAAGCTTAGCTTTCCCTTTTCATATCAAGAATGATCTCATCAATGGTTGTTGTGGCGCTCCCTACCTGGCGTATTACTATAGCAGCGGCATGGTTAGCCAGTTCGCCAGCTTCCTCAATACTTAAACCCGCTGCAATAAAATAAGCCATCGTAGCCAGCACTGTATCGCCGGCACCGGTAACATCAAATACTTCTGTGGCTTTTACCGGTAACAACTTATATCCTGACTCACTTAATATCAGCATGCCTTCTTCTGAGAGTGTTACAACCAAATAAGCAGCTCCTGTTTGTTTTAAAATAATTTTTGCCGCGTGTTGCAGGCTTTCCAGGGAATCAACCTTTTCAAGCTGGGCCGCTTCAGCCAGTTCCTTACGATTGGGTTTGATGATATATGCGCCTTTGTATTTGTCGTAATTTAATCCCTTAGGATCAATGATCACTCTTTTACCATAACGTGTAGCTTCCTGGATTAGTTTTTGGGTAAGAGACGGGGAAAACAAACCCTTATTATAGTCTGACAGGACTACAATATCAGCTTTTTCAAAGTGACTAACCAATTCATTAAGCAGCTTATCAGCAATAACCTCAGATACCGCATCGGTAATTTCACGATCTATCCGAACCAGTTGATGGCTCCCTGCAAGCACCCGGGTTTTAACGGTAGTAGGGCGAAATTCATCTTTAATTATAGTATGTGTTTGTACCCCTTCGCTGCTAAGTATTTCTATTAACTGAGCACCCGCAGTGTCATTACCTATTACGCCGGCAACAGCCACTTGCGCACCTAAAGCTACCAGGTTTTGTACAACGTTACCCGCACCTCCCAGGGTAACCGACTCATTTTTCACATTTACAATAGGCACAGGTGCTTCTGGCGATAATCGGGATGCGCTGCCGGTAATATAATGATCAATCATCAGATCACCGATAACGAGTATATTTGGTTTATGGGTAGACGATTGTATAGAATATATCTTGTTTAGCATTTATTTAAAATTCGCAGACCGTTAACTATTAATAACCATTTATTAACAGTTTGTTTTAATAATGTAGTATTATTAAAAGTTGGTAAAAATTTCGCAAAGATAATTTTTTAAGGCTATTTTTTTGAGCTAATAATATTTCGGCAGTCATTCATCTGATTTTTAAAAACATGTTAGTTACACTACGTAACGTAAAAACAAAACATAACATATTATTTTCAATAAATTTACTCTGGTTAATTATTCAAAGTAATAGGTAAGATTGAGCCTTGCATGTAAATTAAAACTATTGCCGTGATTATACTGGTAGTTTAAAGAGTAAACAGGAGTTAATTCGCCCGAGATCAGGTATTTTTTCAATTTGATATTAGTGTAAAAAGTGCTGTTAATATCTACCCAATGCGAATTAAAATTACCTGTACCGCTAAAGGCGCTATAATACAGATCATTATTATGAAGTTGCCGTTCCAATGTTAAGCCATAGGAATTCATCCCCTTTAGATAACTGATATCAAACATAAAGCTGTTGCCCCCTGGTCCAATACCGGCACCAATATATCTTCCTTCATTAGTATACCCATCCCTCGGGCTTATGATATGCGTATACCAGGTAGGTTCATCTCTTAGTAAAAAAGTAGGTGACCATTGCAATTGAGTTAACTCGGCTTTTATTTGTATGTATCTATCTTTAGATAATTCGAATAATTTACGGCCACCTAAAGTGATAGCAACCGAATGACCGGGCTCCTGCAAGAAGTCGTTAATACTACCGGTTCGATCATTCCTTGCCCATTCAAAGTAAAGTTCGGCGTTATATAGAGGTAATAATTGTCGTACATTAAGTGCAAAGGCAAAATCTTGCCTATCTCCACCAGTACTATTAGAAGCATCGTTAGCCTTAATGGATGAACCGGTAATTACCGGAAATAATTTCCGGAAAATATTCTTGTTATGATAAAGTGAGTCTTTATCCAAATAATCGTATCCTGTAACTCCCAGATACAAACCTTTTAACCACTTGGGCTGCCAGTTAACCGTATAAGCTGATATATAGCGGGTAATTTCCGGCTTGGGTTTAAATAAACCTTTTCCATTCACTATTATGTTAGTATCAATTGGAAGATAGCCCGACTGTTTTAAATTCCCTCCTATTATCTGCCATTCAAATGACCCTATTACAGTTTTAATAGGTTTAACTGAATTAAATGTCCAATGCAAAAAACCAGGTGCCGAGTTACTCATCATAATGGAGTTTTGAACACTCGGGCCCCACCACATATTTTCTGTTGAAACACCTGCTTCCATATTTTTAAAGTTGACCGTTATTTTTGATTGTCCCGGATACAAATGCTGTAATGATTTATTACCGAATCTTTCCGGAGCATCGATACCGTTGATGTTGGTATAATAAGCCCTTAAAAGTTGTATATTGGTACTATTGGACTGTATGTCGGCAAACGTGTTAAAGCTTTTGTTTTGTGCATATACAAACTCTGGTTTTATCTGCACCCTAAATATACTGGCTTTTAATAAAAAGCCTCCGCTAACCCGGGTCTGGTACCCGGCGGCAGGATACAATGAAGAGTTATTATATCCATAAGGCCTTTTAACATTATAATCATTTAACCAGTTAAATGGAAATATTTGAATACCAGATGGCTTTCCCATAAACTGAAAATTGGCGTATGATTTACTGGCTACCAATTGTTTAAAAGATGAATCCGTATCATGCCATTCACCGTTTACCGGTCTTACAGTAAAAGATGATGTATTATCACTTTTGCCTAATAACTGGTTTCTCCTGGCAACATCTTCTGTATAACTCCCTACTGGTATAGTTTGTGAAAAAGTTTTTATACCTAAACACAGCAAGGCGACGGCTAATAATAAAATTTTCTTCATAATTATTGATAAGGACGTAGTAAATCATCTAAACATAACAAAAGCAATTCTTTTTCTTATTAAAAAACTATTGCCCTATTTGTACAAATGCAGCGATAAAGTTTAAAGTATTTGCCGATTAAACGACATGATGGGAACAAAATTACACTAATCTGTCACAAAAGATAAAAGGATGTAAATATTAACACCTGGCTATTAATAAATTAACGATAAGGCATTAAATTATCGGGCTGGTTTATTTCGCCCTGGCTGATAACAGAGAAACCCAAATTCAACCTTACTATTTACAATAAATTAACATTTATTTTTTTAGCGATATTATTTTTTATTGCAGGCAACCAAATGCCATTTTCACAACGTATTGGAGTTATAAAGAATTATTATTAATCATTTTTAACCAGTACAATGAATTTACTTAAAAATCTGCCCCTCGCAATTACAGGCATTGCGGTTATATTTGCCAGCTGGTCATGCTCCAAAAATAACAGTAACAACACCCCAAACCAGCCTGCTCCGGCTAATGCCGTTAGGTTATCAGCCAATGCAAAATTTGGCAATGTACTAACTGATTCCAAAGGAAAAGCCCTTTACTTTTTTGCCATCGATGCCAACGGCAGCTCAGGTTGCAGCGGCGGATGTTCGGTGGCTTGGCCTACTTTTTACCAGGCAGATCTTACTTTAGATAAAGGCTTGGACAGTAAGGATTTTGGTACTATAACCCGTACTGATGGATCCAAACAAACCACTTATAAAGGCTGGCCGCTTTATTATTATCAAAATGATGCCAATGCCGGTGATATCAATGGTGATAAAGTAGGCAACACCTGGTTTGTTGCCAAACCCGATTATACTGTTATGGTAAGCAACAGCCAGTTAATTGGCAATGATGGCGTTAAATATAACAGTGATCTTAAAGCCGGTGATGGTGTAACCCAGTACATTGTTGATGATCGTGGTCAAACCTTATATTCATTCAGCCATGACAAGTTTAAAATTAACAATTTTACCAACTCTACTTTCAGCAATAACAAAGTATGGCCTATCGATACTGCGGTTAACGCAGGATTGAATGTCCCTTCTGTTTTGGATAAAACCCAGTTTCAAACCATAACAGTATTCGGAAAAACACAACTGGTTTATAAAGGCTGGCCCTTATATTACTTCGGTGCCGATAACAACCAGCGTGGTAATAATAAAGGTGTATCTGTCCCAACTCCGGGTATATGGCCTTATGTTAACGCTACTTCAGCCGTTGCACCTAATTAATTTAATTTCCTGATAAAAAAGCGGGTAAGAACATTCTTATCCGCTTTTATTACGCTTAAAAGTGTATTCACCTACCAATCTATTTTGCATATGCAACTATCCGACTGGCCTATCTGGCCAATGGCATTGGGCACAGGTTTGAACCTATCCCAAGTGTGGGCACTTATGGTTAATACTGTGGATCAATGGAGCGATTTTAAAACGTACTTCAGGTTTATCATTAACCCTGAAGGAAAGATCAGCCGCCTGGATATTGGGCAGGCGGCTACTAAAAACTAAAAGCCTTCACTTTTATAAAGGCTTTTAGTTTTAACCCAGTTATATACTTATAAAGGGTTAACTTCTCTTACTTCTACATTGCCGCCAAAATCTAAAATAGGGCAACCTTTGGCCAATTCGGCAGCCTCTTCTAATGAATCGGCTTTAACCATGGTGTAACCACCAATCAATTCTTTAATTTCGGTGTAAGGGCCATCGGTAACAATATTATTGCTTCTTACCACTTTACCATCTCCGAACAGCCGGTTTCCGCGATCAGCCAGTTTGTTTTGGGCAGCTATACCACCAACCCAATCCATCCATCTTTGAGTAACGGCCTGCATTTCTTCTGGTGAACCTTGGGGCGCGCCAACAAAATCGTTTCTGAATACAAATAGGAAATCTTTCATTTTTATTAAGTTTTAAAGTTTTAAAAACAGATGACGAACATCATTTTCAAAACTGGACAAGTTGGTTAAAATATTTTCAGGACGATGGAAAATCATGGAGTGATCCCGAATTTCAAAACAAACTTATAATTTTACCTGATATCGAGACCATAAAATGGAGCAAATAAATATCAGGAAAGCGGAGTTAAAAGATCTGGATGTGTTGTTTGAATTTAAACAGGCCTTAGTAGAATCTGAACGCCCTTTTGACCCAACCTTAAAACCAGGGCCGCTTTACTATTATAACATTCCCGAGTTAATTGAAGCAGCTGATGCCCGGGTAGTAGTAGCTGAAACCGCTTCAAAAGTAATCGGTTGTGGTTACGCCCGCATTGTTGATTCCAAACCTTATTTAAAACATCAACAGCATGCTAACCTGGGTTTTATGTATGTAATGCCCGAACATAGGGGTAAAGGTGTAAACAAATTAATCATAAACGCGCTTAAACAATGGTCGCAACAACAGGGTATTACCGAAATACGGCTGGAGGTTTATGCCGTTAACACTGCTGCGTTAAAAGCCTACGAAAAGGTAGGGTTTACACCACACATGCTCACCATGCGATTGGGTTTAGAGGATGAAAAGAATTAAACTATTGTTCTTTCTTAATTTTTTCACGGTGCTCAATCCAGATAGGCGGCCTTTTTTATCTGCAACCGAAAATTAAATTTAAATTGTAATTTTCGCTCATGCACATCAGGAACCTTACTCAAAAGTTCGACATTGCCTATGTTGTTAAAAACGAATGGCACCTGCCCGTGCATAAGCATACCCATTATGAACTACAGTATATTATGCGTGGCAAAGGCCAGCATATGATCAACGACCGTAGTTATGGTTACAAAAAGGGCGACCTGTTTATACTGGCTCCACAAGATACCCACTTTTTTATATTCGAAGAAAAATGCGCTATCTGTATCATCAAATTTCACGAAGCCTTTTTCCAGGATCTGTTATTAGATGCCGATTTTAAACAGGTATTCATACGCCTGTCATCCCCACATCGCAAAATGGACCTGCCGGGCAGCAGGCAACAGATCATTCAGTTGATGGATCTGATTATAGCTGAACACCGGAAAGAAACCGGCTATCAAAATATCATCATCAAAAATGCCCTCGCTTTGGTGCTTTCTCTGATAGCTAAGGGGGCTGATCAAAATATGGTTAGGCCAAAAGATGATAAGATCCAGGCCATACTCAACTACATTGATCAGCATATCACCAACAAGCAGTTATTATCATTACAAAACATGGCCGATACCTTTCGTATCAGCAAAACCTATTTTAACCAATATTTCAGCAAAGCAACCGGCACATCTTATAAAAAATACGTACAGGAATATGCCCTAAAACTGATCGCCCATCAACTGATTCACAGCGACAAAACCCTGTCGCAACTGGCAGATGAATTTGGCTATACCGATGAAAGCCACTTAAGCAACGCATTTAAAGCACATTTCCGGCAAACACCTTCAGCATTCAAAAAAGCTAATCAGGCACATTAGTATCCCCACTCCTTAATGTGGGTATTAATTGAAAACGTTATTTAGCGGGTATTTGTAAAGTAAAACGAATTCTCCATCAAAAAATACACTATATTAAGCACCTTTAATAATAATTCCGATCGATACTTATTAAATATAGACCACCGTTACATCTCATGCAAATACATCAGCAAATGCTTCTGCTCAAAGAACGGAAAAGGGGCTTCCATTTGATCACTGCCGAAGTAGTACATGCCCTGCCGCAACTGGCCCTGATTAAAACCGGTATCATGCAGGTTTTTATTCAGCATACTTCGGCCTCTTTAACGATCAATGAAAATGCCGACCCCACCGTCAGGCGTGATTTTGAAATGTACTTCAGCAAAACCGTACCCGAAAATGATCCGGATTACCATCATGATGATGAAGGCCCTGACGATATGCCCGCGCATTTAAAAGCTGCTTTACTGGGCAGCTCGGTCATGATCCCCATTCGTAACGGCAGACTTGCCCTGGGTATGTGGCAGGGCATTTATTTGTGCGAACATCGCAATTACGGCGGCCAGCGTAACCTGATCATCACCGCCTGGGGCGAATAACCCTTTGTTTTATAGATATAGGCCATTCAATTCATCCTCTTTATTTTTATTTAATATATTTTCAACTCTGCGTAGTTTATTTCGTATACATTATATTTATAGATTAGATTATAGGTCTCAACATCACCAAAAGTGGTTAGTAATATAATATCGGCTTAATGCAAAAACGCACATTTTTTTTTATACTCCTATTGCTTGCCGCTATTTGTAGTTATAGCCAGGTAAGTGATATTGCTAAAATTAAAAAGGCGCTCCCTCATATTACGGATAGTGTTAAGTATGCCGATGCCCTTAACCGGTTAGCCATATTAATGTATGAAAGCAACCTCGACAGCACTTTTTATTACGCCAAACATGCCAGGTCCATCTCTGAGCGGTTAAAATATAAACAGGGCATTGCCGATGCTTTGAACACATTGGGTATAGTTTATGACCTGAGGGGTAACCTTCAATTATCACTGCGATACTATAATGACGCCCGTAACCATTACATGGCCATACATGATTCATCAAATGAGGTGCAAACCCTGATGAATATAGGGCTTGTTTTCAGTGAAAATAATGAAGAAAAAAAATCCATCGAGATATTTAGAAGAGCTTTAAATTTAGGCAACACGCTAAAAAAAGATTCGATCATGTCGCTTGTGCTTTGTGATTATTTGCTGCTATATCCAAATCGTATCCCAAAAGATTCTATTCCAATTTACTTAGCCAAAGCCCGGCAAATAGCTACCAAATATAATGACCACCGGTCGCTGCTGGTTACCGACCAAATACAGGCACAACTTTATTTAAAGAACAAGCAGCGCGAAAAGGGCATCAGTTTGCTGGAAAAAACTGCTGCTGAGGGCATAGCCATGGACCTGAATTATCTGAGCCTCGACATTATCCAGTCCCTCGGCGAACTGTACAACAATACGGATACTGCTAAGGCTATCGCCCATTACAAACGGGGGCTTGATATTGCCGATGCAAGGGGCTATCATATGTATCAAAAGATATTTGGCAAGCATCTGTACGATATATACATAGCCCGTAACAACCTCCCAGAAGTTCAGCGATATGGCGAAAAATTGCTTAAGCTGTATGAAGATGAAGAGCAATTCAACAATACCTCGGGTTTTGACTATATTGATTATGCCTTAAAAGACCAACAGTTGGAAGCCATAACCATCAGGAGTAAAAACCGGCAGATAGTGGCTATTATATTGGGCGTACTTTTTTTACTCACTGTAGTAACCGTGCTTTTCATTTACCGCTTATACCGCCTGAAAAAGAAACATGCGGGCACACTCGAAGCGCTCAACCGGTCGGTATTATTGCGTAACGAAAAGCTGGAGATAGACCATGAGTTTAACAACCGCCTGGTATCTATCCTGGCGCATGATTTCAGGCAACCGATAGGCACCCTTAAAACTTTGGCCGCGGTTTTAAAAGATACCGACGCGTTAACCCGCGAGGAGCTCATGGAACTGGTTGATACCATGGAACATTCCTCCACTATCTCGCTTGAAATATTCGAGAATATTTTGCAGTGGATAAAACAGCAGCTTTCTGGCTTTAACTATGAGCCCAAACCTTTAAAATTAAAAGAACTGATTGATGAAGCCCTCCAGCCTTTTAATGTCATCGGGGAGGAATACCAGCTTAAGTTTCAGAACAATATAGATAGCGACATTGTAATACATGCCGATAAAGAACTGGTACAATTTATCCATCGCAACTTTATACACAACGCCATCAAGTTTTCGCCGCGCTATTCCACTATCTCTATTTCGGCGTCGACGCATTCAGGTGAAACTACGCTTTGCATTCTGGATGAAGGCAAGGGCATCTCTCCGGAAAAAATGACATCGATATTCAATTTCAAGGCCACTATGCATTACAGCAACGAAAAAGAAAAAGGTGCCGGTGTAGCCCTGATGATCTGCAAAGATTTTATCGAAAAAATGAGCGGTCGCATCTGGGTAGAAAATGGCAACCAAAAAGGCGCCGCGTTTTGTTACTCCCTCCCCAGCTTAAAATAGCTCACCAAAAACTTTTTAAACCTTAAATTTTAACACTTTTCGGGGCAAAACCTAGTTAAAAACGCTTTAAAATTGATTCAAAACCATCGATTTTAACACTTTTTAACAAATTTCAGTACGATTTTGAGCAGTTTTAAAAACTTTAAAAAGTATTATTTTTTGATTGTCAAATAACTGCATGAAAAACGAGCGGTTTTTGGCTTGTTTTATCTTTAACACAACGGCCCGGTTCGCCTTTTATTCAGGAAAACCGGGCCGTTGTGTACATACAAATATACGAAATTCCGGGCACATCAACAGCGTTGTTAAATTCAGCTTATTCATTAGCTTATAACATTTTATGCTGCTATATAAATGTGTAAATTTCAGCATCAATAAACACCTTTCCATTAACCTATAATTTGTACAGCGATGAAACCTTATTTGCTTTTATTTTACTTAATATTATTAACAGCGTTTGCACGTGCCCAGCAGCAGTTGCCGGCCCGCTGGGACGAACTGGTAGCATCTGATTTTCCGCAGGCACTTCAAAAATCCGCTAAAACCTGCATCCTGCCTTTTGGCATTCTCGAAAAACATGGCCCTCACTCACCCATCGGTACCGACCTGATACACGTTAGGGAATGGGCAGCCCATGCGGTTAAATCGGAATATGCCGTGGTATTCCCAGATTATTTTTATGGGCAGATCAACGAGGCACGTCACCAGCCCGGCACCTTCGCCCTGCCCAGCAAGGTGATATGGGATTTGCTGGAGGCAACCTGCGACGAGATTGCCCGCAACGGCTTCGAAAAAATAGTGATCCTGAATGGTCATGGCGGCAACCCGGAGTTTATCCAGTTTTTTATGCAATCGCTGCTGAATAAAAGGCATAATTACGCCGTATATTTTTATACACCCGGCAACGACGAGGAATTTAACAAGCAATATGCTAAAATGCATAAATCGGACCCGCGCAATGATATGCATGCCGGCGAGGACGAAACCTCTACCCTTTTATACTATCGGCCCGATCTGATGCGGATGGATCGCGCCGCGTCTGAATCAGGAGCTAACCAACATCGCTTAAATTTGCAAAATGTGTATACCCCTATCTGGTGGTATGCCGGTTTCCCGAATCATTACGCCGGCGAAGGCGCTAAGGCCACTCCGGAATTTGGCAAGTTTATAGCCGAGCATGAGATAGCAACCTTTGTAAAAGCCCTAAAAATGATCAAAGCTGATACGGCTACCATGCAATTGCAAAACGAGTTTTTTGACCGGGTTGATAAGTTGAATAAGTAAGTTTTAAGTTCGGAGTTTTGAGTCATCAAAAAAGGTTGTTATGGAATCCCGTCGAAGCATGGTGGGCAGGCCTCTGCCTCTACCCGTCGACGGAGGGTGACAACCCAATTTTGACATGTTAAGCTTGGCTTCAGCCAAGTGACTGCCGGGATTAAATCCTCTCTTGAGAGTAATAGCCCATCAAATGACGGGAGGGATAGCCCGCTACGGGGCACACCAAATTTTTACAATTATTTTCTACAAATATGTAGTCCCTACGGGACATAGAGCAACAATTTAAGCTGCAAATGTGGCTGTATTTCATGTCCCGTAGGGACTACATATTTGTAGAAATAGAACCAAAAGGTTTTTTGCCCCATTAGGGGCTACACCTCTTGAATTAGTATAGATGCCGTCTTTTCATGGGCTATTCCCCTCAAGAGGGGAATCGTACAGCCTCCCTTTTTTATCTTCCCAACACCTATGGGCTCCAGCCGAGCGACTGCGAAGTTTTATTTTGCCGGCTCAGAACTCAAGACTCAGAACTTCAAACTCAAGACTCAAAATCTACTTAAATATCACCTTAGTAGCGCCGTAGCCAAACTTTTCTTTACGGGCATCCATAAAGGTTTGTACTTTGGGGTGTTTGCCCAGGGCTTTATGCAGTTCGTTGCGCAATACACCGTTCCCGGCTCCGTGTATAAACACCATATCGGGCAATTGGTGTACAATGGCCGCGTCGAGGGTTTTATGAAAGTGCGCCAGTTGTATGTTCAGCATTTCGCTGTTTTGCAAAAACTGGTAGTCATCCCGCAGTTTTTCAATATGCAGATCCACCTCATTGGATGGCTTGTCCAATACCACTTTTTCCTCGGGCAATTTAAAAAAGCTTTCCTTCAGCTTTTGCGCGTCGATCACCAGATCAGCCTCATCCAGGCGAATAAGCCAACCGGCATCTTTTAGTAAAGGGATCTGCTTCTTGGCGGTCGAAAAATCTTTAGCCTTAAACTTTTCGCGCAGTACCAATGGCGCGAGCGGTTCTATATTTTGTTTGGTGCTGTAAATCACATTAAAAATAAAAGTGGGCCACAACTGCAGATCGGCCAATTGAGCCGAGTAGATCTTTATGGCCGATCCCGGCGCTATTGCTTCTGCAAATTCACCTTTAAACACCTGTTGTTTTTCGGTTGTAAGCGCTGCCAGCAATTGGAACGAGGTAGTATTCACCAAATGAAAATGTACTACCGAGTTGGCTTTGGCATTGGCAATTACACCCAGGTAAATCCCTTTCTTTTCAAATTCGCCGGCAGGTACCGGTGTTTCATTATCAATAGCGGCTTTTTTTGCGCCGGCAGGTTCATAGCCATGTACCGAGGTAACTTTGCTGGCCAGCACGGGTATCTCAAACTCATCCTCGCCGGTAACCCCTATCATCTGGTCGTCAATTATCCGGGTTACAAAACCCTCCATTTTTTCGTCAACAAAGCGTACAAAGTCGCCCAATTTATATTTCATAATAGTATATGTCTGGCTGCAAAGTTACTGTATATCTCCAAACGGATATATAAATAAAACAATGTGAGTTAATATCGCTTTACCCTAAACAATTTGGCCTTTTTTAAGTTGAATTACCGCAACAATTAAAACTCATTCATATCATGGATAACTCGAGCACTAAACCTTTAGAACCGCAATTATTAAAACAGGTATTTGTACACAACCTTAACCGGATATATTTTGGCAAACGCTATCTGGACAAAAGCCTGGCCCATCTGATAAAACTGGCATCATTTACTGCCCTGGAACAAGCCATACAGGAATTTTGGGACGATGTAAAAAAACACATAGCCCGGATGGAGGAGGTATACAAGCTGATTAACGAAACCCCGTCCGACAAAAACTGTAACCCTATCAAATCAATCGTGAAGGATGAGTTTTGCCTGGATGAAAAGCAAAGCATATCTATCCTGGGCGATATGGACCTTATCATGTACCTGCAATTGCTGGAGCATATTAACATCACCTCCTGCCGTATGCTCATGATGGTAGCTAAACTGTTAAAATATGACGATGCCCGGCAATTATTGACCGAATGCTTTGACGAATCCATTGATAACGACCAGCTTTTTATGCTGATATCTAAGGAATATCTGACAGAAAACTAAGTAGAAGCTGAAAGTGGAATGCTTAAAGCCGAAAGCTGGGAAATAACCTTAAACTTTATGGGGCTAAAGCCTTATTTTGATTTATCTTCTCCGCCCCATAAATGGGACGGCAATGAATTTTAAGGCCATCTTGAGCTTAAAAACTTTATTCATTGCCGTTTGGCTTCAGCCAACGGTTAAATTAAAGGCTCTTAAAAAGGCTTTAGCCCAAAACTATTACAACTTTTAAAAGCCAGGCATATAAAGCTAACAAGGTCTTGATGACTCATGAGTTTATATGAGCTGGATCATATAAAAAAAGCCATCCGCACTAAAGCAGATGGCTTAAATATTAGTTATTTAATACCCCTATTAAAATAACTTAAACAAAGGTAAAAAAATATACCCTACCTGTGCAACCGATTTAGTCTGAAATTAACCTTTGTTACAAATTTGTTACGAAATCATAAATACTGGGTTTAGCCGGCATTTCCGGATCGTGTATATCCGCATTTTAAATTCATGATAATCGCTTATTAATTATCAATTGATTTACATTAATTTGCATTTGAATTAACTAACAACATGATCAAATCCATACTACTATCAGCTTTTGCCTGCCTGATGCTGGCACAGGTACAGGCGCAAAGTTTGTATATGCCGCGCGATATACAGCAAGCCTATAAAAAAGGAACCCGCTCTGCCGATGGCAAACCCGGAAAAAATTACTGGCAAAACTATGGCCGGTATAACATCACCATTACCGCCCTGCCACCCAACAGGGAAATTAAGGGCACAGAGCAAATCACTTACATTAATAACAGTCCGGATACCTTGAAGTCGCTTAATATGAAGCTCATATTAAACATTCACAAACCCGGTGCCGCCCGTATGGGCAATGCCCAGCCCAATTATTTAACCCCGGGCCTACAAATTGATACCTTCCTGATCAATGGCAAGGTAAAAAAGGTAAACAACGCCACAGCCTCCACCAACCAAATGGTTGGTTTACTAAAACCATTGATGCCTCATGATTCGGTTAAGCTGCATATTGCCTGGCATTTTGAGATCTCCAAAGAGAGCGGTCGTGAAGGGATGATCGATTCTACCACCTATTATCTGGCTTATTTTTATCCGCGGGTATCTGTTTATGATGATTATAATGGCTGGGACAGGCTTCCGTTTATAGATGCTCAGGAATTTTATAACGACTTTAACGATTATACCCTGCAGGTAAAAGCGCCTAAAAACTATATTGTTTGGGCTACCGGAACCTTGCAAAACCCAAACCAGGTATTGCAATCCGAATATGCCAAGCGTTTGCAGGCATCCATGACCAGCGACTCCACTATCCACGTAGCTACCGCAGCTGACCTGGCCGGTAAAAACATCACGGCTCAAAACGATGTAAATACCTGGATATGGAAAGCCAATGACATTAGTGATATGGCTGTAGGTATCAGCGATCATTATGTTTGGGATGCTGCCAGCGCCATTGTTGATGATGCTACCCACCGCAGGGCCAGTATGCAGGCGGCTTTTTTGGATAATGCCGACGATTTTCATCATGCGGTTCAAAATGGCCGTAACGCCCTAAGCTGGTTATCGCGTAACTGGCCGGGCGTGCCTTATCCATTCCCTAAAATGACCTCTTTTCAGGGTTTTGCCGATATGGAGTACCCAATGATGGTGAACGACAGTCATAATGCCGACAACCAGTTTTCGCAATTTGTACAGGATCATGAAATAGCACATACCTATTTCCCTTTTTACATGGGTATCAACGAGAGCCGTTACGCCTTTATGGACGAAGGTTGGGCTACTACTTTTGAGCGTTTGATAGGCGCTGCCGAAGTTGGCCAGGAAAAAGCCGACGCCCTGTATAAAAACTTCAGGGTTGAAAGATGGATCAATGACGCTTCCACAGCCGAAGATCTGCCGGTAATAACCCCATCGAGCGAGTTACGGGGCGGTTATGGTAATAATTCTTACGGTAAACCATCCTTAAGCTATTTCGCGTTAAAAGATATGCTGGGCGATGCTCTGTTTAAAAAAGCCTTGCATGGTTACATGGATCGCTGGCATGGCAAACACCCAATTCCGTGGGATTATTTCAATTCCATGAGCAGTGTATCTGGCCGCAACCTCAACTGGTTTTTTAATAACTGGTTTTTTACCAATTATTATATCGACCTGGCCCTGCTAAACATCAGCAAAGCCAATGGTGGTTATACCGCATCTATCAAAAACATTGGCGGTTTTGCCGTTCCGTTTGATGTGAAGGTTACTTATGCCGATGGCACAACCGAAAGCATACACCAAACACCAGGTATTTGGGAAAAAAATCAAAAACAGGTAAGCGTAAATATCAAAACTACCAAGGCTATACAATCGGCCGAATTAGACGGCGGCATATTTATGGATGCTGATGTAAGCAACAATAAATTTGTAGTGAAGAAGTAGGGTAAAAGGTGAAAGGCGAAAGGAAAAAGGTTAAAGGTGAAGGGATGAAAGGTGTCTTTTCCATCTTTCGCCCATCGCCTTTAACCTTCTATAGTATTAAAAAAATAAGGCGAAAGGTAAAAAAGGTATTTTCCAACCTTTTGCCTTTCGCCTTTTACCTTTCACCTTCTATAATATCGTACTAAAAATTATGCGCCCTGTACAGAATCATTCCAGTCGTCGGCAGTATTTTTTACTTTTGATTTAGCCTCATTTACAGCATCATCACCTGCTTCTTTTGCTTTACCCGCTACATCATTCACCTTTGAGCGCACAGCATCAACCGCATGTTCACCTCTCTCGCGTAAATCATTAACAGTACCGCTAAACCTTGATTTTGCCTTATCAACGGCATTATTGCCATATTCTTTAAGATCATGAGCGGTTGTTTGCGCTTTATTTTTTGCGGTACCAACCAGGTCATTGATATAATCGGCAATGTCTTCTCTCAGGTCTCCGCCTTTTTCAGGAGCCAGTAATAAGCCTAATGCAGCACCTGCTGCCGCGCCTACTAAAAGTGCTGCTATAATTTTTGCTTGATCTTTCATGTTCAATTTTTTAGTTAGATGATTTAATCTGAATGATATAAACAACAACAATGCCAGTTTTCTGGAGATAGAAGGATTAGGGGAGCAAGGAACAAAGATTTGGGGGTCTTGCGCGAATCGACTCACCCTGTCATCGCTTCGCTCGACATCCCTCTCTTCGCCTACGGCGGAAAGAGGGAGTTTGAAAATCTTTAACAAAAAATAAAGTTATGTCATTGAACGTAGCGTGGCAATCTCATCGCGTTGAAACCATCGAGGAGATTGCTTCGTAGTTCCTCCTCCAATGACATAATGGAGATAAGGAGGCCCCACATCCATTTTCAACTCACAAAAAAGGCATTCACTAAGTGAATGCCTGTATGCTTAATGGTTATATTATAATTAAATAACTTTTACATTTACCGCATTTAAGCCTTTTCTTCCGTTCTCAACTTCAAACTCTACTTTATCATTTTCACGGATTTCATCGATCAGGCCTGTTGAATGAACAAAGATGTCTTGACCACCACCTGCTGGTGTAATAAAACCAAAACCTTTTGTTTCATTGAAAAATTTTACTGTTCCTTCTTTTTGCATTATTTTATTTATTAAAGGCCGCAAGGTACAACAATATTTTATAAACCCAAGTCTGGGGAGCCAACGCACCATTGCTATAAATAGTTAACCACCTCATTTACAGACCACAATATTGTTTAAAAAAAATTACCGGGCCATGAGCCATCCTTTATCCGGGTTATTTTCTAAAATGGCTATGTTTGCCAAAAAAATCCACGTACATGAAAGCCTTTATATTCGACCTTAACGGAACCATGATCAATGATATGCCCTATCATACCAAAGCCTGGCAAACCTTACTGAATGACCAATTGGGCGGCAGTTTTACCTGGAACGAAGTAAAGCAACAGATGTATGGCAAAAACCCCGAAGTACTGGTACGGATGTTTGGCCCCGACAAGTTCACTTTAGACGAAATGAACAAGCTATCGTACCAGAAAGAGGAAAAATATCAGCAGGAATTCTTACCGCACCTGGCTCTATTGCCCGGTTTATCTGAATTTTTAGAAGCGGCTTATCAACGGGGTATCCCGATGGCGATTGGCTCGGCGGCTATTCCTTTCAATATCGACTTTGTGTTGGATAACCTGAACATCAGGCACTATTTTAAGGCCATTGTAAGCGCCGACGATGTATTGTTAAGCAAACCACATCCCGAAACCTTTTTAAAGGCAGCAGCCCAGCTTGATACCAACCCTAACGACTGTATCGTATTTGAAGACGTACCTAAAGGTGTCGAAGCGGCTGCGAACGCCGGGATGAATGCCGTGGTGATCACTACCACCCATGAACAACATGAATTTGAAAAGCTATCCAATGTACTGCATTTCGCGGCAGATTTTACGGATGGGTATTTTAAGGAGCTGTTGGGGTAAGGATCGGAGCAAGGAATAAAGATAAAAGGACAAAAGCCGCCTGTGAGGACACAGACAGCCGGATAAATTTTATCAAAGCCCTCCCTTTTGGGGAGGGTTGGGAGGGGTATTACTCCGAATATATGCTCCCTACCCTATCGCGCAGGTTATAGCCCGATGCCATTACTTCGCCATAAGCACCGGCTGTTCGTATGGCGATCAAGTCGCCGCGAAATGATTCCGGAAATTCTACGTCCTTCTGGAAACAATCGGTACTTTCGCAGATAGGACCAACTACGTCGTATTTTAAGTTGGGAGTTGCGGACTTTTGGACTTTCGGACTTTCGGACTCCCGGCTCAAATTCTCTATCTGATGATAAGCCTGGTAAAGCATGGGGCGCATAAGTTCTGTCATGCCGGCATCCAATACCAGGAAGTTTTTCTTCAAACCATTTTTCACGTACAACACTCTTGATATCAGCGACGCGCTTTGGGCCACCAGGGCACGCCCTAATTCAAAATGGACTTCCTGACCAGGCTTTACATTCAGGAAATTCTTGAACACCTGGAAATAGTTCTCAAAATCGGCAATATTCCCATCGGGGTTATAATAATCCACACCCAGGCCGCCGCCGGTATTAAGTACCTTAACCGGGAAACCGTGATCTTCAAACCAATCCTGCATCTCGTTAATACGGGTGCACAAATTTTTGTATACTTCCAGATCGGTAATTTGGGAACCGATGTGGAAATGGATACCTAAAAACTCCAGGTTTTTGCATTGGCGCAGTGCTGTTGCCACATCGGGCAGTTGCCATATATTGATACCGAATTTATTTTCGTCGAGACCGGTGGTAATAAAATGGTGGGTATGGGCATCAACATTAGGATTAATACGGATAGCCACCTTGGCTTTTTTCCCTTTAGCAGCAGCCAGGCCGTCAATAATATTCAATTCCTGTACCGACTCCACGTTAAAGCAAAAAATATCGGTATCAAGACCCAGGTTTATTTCCCTGTCTGATTTGCCTACGCCGGCAAATACGATCTTGCCTTTATCAAAACCACGGTCAATAGCTGCTCTTACCTCGTTACCACTCACACAATCGGCACCAAACCCAAATGACTGGATCATATCCAGCACCCGTGGGTTAAAATTGGCCTTCATGGCATAATGCACATGAAAACCATGCTTAGCCGAAGCATCGCGGGCGGCAGTAAGCGTTTGGCGCAGCACCTCCAGATCGTAGTAGTAGAACGGTGTATCTAAATCTTGAAATTTATTTATATTAGCTTTACTAAACATAGCAATGATCAATAATCTGTCTGTTATATTGTGTTTATCCGTTTCTGTACTTGTTGGCCTCTTATCCAGCTTTAAATTGTACCATGACAGAAAACTTACTCTAAAACTTTTACTCCTAAATACCGGTATAGCGGCTGTATTTGCTGTTATTGGCATTTACTTTTTATCGAGGTAAATCCCGTTTTCAAATCCGAAATCGAAACTCCGGCATCCGAAATCTTAAAACAACCTGTTATGCAGGCTCCTCAAGGTTTCTATCTTATCCTCGGTTTTTACCAGTAACGACAGGTTATGGTCGCTGCCGCCGTATGATATCATTCTCAGCGGGATATGTTTTACGGCTTCCAGCACCCTGGCTGCGTAACCGTGTTTTTCGGCACCAAAATCACCTACCACACAAATGATCGTATGGTTCACATCCAGCTCTACCGAACCAAAAGCGTTAAGCTCCGTGGTGATCTCGCCCAGGTAAGTGGTATCGTCAATGGTTAAGGACACGGCCACTTCCGAGGTGGTGATCATATCGATAGATGTTTTGTAACGCTCAAATACCTCGAACACCTTACGCAAAAAACCATGTGCCAGCAGCATCCGGCTTGATTGGATCTTGATGGCCGTGATACCATCCTTAGCGGCAATGGATTTGATCTTGTCCTTTTCGCTGGTGTTGGTGATGAGCGTACCTTGCGCTTTGGGATCCATAGTATTGAGCAAACGAACCGGGATCTTATATTTTTGTGCCGGGAATACGCTCTGCGGGTGCAATATTTTAGCGCCGAAGTAAGCCAGCTCGGCAGCCTCATCAAATGACAGCTGGGCAATAGGTTGTGTGCCTTTTACAATACGCGGATCGTTGTTATGCATACCATCGATATCGGTCCAGATCTGTACTTCTTCGCTGCGGATACCTGCGCCTATTAAGGAGGCGGTATAGTCACTGCCGCCGCGGCGCAGGTTGTCTACCTCGCCAAAGGCATTGCGGCAAATAAAGCCCTGAGTGATAAACAGGTTTACTTCGGGATGCTTATCCAGCAAAGGAGTTAACTTTTCAGTGATATGATCAACAACGGGTTCGTTATCCTCATCTATCTTCATAAAATCGAGCGCGGGTAACAGAACCGAAGGAACGCCGATCTGTTTCAGGTAAACATGGTATAGTGTCGTCGACAGCAATTCGCCTTGCGCCAGTATGATCTTATCTTCGATTGTGGTAAACAGGTCATTAGCCAGGTTGCTGAGTACCGAAAAATGGTAATCGATAACTTCTTTGCCTTGTTTTAAAAATTCGTCATCGGTAAACAGTTCCTTAATAAACAGTTCGTACTTATCCTTCAGCAGCTTAATAAGGGTTATGGCCTTTTGCTTATCGCCGGTGAGATAAGCTTGTCCAATTTCAACCAGGCTATTGGTGGTGCCTGATACTGCCGAAAGCACAACGATCTGCCGTTCGGAGGGATTGATGATGTCGAGCAGATTTTTCATGCGTGCGGGGCTACCCACCGATGTTCCGCCAAATTTTAAAACTTTCATTTTTTAGCTGTATTTTCCATTGCATACCGGCGTTAAACAGGCACCGGTATTTGAGGCGCTAAAAATAAGATTTTAAAATACTTATAGCCTATATCAGGTCAAATTAAATCTTTTATAAAATGAATTCACTGTTTTATACCGTCTGTGGTATCATCAATGATATTAAGTTAAGAAAATCCAATTTTTAAAACATGAATTTGATTATGCCTTATCCCACCCCTTAAAACGCCTCATTCAAACCCAAAAAGAAACCTTTGGAGCCATATTTACCCCAGGCATAATCCAGACACAGGTTGGTTCGCGTGGCCTTGTTAAACAGCACCCGTAAGCCGCCACCGCCACCCGGCTGCCATACCCGGAATAATTTAGTACCCAACCCATCATTGGCTGTTTGCAGGTTAAAAAAAGTCACTCCGCTTACAAACTTATTGTTCAGTATCGGGAAACGATATTCCACTTCGGAGTAATTATATTGGGTGCCTTTGAAATAGGTAGACGTATACCCTCTGCCGCTGCGGAAACTGCCATCGCGGCCGGTTCCCGGGATCTCCAGGTAAGGCAATGTACCACCGAGCAGATACGAACCCCAGTTCCAGAAAGCGATCACATGCTCGGGATGACTTTCAGAAAGACTAAAATATTTCCTGAAATCGGTGGTGAATTGTACCGCGCTTTTGGTACTGCCCATCCAGGTTTGATTGATCCGGAAACCGGCATCGGCATAAATACCCTTGTAAGCGCGGTTCTGGTTATCGCGGGTAGTGTACTGCACATTAAAAAGTAGTCCGTTGGCCGAATACCGGTCCTGCGGAAGCCCATGCTGCTCGTTATAGATACGCGATGGAGTTAATTTATTGGTAGTGTCCTTAGCTTCAATATTTCGCCTGATATCAAACGATACCCCAGCGCCAACAAAAAGTCCCTTTTGTATTTCTTTATATACTTTCTCCCTGAAATTAAAATACAACGATTTAAGCGTATACACTTTACGCTGCGGATCGGCCAGTATTTTATCCGCTTCGCTGCCTTCCACATTTTGACGGCCGATACCCAAGCCAAAATCGGGCGTAACGGTTTTGGCAGCAACCAAACTTCCCTGAAAGTTCCATTTATTGCCAGGCGTATACACATTATGATTTACATAAAAATAAATAATACCCTTTGTAGTAATGGAAGCCGATGTAGCGGCTACTGATAACAGCGTGTTCGGGTCGTTCCCTAATTTACGCCCGGCCACAGCCTTGATCCCGATCTGCGAACCGATAGTAGGGTTTGCCGCCACATTGGGGATAACGGTAATACCCGATGATTTTTTCAGAACAGAATCGGGCCTTTTATGCGGATGAAAAATAGCATTTGCCAGATCGCCCACATCATATTGTTTGGATAGAGCAACCGCTTCCTTGCGTTGCAGTTTCAGGGCATGCTTTTGTACAGAATCTTTTTTTAAAGAATCGGCGCCAACTGCCTGACCATAGGCATTATTGGCCACGCCGGCACATAGTGCCAATAATAAAATATTAAATGCTAAATAAAACTTTCGCTTGGTTATATATTTCGTTTTCAGGATGATAAATATTTAATTTTCAATTACTAATAAACCCGTTGTGATTAGTTAAATCAAAATTTAAACCCTAAAATCCTTGAAATGTTTGGCAAACCTCTATTGTAAACTTACCTGTATTGGCTCCGGTTTTACAAATTATGAATATATGACAGCATTACACCTACTGAAAAATGAGAAGCACTGGTGTTTATTGGTTGGCCAGCCAATACATTGCTTTCGCTTGGATTATCAAAATTAATATACTGCATGTATTTATTGGTTGTACCATAAGATAGCAATAACCCGGTACGGAAGTTGAATTTCCGTTTCTTTAGGTTGGCGCCTAACTGGCAATGGTAAATATTGTAATAGGCCGTATTAGCAGTATGGCCATCATCGTTTTTATACAAAGCATTATCGGCATAGTTAAAGTCGGTATGTAATGATACAAAGCCGGTTACATCAGGTTGCAGCAAATAGCTTAGCCCTATCCCAAAATTGAACACTGATTTCCTTACATCTTTAAGTTTAAGTAATGACGAAGTTGCAATATCAGGTATATCTCCTCTTACAAAGCTTACATCACGCGGGGTTATCAGGTTATATTCATTCAGTTTGTTAAAATACTCGGCAGCGAAATAAATTTGCCCGTTTTTTAAATCATAGGCATAGCCAAAACCTATACTCAACGGCATTTTGTAGGTTGCCTTAAGCTTATCTTGCCTCGTATTAGCTAAAATATTAAGTGTATCGCCGGCAAGTCTTATATTACTGGCCACATTATCACTTAGTATGCTTGCGCTGCCGGTTACATGTAACAGCGGTGACGATACCGTAAGCCCCAGGTGGCTCTTATCCGCATCATAAGCCAACCCCATCTTAAACCTTATTCCCGCATGAAAATAAGATGCCAGGTATGACTCTTCGGCATTTGCAACTGGTGGCAGACTTGTAAGGCTACTGGTATTATACAAAGCCCTTGAACTGAAATCGGAATTGAAACTTTGCTTACGCAGCTGTGCCTCCGCCGATATACCCAATGCAAAATGATCTGATACTTTAAAACCACCACTTATAATGCCTGTAGTTTCATTGATACTGTTCAGCCTTTTAAATTGCCCCAGAAAGGTTTCATTACCAGGACTATAAGAATCATCAAGCACGTTGAACTTACCATCGCGCTGCTGTGTAGCCTGGTAGCTCATAACCGGGTTATGGGTAAGCGCATAACCAACCGTGAAGGGGTGTTTACCCTTTAAAGATATTGTTGCCGATATCATTTGCGGGATGATACTGGCCGATGTTGATTTAAGATCGAGCCCGGTGCCAACCCCATTCTTTATTTTAATAGTACCGTACTGGTAAATTGACCCGCTGATGGAAGCCGAACTTTTACTGTTGTAAGCCAGTAAAGCCGGGTTCAAAAACATCACTCCGCTGTCGCGGTTAAAAGCGATCACTGCCCCGGGGGTTAGGTAGCCGGCTGGGTTATAACTCGACGACCAATAGTTGGCGTCTTGTGCTTTTACTTCCTGCAGGAATAAAATCACACCTAAAAAAATGATAAGTGTTTTTAGCATAGGTTAGTTTTTTCAAATAAAAATATTATAAATTCACTGTAAAGAAAAATATTAGCTGAAAATTATAATATTGAAATTATTAAATATGCCCCTACTAACCCCTCTAAACCTGCTATTATGAAGTCTCTGTTTCTTAACACAGCACTCATTTTATTTTTGATCTTCTCCGTGTCAAAAAAAACACAGGCGCAAAACCTGAGCTTTAGCCAGCCTATTAATTTTTTGCCAGCTGCCCGTACCGATAAGGCAATTGACATTACTAATTTTAAAGGTGGCTATTTTGTTACCTGGAAAGATACCGGCCCAATCGGCAATATCCATGTATGTTATCTGGGTAAACAGCATGATACCCGGTTTTCGCAAAACGAGACGACAGCAGGCACAGAGAAAAGCGCCTTTGCACCGGTATTAAGAGTGGTTAACAACCATATATACGTTTTATGGTTGGGCACGGATGGATCATTAAAATATATTATTAATAACAGCGATACTACTTTTAATACGCAAGCTATAAGTACAGTAAACTTCGAAAATTCACCTAAACTAAGATCGGGCATTACAGCCACGGTTATAAACAACCGGATGATGATTGCCTCACATGCCGATAATAAGAATGATATGGTAGTAACCCTGATCGATGCAGATGACAGTGGGGTACTTAAACCGGCTACGCTGCAAACAGTACCCAATAAAAAGAGCCCGGAGTATCCTTTTATAGTCACACTTTCCAATAATACGATAAGATTATGCTATTATAACGATCAGGGTATTTATTATACTGATCTTAGTACGGATACCGGGATTTGGACAGATCAATTTCCTGTATCCGGTTCAAAAACCAAAGCCTCTCCGGCCGTTTATCACCTGTTTAATACTACCCGCCTGTTTTATATCTGGAAGGGCAATAAAAAGGATAACCGTATTTACTATGTTACCGGTGATGAACAAACCAGATCGGCTGCCGGGCATACTTTACCCGACTATTTTAAAACACCTTATCCCGTGTCTGTTTGTAATGTAGATACCAAAAAATTCATCATGGCCTTTATTAGCGAAGATCAAAAACTTTATCTAAGCTACTTTTCCAATTACAATCCTGCCAGATGGATGGAGGATACACTGTTTCCGGCCAAAGGAAACCTTACCCTTAAAGATATCGTGATACCTGGCTCGCATGATGCTGGTATGTCGGCGTTAAACGGTACAGGAGGGCAGCACGCAAGCTCCATCAACCCCTGCAATACGCTTACCCAGAAACAAAATATTGGCAAGCAGCTCAATGCTGGTATCCGGATGTTCGATCTGCGGGTGGGGTCATTTAAAAACAGCATTTACACCAAGCACAGCTCTTCCGATTGCATGGCCGATGCCATGGGTGGCGGATATGGCGAGCGTTTTAAGGATATCCTTGATTCCATTAAAACCTTCCTCAATCGTAATAAAAAGGAGTTCATTATTTTAACATTCAGTCATTTCTGCCCAAAAGAGGCGTCGGCAAGTAAAGTTGCCGACTCTATTTTTCAGGTCCTGGGTAAGGAGCGCATCTATAATAACCAATCGAAAAGCATTGACCGTATTAAACTGAACGAACTGGCGGGCAAGGTGATCGTAACTTTTGAGCAATACGCCAATCCCGATAAACTCATCGACTCCAACTCCATGGCTGACAAAGGGAAAACTTTTCTTAATATCCGCAGGGCCTATGCCGCTACCAACCAGATCAACAGATTGTTGAGTACGGAGGAGCTATTTTTCAATTCGATGAACGGTATAAATGGTAACGACCTGGTACGGCTCGACTGGCAGCTTACCCAAAGCAGCGACGAGGCAGCGCTGGTGTGTAATGATTTTCAGGACGAAAAGGTAAACCCTGTAATTAACGGCATGATGCTGCTCACCAATGTGATCAAAAAAAACCAAAGCATAACAGACCTGGCCATGTTTGGCAATAAATATCTCCCAGCAAAATTGAATGAATGGATAAGCACAGGTACCATCAACAAAAGCAATAAACCCAATATTTTATATGTTGACGTGGCCGGAGCCTGGATAACCGATTATTGTATTGAGCTGAACGGGACGCCGGTTTATAATTAAAAAAGGAGATCACTCAATATCTTTAAATTGAAGCTGCTTCAGGCTATCCAAATCAACCGATGATTCTGCAAATTGCATTTTGGGTTTACTAAAAGTCTTCATGACCTAATGGTACTTTAAATCACCCTGATAGGGGGAGAATTTACAGCACGGCAAACATTATATTTGATATAAACCTTACCCATCTGATGCACAAACTCATTACTATTTTCACGTTTATCCTGAGCAGTGGTAATATCTTTGCCCAGATAGTTTATCCTGATACACAATTACCTACTGATACGCCCCGGATTTTTGCCAAAGGCTTCCTAAGCGACGGACTAAGCAACCGTGATTTTACCATATCCCCCAAAGGCGACGAGATATTTTTTACCCTTGAGCAGCCGCGTGCCGTAGGCAGTGTTATTTTGCACCTGGCTAAAAAGAACAACCAGTGGGGCAAGCCGGAGATAGCCTCTTTCTCGGGCCGCGACAATGATCATGAAGCCTCGTTTTCTCCGGATGGGCAGTGGATCTATTTTTCATCAGACAGGCCCTTGCAGGATACGGGCGCCCGGAAAGATTTTGACATATGGCGGGTTAAACGAACCGGTAATAGCACCTGGGGTAAACCCGAGAACCTGGGACCGAGCGTAAATACCTCCAAAAATGAATTTTACCCCAGCATTACCCGCAGCGGCAATTTGTATATAACTGTAGAAGCTGATTATGGTAAGGGTGATGAGGATATTGTGGTTTTTAAAGCTACAACCACCGGGTATGGCAAACCCGAAAGCTTGCCAGAAGATATCAACACCAAATACGATGAGTTTAATGCCTTTGTTGATCCTGATGAGCAATTTATCCTGCTTTCATCCTATGGCCGACCGGATGATATGGGTCGCGGCGATATGTACATCAGCAGGAAAGATAAAGCCGGTAACTGGCTCCCGGTAAAGCGTCTGCCCGTGCCCATCAATACTACAGTGCTTGATTATTGCCCCTTTGTAACCTGGGATAAAAAATATCTCCTGTTTACCAGCAAACGGTTAAACCCACAAATGCTCAACAAAAGCGGTAAAACCTATGAGCAAATCAAGACCCAGTTAAATGAAGCAGGCAATGGCAACGATGATATTTATTGGGTGAAGTTTAACCCGGCGTGGTAAATTTGTTTGAACTGGGACTTTGGGGATTAAATCCAGATTAATGGGTTTACTATTTACTGTGAGTAAAATTTAGCTCTGCTTCGACGTTTAGTAACCAGTATGAGAAAGAGTCCGAAGAAACCCAGCATTCCTATTACATTACCCAATCTTCAATCATGTGCGATTTAAATGGCATATGTCCGTGTGAGCCAACCTCCCTCAACCATAACAAAAACAATCCGGCTAACAAACAACCAATAGCTACAATCCGTTAATCATCGCATAAATTATTTATTGTTTCTTCATCTTTTGGAGCAAGTCTTGTGTTGGGAGACCGTGTGTAGCTGACTTGTGATGTCGGTAAAGTACAAGTCTGCTACCCGCCAACAACCGCACAAGACTTGCGCTAATGGGAGTGATTTACAGATCGTATACTTCTTTCAACTGTTTGAATATATTTTTGGTACCGCCAAAAATACCCGACCACCCCCTATTGTTACCGTCTGCAAAATAAGCATGCAATAATTCATCATTATTGCCGTGATATTCAACTCTTACCCAATTATTTATAAAATCTCTACCTTGTTTTCCATATGATATGGAAATAACTCCCGTAATAATTATTTCTGTTTTAGCTCCTCTAAAACTTAATACTCCTGGAGATATATTTAGAGCTCCGATATCATCCATAGCCATCACTTGTTTTTTTTGCCGGGTATTTTCAGAAGAAAGATACCATACATTGTTTAAAGCACTCATTGGGTAGTTATATTATTGATCCTCCGTCGTTTCCTTCAGCTCGTCCTCCTTCTTGGCCTTGCCCATTTTTATTTTTGGGTTCTCCTGGGTACCTGTGATGGTCATTGGGATACCGAATATACCGAACGGTGGTAGTCCCAGCCTGAATTGAAGATTCAGCTTACCATCCAAACTTACCTGGCCTTCAAACCTCGGCCTGAAACCCGCCATACGCATTTTAGTACGTTCAATGGTCATGATATTATTGGCAATGGTGCTTTTGATATCCACTTTGGATACGTCGCCTTTGGCCAGGCTGTCATGCCCGGTTTGTTTGCCTACGGCGCTAAACAGTTTAAAACCATACAGTTTTACCTTCTTAACCGAAAGCACACCGCCTCCTTTTATGGAAGGATAAACAGGTCTCATATCACCGTTGAGTTTACCATTCAATTTATAATCCAACGATACAATACCCTGCACATGCGCCGCTGACGAAGCCATGTCATGAAACATTTTTACTTCTTTATAAGCGCGCTGTATATCAAACTCTTTGGCATTGATATGGTAATCAAAATAAGCTTTTTGCGGTGTGGTGCTGCCATAAGTTGCATCCATAACTACAGGCGCACCTATCAGGGTAAAGCCGGTTTGTTTAAGGATGATCTGTCCATTGCTGATACTCATTTGCCCTTTGGCATCGCTGATGTCCAGGCCCATGTATTTTACCTTTTTTACATCGGCGGTAAAATCAAGATCGAGGTTGGCGGGTACCAGGATAACCCCGTTTGATTTGGTAGGGGTAGGTTTAGCCGATGCCGGAGTTCCTGCAAAGGCCATAAAGTCATCGGCAATGATGAGGTCGCTTTGCAGATTAAACTGCCCTTTCAATGTCGAATTTGGTTTGACGGCATAATCGATCGCATTAGATAACGCGCCATTCAAAACGATCACCGATTTACCATAATTGGCCGTAAACTGATCGAACTTCATTTTATCCTGGTTAAAGCTGAACAGACCCGTCTTGATCAGAAATGGTTTGGGAAACAACTCCGACCGAAGCGTAATATCTCTTACTTTCATGGTGCCAGAATTAGCCAATAGATTATACCGCCCGGCAAGGGCATCGCTTTGTTTACCTTTTAATGAAAAATTGGTACTGATAAAGCCCTTTACATCATACCCTTTCATCGCAAATACTTTATATATCTTACCAATATCCAATTGGCCGCGTGAGGCTATGCGATAGTTGAGATCATCAAAATTATGCAGATCGGCTTTCAGCATAAAAGGCTGCCCTTCAAAATTAAAGGACACCGGTTTAATGTTTACTTTCAGTCCTTTTAATGAGCTGGTATTGTTGGTGATATCCGCGCTCACCTGTATATCCTGCACAGGGTGCGGGTAGTATTTGGTTTGCACATAACCGTTCTTCAGCTCCAGTTTGGCATCGGTAACCGGGAAGATCCCGCGTTGGGGGATATACCGGCCTTTGATCTGCAAATTCGCATCCAGATCGCCGCGCACATCCATACCGCTGTCAGCAGGTAAAAACTGTTTCACATCACTCAGGTGGAATTTGGTTTGAAGACCCGCGTCGATCATCGCGCCGGCTGTATTACTCAGTTTCAAATACCCTTTTAAATAGTTATTAAGGGCAATGGCGTTCAGGTTATCTACCTGCAGGGTGGCATGAGCTATATCGTGATCTGGACAGGCAGCATTCAGGTTAAAGCTGATATTTTTTAACGCTTCCGGCAGATTGGCGTATTTGATATACCCATTGGTAAAAGAGGAATGCAGCGTAAATTTAGGGATGCTGGTGATCACCGTTTCTGTCTTTGGTCTTAACCCGCCGGTTCTTTTTAGTCCTTTGGCATATTTACCTTCGGCCAGCAGGTGCAGTGAATAACGCCCTTTCAGATCAACTGCTTTAACGCCAAAGGCGCGGTTCCATTTTTGCAGGTCGATCTCGGTATTGATCTTGGCGTAGATCTGCGGTTCCTTGATACCCTTTACTTTGATCACCGAGCCAAAATAATCTTCACCAATGTTAAAATAGATCGAATCGATATTAAGATTTAAACTATCGGGGTTAAGGCCCGGTAGTTTAGCATCCATATTGATAAACAGGTTTTTCACCGGTTCTGGTGTATTTTTATTTACTACGGAACCATCGCGTACCTTCATATTGAAAGTAAGATCGGGCATAATGTTTTTGGAGGCTATGTATTTGCCGGTAAGCGCAATCTGGATATTACCGTTGCCGCTGATATCGGTATCATCAACATATTTTTCATACTCGGCGGGCAGGGCGGTAAAAATATCACCCAGGTCGTTCTGATCAGAAGTAATGCGAAAATCCATATCATAACCGTCTTTCAGGAACTCAAACCTGCCCTTAAACTTAACCGGCAGCTTATTAATGAGCAGGTCGTTTTTCTGAAAGGCAAAAGCCAGGGATTTGGTATTGATGCTGGTGACCAGGTCGGCATTTACTTTTTTATGATGAACATAGCTTTTGCCGGCATAAATAAAATCGACAGAGGCTGCCGCGATATGGCTCGACAGATCAAAAATATCCTTGCTCAAATCGCCGCTTCCTTTATAGTTAAAATCGCTGGCACTGATTTGCGTTGGTACCGACTTATCATCATACACCAACCGGCTTTTTTCAACCAGTATCTGTTCAATACCTAAAGATGCGCTGCTGGTGTCAGCCGCGTTCGCAGGTTTGCTGTCTTTTGATTTATATACGTTGTAATTGGCCTTGCCACTGCTATCAACCTTAATATTGATAAGTGCCTGGCTCAGGTATATTTTATTGATATTGATCTTGCTTTTAAACACCGACGAAAGATCTATCGCCAGTGAAACTTCCTTAGCAGCTACCAGCGTATCATTCTGGAAAGGAGCGCTGCCATTCAACAAAAAATCATTTAATGTGAGGGTAAGTGCCGGGAACCTTTTAAAGAATGATAAGCGCGTACTTGTAAAATTGAGTTTACCGTTGATACTGCCTCCCGCCCACTGTTTAATCTTGTTGGTTATAGTTTGCGGAAAAAGATACGGCAACAGAAACATCAGCGCCAGTAAGCTTACCAGTGTTATACCACTTATTTTAAGTGTTTTAAATATGATTTTTTTAATCGGCATCAGCATAAAAATAATTGCAGATAGGGCGCAATGAAGATAAGGATAAAAGCCAAACGCCGCGGGTAAAATTATTATTAAGCTTTGTTGGTAAAATGTTTTAACTGATGATTAAATGCAGAAATATTATTGATGGGGTGTATCAAATACACGGGTAGCGGCGTAATGTATAATGTCGGTACTATAAGTTCCTTGTCCCCATTACGGGCCCCTCTAAAGGGCCCGGGGGCAGGGATATTTTATAACAAACTATTTTACAGCTTAGCCCAGGGGAAAAGCCCGACAATAACGGCCTCCTGATCAGGGAATTAAAATGATCTTTCCGGTACTTTGTTTGCTTTCCATGTACTCATGGGCCAATTTGCCGTCGGAAAGCTTAAAAGATTTTGGAGCTTGTAACACCAGCTGTCCCGAGGTTATCCAGTTAAACAATACGCCCGCTCGTTTGATCCGTTCTTCTTTTGAATCCAGATAACTCCAAAGGTCGCCGCCGGTAATGGTTTGCGAACGATCCATCAGGAGCTCTAAAGATGGTGGCGGCTCCGGTAATCCACCAGCTTTACCATATAATACTACCGTGCCTAATATCCTGGTTACCGCAAGACTGTCATTCAAGGTGCTTGCTACGCTATCGTAGGTTACATCTGCACCTTTACCTCCTGTATAATCTAATACCTGTTTTTTCCAATTGTCCTGGTATAAAAAAACCACGTCGGCTCCGGCAGCGACCGCGGCAGTTCTTTTAGCTTCAGAAGAGGTAAGGCCTATAACTTTTGCACCCAGCAACTTGCATATTTGTGTAAGCAACTGACCAACGCCTCCAGCCACTGCATGCAATAGCACAGTTTCGCCGGGTTTAACCAAATGGCTGTCTGTTGCCAGATAATGCGCCGTCATGCCTTGTAAAAGTATAGCGGCAGCGGTATCAAAGCTTATTTCGGTGGGTAATGGGATAGCGTGTGTTACCGGTACGGCAACCAGCTCGGCATTGGCAAAGGGTACATCACCAAAACTCACCCTGTCACCTGGCTTAAAATCAGGATGACCATTATTATCGGCTACTATCCCAGCGCCCTCATAGCCAGCAATATAAGGAGGTTTTCCCAGCAGGTGGTACTTCCCTTTACGCCGCTCCGTATCAGAAAAATTAAGACCGATGGCTTTCATTTCTACCAGTATATCCCCGGCCTTTAATACAGGCGGAGCGATCTCTTGATATTGAAGAACTCCGGGGTCTCCGAATGTGGAAAATGTTAATGCTTTCATATCATCTAATATCAATCTTTTTTGGGTCACCTATTTAACATGGCGAATAATTCAATATAAACAGACAATAGCATGATACTTTGAAAAACAGCCACGCCATGAACGTAACATTTAATTTACAGATAAAATTTGGGGTATCTGTAGCATTCTTACCTGCGGTATACGTAAGGTTAAGTATATGATGATCTCTACAATAATTAATTTTATGAAATACGTTCAACAAAATTTAAAAAGGCGGGCAGGCATGGTCGGGATGATGTGTTTGCTGGCTGGGCTGCTTACCTCCTGCTTAAAAAATCATGACAATGACTATGTTGAACCACCGGTAGCATATCTTTCGGTGATCAATGCTTCGCCTGACTCACAACCCGTAAATTTCTTTTTGGATCAGAACCGTGCCAATGATTTCCCCATCAATTATGGGCATGGGATTGATTATATCAGGGCATTCCCTGGTAAACGGGTGGCCAGCTTTTATATAGCGGGTACGCAGCAAAAGCTTAAAGCAGATACCATAAACCTTACTGCCCAAAAATTTTATTCTATGTACTTATCCAATGTAACCGCTACTCCGGATATGATATTAACCACCGACTCTATCAGTCGCCCGGATGCTGGAAAAGCCGCCATTCGCCTGGTGAATGTTAGTCCGGATGCCGGCGCGGTTGACCTGGGGATAAAAGCCGGTGCCTTACTGGCCGGTAACCAGGCTTATAAAGGAGCCTCGGCTTTTGTACCGGTACAGGGTAACAGCACGTATACACTGGAAGTCCGCAAAAAAGGAACTACCACGGTTTTGGTTACCTTGGCAGACTTAAAACTAAACAGTGGATCGGTGTATACCATATGGTTGCAGGGATTGGCTGCTGCCACCGATCAAAAGAAATTGAGCGCCAATGTTCAAACCAACGCATATTATTATTGATTATTAAGAAGTATCGTTTTTCAAAAGCAAAAGCCCCTGCAATGTATTGCAGAGGCTTTTGCTTTTTTTATGCAGATATAATTCTTTCCCGTAGTAAGATAAAGACACCATTCCAATCATTAAATTTGTTATCACTCCTGCTTAAAAATGCTTTTATGAAAAATTTATTGTTTTTGCTCCTTCTCCTTTTCAATATTAATATGGCCGCCGCACAAAAGTTTGAGCCCAATTGGGAATCGCTCAATAAACGAAAAATGCCTGAATGGTTTCATAACGATAAGTTTGGAATTTTTATTCATTGGGGGCTGTATGCGGTACCCTCCTACGCGCCGGTAATACCCAACAGCGGCGACAGCTATGCCGAATGGTACTGGTACCGCGTACAGCAGGATAAACAAAAAGATTATGTAGCATTTCACGATAAAAATTATGGCGCCGATTTTTTGTATCCGCAGTTTGAGCCAATGTTTAAAGCAGAGATGTTTGATCCCCAACAATGGGCCAATGTTTTAAAAAAATCAGGCGCACGCTATGTGGTGCTTACCTCAAAGCATCATGAAGGATATTGTTTATGGAACAGCGCCGAAGCCGACCGTGACTGGGGGCGTCCATGGAACGCGGTAACAGGAACGCCAAAACGTGATCTGTTAGGCGACCTTACCAATGCCGTAAGGGCCGAAGGACTAAAAATGGGATACTATTATTCTTTGTACGAATGGTTCAATCCCCTGTGGCTGAAAGACAAGAAACGCTTTGTTTCGGAACACATGTTCCCACAGTTTAAGGACCTGATAACAAAATATAAACCCTCTATTATTTTTTCTGACGGCGAATGGGAATTGCCCGATACCGCCTGGCACAGTCCCGAATTACTGGCCTGGTTGTTCAATGAGTCGCCGGTAGCCAAGGAGGTAGTTGTTGATGATCGCTGGGGCAGCAACACCCGTGGAAAAAACAACGGGGCCACTTACATCACTTCCGAATATGGCAGTGGTATGGATGCCAGTGTTATCTGGGAAGAAAGCCAGGGCATCGGTCATTCCTACGGATACAACCGGAATGAGAAGCTGGAAGATTATAAAAGCAGTCACGACCTTATCTTAATGCTGATTGATATTGTTTCCAGAGGCGGTAATTTACTGCTCGATATCGGGCCTACTGCCGACGGACGTATCCCGGTAATTATGCAGCAGCGATTGACCGATATAGGCAATTGGTTAAAAATTAACGGAGAAGCGATATATGGCACTACCGCGTACCGATATCCGTATCAGTGGAGTGCAGGGCCAAAACCGCAGAAAAAGAAAGAAAGTTATATGGCCGGCTATAGCATCGCGGAGTTGGTTATACCTAAAAAAGATACGGCATCTATAGCAGCCTTTTTTACAAAAAAAGGAAAAGATCTGTTTTGTATACTTCCCGCCTATGTACCACAAATACGTTTGCAAAATATCCATGTTCCGGCAAAGGCGGCAGTTACTATTTTAGGAAGTAAAAAATCATTGATGATAAAAAATGCCGGTAATGATAGCATCATTGATCTCTCCAGCTTAAAGCCGGGGGAAGTTCCGGCTGAGCTCCTGGTACTGAAGATCAAGGATGCTTTATAGATCGTTTCAAATGAGCTTTACCATCCGAAATTAAATTTCTTGATATAAATTTCAGTCTCAGTCTATTGTTTTAAATGAATCCAAAGGGCAGGTACACAATCAAAGAAATTGTGATACCAACTGCTCCCACTCCTCCTCCAAAGACAGATCCGGGCGAATTTGTCTTGCTTTGCCGTACCAGTAATCGGCATTCCAAATATCGCCTTCCTTACGGTGCAGGTAGGCATGGACCCAGGCCGATGCCCGGTCATTGAGCTGATCAACCTGGGCATGCGCCTGATGCCAATCGCCTTTGCCATCATACCAAAGGCTTTTCAATTGCACCGAGAGCCCGCTCACGGGCTGTTCTGAACTTAATGATTCTTTAAATTCGTTTAAAGTTTTCATAGGGATCTAAAATAAAGAAATCTGCCTGTGTATAAAAACAAAAAAGCCTCAAGACTTTCGACTTGAGGCTTCTGACTTAAAAAGTGATCCCATCAGGATTCGAACCTGAGACCTACTGATTAGAAATCAGTTGCTCTATCCAGCTGAGCTATGGGACCATCGCGAGTTTTTCGCGGTGCAAAGATGCAAAATTATACGAAAATATCAATCAAATTTTTGAATTCAGTTACCATTTGGGTCGGAATGCTGCTTATTCCTTTCCTTTTATAAAACGTTCCGGTATTTTGAATATCTATGCTTTGATTATTTTGCCCGTAAGCAAATCAACATTATAGGTTTTATTTTTAATAACTACACTTGCTTTGTGGTCACCTAAAAAAGTAACAAGACCTTCATAATACCATTTGATACTATTGGCCTCGCCTACAGCTGCAAAAGTTATGGTGCCTCTTGTTATATCGCTATTTTTTGACAGATCAATACTTACATCCTTCAACGTATAATAAGCATGTACAGATGATGGGATCAGCGTTTTCTTAGTCGACGCGGTATCAACAAATGATTTAATGCTTCCATTAAAAGAAATAAGTTTGCTACTGCTGCCATTAATAGCCAGAGGCACATTACTATCAAAAGCCTTTGCCTGATAAAAAGCTTTTATATTATGAATAAAAAGTCCGCTGGGGGTTTGGCCGGTTGTTGCCAGCGAGTCATAAGCTACGTATCCGTTTAACAATCTAAAAACAGTAAAGGGTTTTGTTCCCGGAATCCTTATGGTATCACTCTTACAGCTAAAATAAAATTTGAATAATCCGCTGGTTTGGGAAGTAATGGTATCGCCAATAACCGTTTTATAATTTACCACCGTATCCGGAAAAAAAGAGCACAGGTCCACAAGTCCTGATACAAGCGGCTTTGATTGTTTAATGGTAGTAAGATCGGGCAGGATGAGCCCCTTATTAATGTCCACACCTCCGTAAGCACCAGACAGGGTTTGTGTTATATTTCTGATGATCTGGTTGGTAGCAAGGCTTGCTGTGTCTGTAGTAGATACCGGTGGTTTATTGTTTGGATTTAGTTTCACTTCTTTCTTGCAGGCAGTATAAAATAGCGAGGCACCCGCTAATACAATAAGAAGGCTTTTGAACTTTAGTTTCATGATAAGGGAAGGTGTAGATTTTTCTTAATATGTTACGATTTGATATTTGTGGATTTATCGCGAAGCAAGCAATTGAGATGCCGTTTACCGGTTAACCAAACAAAAAAGTCAATTTAACCGTAAAGCAATGATGTGCCGGTTTATTAAGTGCTGAAAGCTACTCCTGACATGAGTAAAACAATGGACTATGGGGAAAAACATCGGGCAAAATATTACGCATAAACCCTTTGTCTATTCTTTATATTTGACTATTACCACAACCAAATATCATGAGCACAAACAATTATCCATTCCAGCTGGGTCTGGATCAGTCCAGGCGCAAATTCATTTATAATTTTACTAAAGCTGCCGGCGTTGCCGCTCTATTAACCTCTCCTGTAATAAGCCATGCTGACAGTTTTTTTGTTCCGCCCGCACCCGTAACTGTTGGGGAAGTTATGGACATGTTCATCAATCAGGTACCCGGCGCTCCTTTCAACAGTACCGTTGATACACTGAAGGCTGGCAGCCGCGACATTCAGGTTACCGGTATTGTTACCACCATGTTTGCTACTGTTGAAGTGATCAGGAAAACTATTGCTTTGGGAGCCAATTTTATTATTGCCCATGAGCCTACTTTTTACAATCATCAGGACCAAACAGCCTGGCTGGCCAATGACGATGTTTATCGTTATAAAGCCGATCTGCTTCAACAACATAACATAGCCGTATGGCGTAATCATGATTATATACACAGTATTAATCCCGATGGCGTTAGGATGGGGCTATTGAAGCAATTGGGCTGGCAGAGTTATTATAATCCGGTTGCTACTAATGTGTTGATGCTTCCAACAACATCTTTAAGCTCGTTAATTGGTCATTTAAAGCAGAAATTATTTATTGATAAGGTGAGATATATTGGCGATTTGAAGCAAAACTGTCAAAAAATATTGCTGATGCCCGGCGCTGCAGGCGGCACCAGGCAAATACAAGCCATGGGCAAAGAAAAACCGGATGTGTTGATATGCGGCGAGATACAGGAATGGGAAACTGCCGAATATGTTCGTGATGCGCAAGCTAAAGGCCAAAAACTATCGCTCATCGTACTGGGACATATTGCCAGCGAAGAGCCCGGTTCTGAATTTATGGCAAACTGGTTAAAAGAAAAGTTACCTGGCATGAAAATAACACACGTATTATCCAACAATTCTCTTTCATTTTTGTAGTTGTTAGGCACAATGAATAATAAAGCAGAAGTAACATTATTTGTTGCTAAATAATTTAACATTACGTACAATTGCAAATTAAGTACTTTAATTACCGGTGTGCTAATTACATGTTAATCATACACTTGTTATAATTAATGGTCTTTTTGATTAAACATGTATCAACATTAATATTTAATGTGTTTTTAAGCGATAATTTATGTAAAAACAAAGCCTGATTGACTTGAAAATCGCAATTTTTGTTTTTTAAAATGGAAAGTGTTTTTTTTACAATAAGTTAATCATACTTTTAACCCAATTTTTTTAATAAAACTTAATTTATGATCATAATTGCTGACGGTGGCTCAACTAAAACAAATTGGTGTCTGGTTACCGAAGAAGGTAAAAAAGTGTATTTTAACACTGAGGGTTATAACCCTTATTTTTCAAGTACGGAATATATCATACAATCTTTAAATGAAAGTTTGCCAACCGACCTGGAGAAGGATGAAATAACCGAAGTAAATTATTACGGCGCCGGCTGTTCGACACCCGAGATGCGTAAAATTGTTGAGGAAGCCATGAAAGTGGTTTTTACCAAAGCAAAGGTGAACATTGGTCATGACCTGCTTGCAGCCGCCCGTGCCCTGTTAGGTAACAAAGAAGGCTTCGCCGCTATTTTAGGCACTGGTACCAATACCTGTATCTATGATGGTAAAGAAGTGATCAACAATATCGACTCTGGCGCTTACATTTTAGGCGATGAAGGCAGCGGTTGCTACATAGGCAAAAAGCTTTTAGTTGATTACCTGCGCGGTTATATGCCCGAGCCGGTACGTAACCTTTTCTGGGAAACATTTAAACTTACACCTGATGATATAAACGAACAGGTTTATACACAGCCGCGTGCCAATCGTTTTTGCGCCAGCTTCAGCAAGTTTGTTTATGATAACAACGTACATATCGAATACTCGCGCAACCTGGTACGTACCTCATTTGAAGATTTTTTCCGCAACCTGGTAACGCATTACCCCGATTATCAAAAATACACCTTTAACTGTATCGGTTCAGTAGGCTATAATTTCAGAAACGTTCTGGAAGAAGTAGCTACAGAAAATGGCATGGTAGTAGGCAGCATTATCCGCTCGCCTATAGACAACCTGGTAAAATACCACCTGGAACTGGCTCCGAGCTCTTTATAAGAATAAAGATTTTTGGAACAAGGATAAAGGACAAAAAGAAGGGCCGGAAAAAATTTCCGGCCCTTTATATTTTACTTTTAAATCTCTGACCTTTGATTAGTAAAATTCAGAGATTAGAATGATTTATCAGCTCTTTATCATTGCTCCTTGTTCCAAAAATCCTTGCTCCATGCCCCCTTATCCAATATTCATCTCGCCCTGGAATATTTTGCCGTATTTACGCTTGTCGAACTTATATAATTTAGCGGCGCGGTAGGAAACTCCTTTTTGTTTTTCGTCAAGCTCTTTTAAAAATCCATAGCTCAGCATTTTCTTTCTAAAGTTGCGTTTATCCAGCTTTTTACTCAGCACTGCCTCGTAAAGGGATTGTAATTGGGTTAATGTGAATTTTTCGGGTAATAACTCAAACGCAATCGGCTGATAGTGCAGCCTCCTGCGGATCTTGTTAAAACCGGTATTAAATATCTCGCTGTGGTCAAACGCGAGCTTTGGCAGCTCGTTAACAGGGTGCCAGAAAGCCTTTTTGGCATACTGGGTAACCGGTCGTAGTTCTTTTTGCCCATTTATACGGATCAGCGCATAATAAGCCACGGTGATAACCCGGCCCTGGGGATGCCTGTTCACTTCGCCAAAAGTATGAAACTGCTGCATGTGCAAATCGCGCAAGCCGGTAAGCTCATACAAAATACGCTCGGCAGCATCGTCAATACTTTCGTCTTGTTCCACAATATAACCAGGCAACGCGAGTTCATCTTTATAGGGCTCTTCGTTACGCTCAATAAGCAAGATTTTAAGCTCGCCGGCTTCAAAACCAAAAATTACGCAGTCAATAGAGAATACGGAATCAAACTTGGGTAGCATTACTTCCAAAACGGTACTGGGATTTAAGTTTAATTGTTAAATATATGACCTTAATTCCTAATCCAAAAAAAAACAAATAAAATTTAATGGTGTAATTTACACACACTATCTTCGTAGCGCAAATCTAAGTAATGTAAAAATGCAGAAAATTTCAAAAATTGCGGTTTTAACTTCTGGCGGTGATGCTCCCGGAATGAATCCCTGTATCAGGGCGGTTGTTAGAACAGCACTATACAATGGCCTTGAGGTTGTTGGTATCAGGCAGGGTTACAAAGGACTTATTGAGAACGATATGTACGATATGGACAAACGTTCGGTAAGTAACATACTTAATTTGGGTGGTACTATTTTAAAAACAGCCCGTTGTTTACCTTTTAAGGAGGACGAAGGCATGGCCACCGCCTATAAACACCTGAAAGAACACGGCATTGATGCCCTGGTGGTTATTGGCGGCGATGGTACGTTTACCGGCGCGCTGCGTTTCTCAAAAAAATATCCGGACATTGCCGTTATGGGCGTACCAGGCACCATTGATAACGATTTGTGCGGCTCAACCTATACCCTGGGTTTTGACACGGCTACCAACACGGTTATTGAAGCCATTGATAAGATACGTGATACAGCCGACGCACATGACCGCTTATTTTTCATTGAAGTAATGGGCCGCGATTCTGGCGCTATAGCCTTACGCGCGGGTATATCCTGCGGTGCCGAGGCTATCCTGCTTCCTGAAAAACAAACCGCTATTGAAGATCTGATCAAGAATCTGAAGGATGGTTCATCTAACAAAAAATCATCAAGCATTGTTATTGTGGCCGAGGGTGATAAAAATGGAGGTGTGTATGATGTGGCCAAGGCTGTGCAAAAAGAAGTTAAAGATTACGATATTAAAGTAACTATATTAGGCCACTTGCAAAGAGGTGGCAGTCCATCAAGTTTTGACCGTATTTTGGGTAGCCGGCTTGGCTATGCCGCTGTAAATGCGTTAATTGCGGGCGAAACACAAAAAATGGTAGGTTTGCAGGCCAACCATATTCTGCTTACCAGTTTAGAAGAAGCCCTTAACCAACATGAATTTAAGCTGGAGGCCGATCTTTTGGAAATGGCAGATATATTATCGATATAATTAATGATTGCAGTTGTATATAGCGGATCGTACTTTGCACATTGGCGGCTTGCCGATAAAGGCCGAACTGTTGCTTCCTTTAAAACCAATGGCATCAATCCCTATTTTAACGACGAAAAGTATATCCTGCAGCTGCTCAACAAAAACATTAACCTGATACACCACGCCGAAGAAATAAAACGTATTTATTTTTTTGGCGCCGGCGCCTCCTCCAACGAGCGCAGGCAAATTGTATATAACGCGCTATCGGCCTTTTTTAAATTTGGCAAAGTAGTAGTGGAGCATGATATTACGGCAGCAGCAATTGCCTGTTGTAAAAACTCTCCAGGCATTATCAGCATTTGCGGCAGTGGCTCCAACGCGGCCTGGTACGATGGCAAAAAGGTATTGGACAACAATTATGGCCTGGGTTATATTCTGGCCGATGAAGGTTCAGGTAACTGGCTGGGCCGACAGCTGATCAAAGGCTATATGAACGAAACCCTGCCGCCTAACCTCAAAAAGAAGTTTGTAAACAAGTACGATGTAGACAGAAAAACCTTGTTAGAGAAGGTTTACCGGCAAAAACAACCTGCTTTGTTTTTAAGTTCGTTCACCGAATTTTACCAGGATAACCTGCACGACCACTATCTGCAAAACGTCATAAAAAAAGGTTTTAGCAAGCTAATTTCAACATATTTACTACCTTTATCAAAGCAACATCCGGGTGCCTCTATTCATTTTGCAGGCACGGTAGCTGCCAACTTTCAGGAGTATTTACATGAAGCTGCATCTGAGGCAAACCTTCAAATAGCAAATATCATTAAAGAACCTATAAATAATTTATTAACCTACTATTCTAATAAAAATTAAAAAAATCATGAAAATAGGAATTAACGGTTTCGGCCGTATTGGACGCCTGGCATTCAGAGCCGCAATTGAAAGACCCGACATTGAAGTTGTTGGTATTAATGACCTTGTTGAGCCTGATTATATGGCTTACATGTTGAAATACGATTCAACTCACGGCCAATTCAAAGGCACTATTGCTGTTGAAGGCGGACATTTGGTTGTAAACGGTAAAACCATCCGTGTTACTGCTGAAAAAGATCCTGCTAACCTTAAATGGAGCGAAGTAGGTGCCGAGGTGGTTATCGAATCAACCGGCCTTTTCTTAACTCAGGAAACCGCACAAAAACATATCGATGCCGGTGCTAAAAAAGTTGTAATGAGCGCGCCAGCAAAAGATGATACCCCTACCTTTGTAATGGGTGTTAACCATAAAGAATTGAAAGCCGATCAAACTATCGTATCAAACGCTTCATGTACTACCAACTGTTTAGCACCTATCGCTAAAGTATTGGACGATAACTTTGGTATCGAAGAAGGTTTGATGACCACTGTACATGCTGTTACAGCTACTCAAAAAACAGTTGACGGCCCATCGGCTAAAGACTGGAGAGGCGGCCGCGGTGCTTACCAAAACATCATCCCTTCATCAACCGGTGCTGCTAAAGCGGTTGGCTTAGTTTTACCTCAGTTAAAAGGTAAATTAACAGGTATGTCTTTACGCGTACCCGTTGCCGACGTATCTGTAGTTGACTTAACTGTACGTTTGAAAAAAGGTGCTTCATACGAGGCTATCAAAGCTGCTATGAAAGCTGCATCTGAAGGCGAATTAAAAGGCATTTTAGGTTATACCGAAGATGAAGTTGTGTCTGAAGATTTCAAAGGTGATGCACGCACTTCAATTTTTGATGCCAAAGCTGGTATCGGTCTGAATGATAACTTTGTTAAAGTAGTATCATGGTACGATAACGAATGGGGTTACTCAAACAAACTGATCGACCTGGTTCAGGAATTGGGTAAGTTCTAATCTTGCTCCATCAATTTTAATTTATAACACAAAGCCTGCGGTTTACCGCGGGCTTTGTTGTTTTGTAGCCTATAAAAAGACTGTAATGCTGAGCCCTGTCGAAGCATGGTGGGCGGGCCTCTGCACACGAGTCTTCGACAAGCTCAGACTGACAATCCCCTTATTTTTATCCTTGCTCCTTACTCCCCAAATCCCTACTCCCCCCAAAACCTACCAGGGCGTCTCTCCATAGTCGCTGATGTATTTGCCTGTAGGGCCGTCCTTATCCAGCATGGCGTAGGCTACAATTGGTGCGGCGCCGTCTTCTACCGGTTTAGGACCCTGATTGTGGTTAAATTCGGTATTGGTATAGCCGGGGTTTACCGCGTTTACTTTGAAAGAGTCCTTCAGCTCAGCAGCCAAAGCCACGGTGTAAGCATTCAGAGCTGTTTTTGACGGACCATAAGCGGCTGATTTAAAATGGTAATGCTCCCAGTTAGGATCGTTATGCAAGGTAAGCGAGCCCAGATCGGATGTCACATTCACTATCCTTGGGTTTTCGGCCTTCTTCAGCAGATCAATAAAAATTCTTACCGTACGGATCGGACCGAAAAAATTCACCTCAAAAACGTTGTGCAGCGTTTCATCATCGGCATTTGAAGGTGTTTGCGGGAAAGCCCCTGGAATGCCGGCGTTATTGATCAGCACATCTAATTTGTCAACGCGTTTGATCAGATCATCATGAGCCTGCTGAACAGAAGATTCACTTGTAACATCTATCAGCAACAATTCAACATCGTTAAAACCTTCGGTTTTTAGTTGCTCCACGGCCCTGTCGCCATTGTCTTTATCCCTGCTGCCTAAAAATATATGATAGCCCGCTTTGGCCAGCTGGCGTGCGGTTTCCAGACCAATTCCTTTATTGGCGCCGGTTATTAAAACTGTTTGTTTATTCATAAAGCAAAGCTATCGAGGCCTGCTTAAATAGCTGCTGCACATTGCCGGGCATTAACTGTACATTTCCCGGATTTGCTCCCGGTAGCCTGCTGGCGGCGTACCTGCAATACGTTTAAAGAAACGATTAAAATAAGCCGCGTCATCAAACCCAAGCTCATCGGCTATTTGCTTTACCGAAAGTTCGGTGTGCAGTAAACGGCGCTTGGCCTCAACAATAAGGCGTTCATGGATGTGCGTAATGGCTGTTTTACCGCTTTGCTGCTTTATTACATCGTTCAAATAGCCGGGTGTAAGGTTTAGCAGATTTGCGTAATCGGCAACCTCATGCAGGGTATCATAATGTTTGCCAATAAACTCCTGGAAGCTTTTCAACAGGCAATAGCTCAGCGTGAGGCAGCTTTCGCTGAATTGTTCTGCGTATAGCCTGCTCAGATATATCACCAATACCCTAAGCCATGAGGTAAGCATCTGGTTGCGCCAGGTGCCATCAGCATTAAATTCTGCCACCATTTTGCGCATTACATCCTCAATAAAGTTTACGTCGTCGGTGGTCAGCAGCAGTTCATGGGCCCCGGCAGGGTTTTGGATAATAGGAAGTTGCTTTAAGGTACGATTTTCTTCTAACTGCAAAAACTCATCGGTAAAGCTGGCCATAAAACCTTCCATTTGTCCTGCATGCTCTTTTAGATGCACTTGTTGGGGCACGGTAAAGTAAAAAGTATCTGGCTTAATGGTATAAGGCGTAAAATCTACCCAATGGCGGTTATTCCCTTTCTTTACTAAAACAAAGAGGTAATAATCCTTTCGGTGAGGTAACAGGAAAGCCGGATCAAGCTTAAACACGCCACAATTTTCACTGGCCTCGCGTACTTCGATCATGCTGCTGCCAATGGAGCTGTTTTGCAGCAGTGAATAGGTTGGTATTGCTGGTTTCTCGGGCGTAGTTAAAACTGACATACCGCAAAATAACGGAATTACCAATAAAAATCGGTCATCCTAAGGTACAAAGGGCTCTATCCGCAAACATGCATACTTTGCAACATAGATACTTTGACCTTTCAGCATGATCTGATATCTCCTTGTTCCTTATCTAAAAATCCTAACCTTAACATCATTCCGTCTTCAAACTTTTAACCGGATTTGTTAAAGCGGCTTTTACACTCAGGTATGATACTGTAGCAAACGCGATCACCATCACCACAGTAAATGGAATAAAGAATAACAGCGGACCGATATCAATTCTGAACGCATAGGTTTGCAACCATCTGCTGATGGCATACCAGGCCAGTGGCGCCGAAATCACAAAGGAGATAACTACCAGCGCGGCGAAATCCTTATACAGCAGGGTTAAAATACTATTCACTGTTGCGCCCAAAACCTTGCGGATGCCGATCTCTTTAGTACGTTGTACAATGGTATAGGACACCAGGCCAAACAAACCCAAACAGGCTACAAAAATGGCTATGCCTGTAAATACGCCAAACACCTGTCCAAAACGCTGGTCGGCTTTGTATTGCTCATTAAAATGCTGATCCAGAAAAAAATAGTCAAACTGGTCGCCCGGGAAAAACGTGGCCCAGGTTTTCTTCAAATCTGCAACTGTCTGGGTGATATTAGTTGAACTTATTTTAACCGATACAGAGCCCCGCACATCAGGTATACATCTGAAAATGATAGCATCGTAAGCATCACGCAGAGATTGCTGGTGAAAATTATCAACCACCCCCACAATGGTATAAACCTGTCCCCAGAAGTCTATTTTTTTTCCCAGCGCGTCCTCCGGTTTATTAAAACCTATTTGCTCTGCAGCTTTTTTATTAAAAACAACACTATGGGGTTCGTCGCCATAATCTTTTGAGAATTTTCGCCCGGCTATTAATTTTTGGTCATAAGCGGTCAGGTAATCATAATCGCCGCCAATAATACGATACTGTTTGCCCTGGGTTTGGTCGGCGGTAGTTAATTTGATCCCACCAGCATTCCAGAATACCGGCTCACCGGGAACTGTAGTTGATACCGTAACACTTTTTACTGCTGATTGGGCCAACACTTCCTGCTTAAAAGTGCTCATGCTTCTGTAAAAGGAATCAACCTTAACCAACGGTGGTTTGATCACCAGTGTCTGATCAATTTTTATTCCCAGTTTTTGGTTTTGCATATACGTTAACTGCCTGAATACGGTAAGTGATCCGATGAGCAAAAATATAGAGGCCGCAAACTGGAACACTACCATGGCCTTGCGCAAAACCACACCTTTGGGCGATGCCAGTATTTTACCTTTCATAACCTCGACAGGTCTGAATGAAGATAATACAATGGCAGGGTAAAAGCCGCTAAAGAATGATCCTAAGATAAATATACCCAGTAACGATCCCCAGAAGATGGGTCTGGTAAACATGGCAAACTCCATTTGCAGGCCCGATACGCGCGAGAACACCGGTAAACAGATCAGAATAAACACTAAAGCGAGTATGATGGCCAATCCATTAAGCAGCATGGCCTCAAGCATAAATTGGGCAATCAACTGCCCTTTTGCAGAACCCAGGGTTTTACGAACCCCAACCTCCTTGGCCCTGCCGATGCCCCGGGCTGTGGCCAGGTTAATATAATTGATCCAGGCAATGATGATCACAAATATAGCTATGCCCAATAATAAGTAAACTGATTTTCCATCGCCATTAGGTTGAAATTCAATCATCCGGTTGGAGTACAAATGAATGCTTTGTACAGATTGCAGCGTGTATACGCCACCCTCACCCGAACCTTTATACCCATCGTAAACCTTTTTTACTATAGGTATAAACTTACGCTCCAGCACTTTCGAATCAACACCCGGCCTCAGCAACAAATAAGTTGTACAGCCGTCATTTAACCAGGCATTATCCAGGTTAAAATCCTTATTCGGCGGATTATCCTTAAGCAGGGTATTATATGATTGTAAAAAATCAAACTTCATGTGCGAATTAGCCGGGATATTTTTCATTACACCGGTAATTTTTAATGGCTTATCGTTATTGACGATCAGCGTTTGCCCCACCGGATTTGCATTACGAAAAAGCGTTTGGGCAACTTCTTCAGATATCACTACCGTATTGGGTTCTCTTAAGGCTGTTTTGGGGTCGCCACTGATGAAAGGGAACGAAAAAATATTAAAAATGGAGGGGCTGGCGAAGTAATTATTCTTAATCACCATTTTCTGGTCCTTATAATTGGCCAGTAACTGCCCTGCGCCAACAATCTTTACAAAATCCTCTATCTCTGGCAAAACGGCCTTAAAAGCGCTGCCCGGCGCAAACGCCCCGCCTGCCCATTGGGTGCTTAACTTGCCATTGTTATACCTATCCTGATTAATGCGGTAGATGCGGTCCTTTTTAGCGTGGAAATTATCGAAACTTAATTCGAAACTTACATACTGTAAAATTAACAGACATGCTGCCATGCCTATTGCCAAACCAACAATATTAATAAATGAGAAGGCCTTGTTTTTAGAGAGATTTCTAAAAGCTACAAGCAGGTAGTTTTTCAACATAATCAATCAGGTTTTATGCCGCAATTACAGCTAAAAGCATACCCTGATTATAAATTACTGAAATTCAACTATTTAAAATAAACTCCGTTTAATAACTGTTCGGATTCGTTACAATTATTGTTCAGTATTGAACAGGGAAACAAAGTTACATATCACTCGATATCAATCACTTAAAGCTTATTCACATCAGCTCGCTGTCCTTTTTTTCGTGATAGGTTTTGTAAGCGAGGTAAAAAAACAATAAGGACGGAATAGCGTTCAGCAATACATTTTGAGCACTGACCTCGGGATAAGTTATGATCACCTGCACTATTAATGATATGAACAGCAAACTGCCAATAGCGATGTACAGGTAACGGAATTTAGGATTCATAAGGTATTCAATTAACAATGTAACCAAGCTAAACGGGTATTTCCGGTTAATGGTTACATTGTTGATCGAAATTTAAATCTGTTACCGTTTCAACTCATATTTGGCCGGCGCGTCCTTAGCTATCTTAAACACGGTAGCGCCAAGCGGCGGCAGCGTAATAATAATTGAATTATCCTTGCCATGCCATTTTACGGCTTCGGCAGTTACCTCGGGCGCGTTGGTTAAGCCACTGCCCCAGAATTTTTTAGCATCGGAGTTAAATATCTCTTTCCATTGGCCACCTGCGGGTACACCTATGCGATAATTATGGCGCGGCACGGGTGTCATATTTAAAATAATCACCAGGTCGTCTTTTTCATTATGGCCCATACGTCTGTAAACCAATACCGAATCGTTGGCATTACCGCCGTCTATCCATTCAAAGCCACTAAAATCAAAAGCTTTTTGATATAGGGCCGGTTCATCACGATACAAATGGTTCAGCGCTTTTACCGTTTCGCTCATGCCCTGGTGGTTGGCATACTCCAATACATGCCATTGTAAGGATTGCGCAAAGTTCCACTCGTCGCCCTGGCCAAATTCGGCGCCCATAAACAGTAACTTGGTGCCTGGGTGCGTAAACATATAGCTGTACATTAAACGCAGGTTGGCAAACTGCTGCCACTCGTCGCCCGGCATTTTACGCAGCATAGATCCTTTGCCATATACCACCTCGTCATGCGAAAAAGGCAGCATAAAGTTTTCGGTAAAGGCATATATGGTACTAAAAGTAATTTCGTTGTGATGGTATTTACGGTTGATCGGATCTTCCTTAAAGTAGCCGATGGTATCGTGCATCCAGCCCATCATCCATTTCATGCCAAAGCCTAATCCCCCTAAATATACCGGGCGACTAACCCCGGTAAATGAGGTAGATTCTTCGGCAATAGTTTGTACCGATGGGAAATGACTGTAAACGGCCTCATTAAACTCTTTCAGGAATGAAACAGCTTCCAGATTTTCGTTTCCACCATAAATATTAGGTTCCCACTCCCCATGTTTACGGGAGTAATCCAGATACAGCATGGAGGCTACCGCATCCACACGCAAACCATCTGCGTGATACCTATCCAACCAGAACAGTGCGTTGCTGATCAGGAAGGCCCTTACTTCGTTACGACCATAATTGAATATGTACGATTTCCAATCCGGATGAAAGCCTTTGCGGTCGTCGGCATGTTCATACAGGTGTGTACCATCAAACTTGTACAAAGCATGGGCATCGCCAGGGAAATGTGAAGGGACCCAGTCCAATATTACGCCAATACCGGCCTTATGAAATTCTTCAATCAGGTACATTAGCCCTTTTGGATCGCCATAGCGAGAGGCTGCCGCAAAATACCCGCTGATCTGGTAGCCCCAGCTTGGGTAAAACGGCGATTCCATGATCGGCATAAGCTCCACATGGGTAAAGCCCATTTCTTTAACGTAAGGTACCAGCTTATCGGCCAGTTGGGTATAGGTTAAAAACTCATCAGGGCTCTCCAAACTGCGTGCCCACGAGCCAGGATGCACCTCATAAACACTGTATGGCCTATCCAGGCCGTTATGTTCCTGCCGGGTGGCCATCCAATCGGCATCTTTCCATTCGTAAAAAGTATCGGCCACAATAGAAGCCGTGCTTGGTGGCACTTCCCACCTGAGTGCAAAGGGATCAGCCTTTTCCAGGTCCTCCCCTGTTGATGCCTTGATATAATATTTATAGGTTTCGCCCACGCCCACATTCGGGATAAACCCTTCCCAGATACCCGACGAATCCCAGCGGGCATTTAAGCTATGCGAACCCCGGTTCCAGCCGTTAAAGTTGGCTATAACCGATACATACTGCGCATTTGGCGCCCAAACAGAAAAATAGGTACCGATAACTCCATTATGCTCCAGCACGTGCGAGCCAAACTTTTCATACAGCTTATAATGCTTGCCCGATTTAAACAAACTGATATCAAAATCGGTAAAACGGCTGTATGGCTCTACCGCATTCAGCATTACATGAGTTTTAGGTGTGGATGGCTTTGCTTTTGCAGCTGGTTTCGCCGTTTCGGGGGTTGCAGCTTTTGGTTTTGGAGCAGTTTTTTTAGCCGTTGCAGGTTTTTCTGCCAGTGTAACTACCTTTTTATCAGCCGCTTTTACGACTTTCTTCTCTTTTACAGGTTTTGTTTCCGGTAACGGGGTTTCGGTTTTCTTTGTTTGTTTAGCCATGATATAATAACCTGTTAAGGCATGTTAGAATAACCCAATGTACGGGAATGTTTGGTTTATATACTATCAAATATAACAGGATTTACAAGATTTTGATTGGATTTAAAAGATTATACTTTGATCCATGATTTTAATCCACCACCCCTCACCATCCGATGACCTGAAAAACTTTTTAAACCTTAAATTTTAACACTTTTCTGCTCAAATAGAGAGTAAAAACGTTCGAAAATTCATTCAAAATCATCGATTTTAACACTTTTTAACAAATTCCAATCCGGTTTTGAGTGATTTTAAAAACTTTAAAAAGTATTAATTTTCTGACTATCAAAGAACTACATACAACACGATCGGTTTTTGGCCTTGTTTTGGTCTTAACAAAACAGCCCGGTTTTCTCTTTTTGAGGAAACCGGGCTGTTGTTTATATAAAGATACGAAATTTAGTTGGAAGTTGGAAGTTTAAATGGCTGCCTTTTATGTAGTCTGAAGACTACCAGCATAGTAGTCCGAAGTCGGAGACATTCGGACAGCGCGAGATGATCCTCTTCACGCGTCATTGCGAGGTACGAAGACAACCGACCAGAGGGAGCTCATTAATACCTATAAATAAAAACAAACACAATATTAATAATCTCTAAGCAGGTAGGGGACTAAGCTTGTATACTCTGTACAGTATAGAGATTACTTCGTACCTCGCAATAACGTATCGAAAAAGGGAGAGAAAAGCCATGTAAATCAAAAAGGCCCCGTTTGGGGCCTTTTGCTTTATTTTAAAATTTCGATGTGTTTGAAATTCTTGCTGAACTTGAATTCTACCGTACCATCGGTATTGATGATGAAATCGCTAACCACTTTGCCATCGGCCAGTATTTTGCCGGGTTTGAATGGCAAGCCGATAATGTTGAGGTGATAACCTTCATAACGCGGGGTATACAGACCTTCCATGCTCTGGTGGATGGTCATCTGGCGGGAATTGCCATTGACCACAAACTTTTTCTCGAGGTAAATATCCTGCTCGTAAGCAAAGGTTTCGCCATAATCTTCAAACAGGAATGAGTTTACTTCATAGTCTGAATAATAGATGTTCTGTTTAACCTCTTCTATTTCGTGCTCACCAACGTATTGCATTACCGGGTACTCGGGTATTACCGAACCGGCTTTTACAAACAGGGGTATAGTTTCCAGCGGCGTGGCTACGTTTACTTCCTTACCACCGTCTACAATTTCGTGCGTCCAAAAGTTAAACCATTTGCCTTTTGGCAAATACACGTTTCGGTTGGTTTGCCCGGGTTCCATTACCGGGCAAACGAGTATTTTATCGCCATAAGTAAACTCATCCTGGCGGAAGTGGTTGAGTTTCACATCCTGCTCATGCATCACTATGGGCCTTAATATCGGGAAGCCATAACGGTGATGCTCCCAGAAGGTGGAGTAAAAGTATGGCATCAGCTTATAGCGCAGCTCGATAAACTTACGGTTGATGGCTGTAAATGGCTCGCCAAAGCTCCAGGGTTCCCGCTCCTTGGTATCGCCCGCCGAATGCGCGCGCATGAAAGGCGAAAATGTACCCATCTGGATCCAGCGGGTAAACAGTTCGCCATCGGGCTCACCGCTAAAGCCGCCGATATCGGTACCGCAAAAAGGTATACCCGATACAGAGAGGCGCTGGCATTGGATATTACCCAATTTAAGATGCTCCCAGGAGGCCACGTTATCGCCCGTCCAAACGGATGAGAAACGCTGCACGCCCGAGTAGCCTGCCCTGGTAATGGTAAAAGGGCGTTTATTTTTCATGATGTTACGCAAACCCTCATAGGTTGAGCGTACCATTTGCATACCATATATATTATGTGCCTTACGGTGCGATCCGCGGAAACCATCGTATTGATGACGTACATCATCGGGGAAAGTACCGGCGCCAAATACGGCAGGCTCATTCATATCGTTCCAAACACCGGCTACGCCCATTTGTACCAGTTCGTCAAACAAACCACCCCACCAGGTACGTACCTCGGGGTTGGTAAAATCGGGGAACTGGCATCGGCCCGGCCAAACGTGGCCCTCCATAAAGTAATCATCGCTGCGGCGGCAGAAATATCTTTTCTCCTTACCTTCCTTAAACACCGCATAATTATCGTCGACCCGGATCCCCGGATCAATGATCACCACGGTTTTAAAACCATCGGCCGCCAGTTCGCTGATCATTTTTTTAGGATCAGGAAAATATTTTCGGTTCCAGGTGAAACAGCGATAGCCATCCATGTAATCAATATCCAGGTAGATACCATCGCAGGGAATTTTATTATCACGGAAACCCCTGGTGATCTTTTTCACCTTAGCCTCGGGATAATAGCTCCAGCGGCATTGGTGATAGCCCAGTGCCCAAAGCGGCGGCATAGGATGGGTTCCGGTTAAAATATGATAGCTTTTTACCACGTCCATCATATGCGGACCGTGGATGTAGTAGTATTGCAGTTCGCCTCCATCGGCCCAGAAACTTGTTTTGGTGGTATCCTCGCCGCCAAAATCAAACTGTGCCTTAAAGGTATTATCAAAGAAAATACCATGCGCAATACCTTCATTTACACTGATGTAAAAGGGGATACTACGGTAAAGCGGGTCCTGGTTCCACTGAAAAGAATAAGCATCAGTATTCCAGTTTTTCAGGCGTTTGCCCCGCAGGTTAAACTCGGTTGGTTTATCGCCCAGTCCAAAAAAGCTTTCCTCGGGATGGCAGGTTTTGGTACAAAAAACATAATAACCGCCAAACTTCACATTCTCTTCCCAGTGCATGGGCACAGCATCGGTACTGGTTACGTGGTTATTGCTATCAGAAAATGATATAAAGAAATCCTTTTTACGGATATGACAGTTTATCGATTTAGTGGCTACGCGAAATTCCAGCTCGTCTTCAAATAAGGTAAATTCCGCGGCTTTATGTTCCAGTTTTGGAACCGCGTAGGAAAAATCTTCGAGGAAAACGCCGTGTGGAGCAACCCTGATCCGGATGATCTCGTCCGTTACCACTACCACCTCTACTTTCGCGTCGCCATCGGTAAAGTAGAATTTATTCCCCAGCTGATCGGCATGATTAGGCGTACCGAGGTACTTCTTGATGATGGGTTTTATAGCATCGGCCGGGTTATTGAGATGGTGAAACTCTTCGTCTTCTTCTTCAAGTATGTGCTCGGCTTCAACTAATTTGCGAGGTATCAGCTCCTCATTTGGTATATTACTTTCCATTCAAATCTATTAGGGGTCTGCTACAAATATGTATAAAGTGTACTTACTACGCAATATACGACTATTGAATTAATGAAAAATCATTAACCGTGCCATTCAACGTGATTTCTCATAAATTTAATTAAATTTTCATATCGATTTTTTATTGGTGGGAGGTTACTTGCGCTCGTTTGCAACCACAGGTGTTGGGAAGACGAATGGATAACCTTAACTTTAGGGGTATATGCGAGTACCCGACTTGTTGAAGTTGATT